>NZ_CP085344.1:2969092-3292534 GCF_020618415.1 Cupriavidus sp. MP-37 | reverse complement strand
TTCCCGCCGTGCCGGCCCTGGCGCTGGCGCCGGGCGACGCCGGCACGCTGCTGCATCATGCGGGCTTCCGCCTTGCCGTCTTTCCCCGCTGCGGCGGCCGCGAGCCGGCGCTGGACCGCGCCGATACGCTGACCTGGCTCGGCCGCTTCATCGGCCGCATCCATGCGCTGGGCGCGGCCCGGCCTTACCAGGCGCGCCCGGCGCTGGATCTCGACACCTTCGGCATCGCCCCGCGCGACTGGCTGCTCGCCAGCGGCTGCATCCCGGCCGATCTGCTGCCGGCGTGGCAGTCGGTGGCGCAGCTGGCGCTGGACGGCGTCCGGCGCTGCTATGAGCGCGCCGGCGACGTGCGCTTGCTGCGCGTCCATGGCGACTGCCATCGCGGCAATGTGCTGTGGATCGACGAGGACGACGCGCGCGGCGGCACCCATGGCGAGCCCGGTCCGCACTTCGTCGACTTCGACGACAGCCGCATGGCCCCGGCGATCCAGGACATCTGGATGCTGCTCGAGGGCGACCGCGCGGCGATGCAAGGCCAGCTGGCCGACATCGTCGCCGGCTACGAGGATTTTGCGGAATTCCACACGCGCGAACTGTGGCTGGTGGAAGCGCTGCGCACGCTGCGGCTGCTGCACTACAGCGCCTGGCTGGCCAGCCGCTGGGCCGATCCGGCCTTTCCAGCCGCCTTCCCGTGGTTCGGCACGGCGCGCTACTGGCAGGACCGCATCCTGGAATTGCGCGAACAGGTCGCGCTGATGGACGAAGCGCCCCTGTGGGGCGCCTGAAGCCCGGCCGAAGCCTGGCTGAAGGCAGTGCCGTGGCGGCACTGCCCGCCTGTCGGCGGCTTAATCCTTCTTTTCCGGCGCCTTGACCAGCACCACCGGGCAGTTGGCCTGCGCCAGCACCCGGCCTGCCACCGAACCGATCACGGCATCGAAGAACGATCCGCGCCCATGCGTGCCCATCACGATGGCGGCGGCGTCGACCGACTTCGCATAGGCGACGATGCGCTCCGGCGCAAAGCCGTGCAGCGGGTGCCGCTCGAATGGCACATTGGCCGCGGCGAGGATGTCGCAGACCGCCGCCATCGCCTTGTCGCTGGCTTCCTTGTGCCAGTCGTCAATGGTTTCCTTGCTGACAAAGGCGCGCACCTGGCCGCTCACCTCGGGCGCCACGTGCACGACATGCACGGTGAAACCGTTCTGCAGCAGCTTGCCTTCGGCGATAAAGCGCGCTGCGGCGTCGCTGAAGGCCGAGCCGTCGGTGGCGAGGACGATATTGGTCATGGCGGGATCTCCTGGATGGGGGCTGTCGGCAAGCGCCGCGGCCATGTGGCCGCAACGCCATCTGGAACCATCATGCCCCCTAGTGTCGTGCCAGGATGCGATGCAGATCAAGTCGGATCGGAATTATCCGATTTCCCGGTGCGATAGCCGGTCAGCCGATTAGCCGGTCAGCCGGTCGGCTGATGAATTCCGTCAATCCGGCTGAAGCATTTGGCCATTGCCCCGTCAACACGGCGACGCGTAGCATGCTCCCGAGCCCCGCGCCAGGCATGGCGCGCCCGTGCGGCCAGGGGCAGACCGAATCCAACCCCCAATGCAAGCCGCCCCCGCCCTGGCGCGAGCGGGCGGCGAACCGGAGACGACGATCATGAGTGAGCGCGGCCACCTGCAGCCCCTGCGCGGTATCAAGGTAGTGGAATTCGAAGGCATCGGCCCTGGTCCGTTGTGCGGCGCCATGCTGGCCGGCCTCGGCGCCGAGGTCACGCTGGTCACCCGCCCGGTGGCGCCCGATGCGCGGCGCATCCTGCGCGGGCAGTCGGTGCCGGCCGAGATGGAGCTGGAGCACGGCAAGCGCGTGGTGCAACTGAACCTGAAGGCGCCCGCGGACGTTGCGGCGGCGCTCGACCTGGTGGCCGGCGCGGACGCGCTGATCGAGGGACTGCGCCCCGGCGCGATGGAGCGCCTGGGCCTGGGGCCCAAGGCCTGCCATGCCCGCAATCCCCGCCTGGTCTACGGCCGCATGACCGGCTGGGGCCAGACCGGCCCGCTGTCGCAGAGCGCCGGCCATGACCTCAACTACATCGCGCTGACCGGCCTCTTGTCGATGGCCGCGCGCGACGGCAGCCTGCCGATGGTGCCTCCCACCGTGATGGGCGATGCCACCGGCGCGCTCGGGCTGGCCTTCGGCATCACCAGCGCCATCCTCAGTGCGCGCGCCAGCGGCGAGGGCTGCGTGGTGGATGCCGCCATCACGGATATCGTCGCCATGCTCGGCTCGCTGGTGCAGGTGTCGCGCGCGGCCGGCACGCTGGGCGGCCCGCAACCGAGCCCGTTCCATGATTCGCCGTTCTACGACGTGTTCCCTTGCGCGGACGGACGCGCCATCACCCTCGGCGCGCTGGAGCCGCAGTTCTACCGCGAACTGCTCGAGCGCCTCGAACTGACCGACATCGACCCGGCCGCGCAGTACGACCGCGCCCAGTGGCCGGCGGTGAAGGCCCGCATCGCCGCCACCATTGCCAGCCGGCCCAGCACCCACTGGGAGTCCGTGCTGGGCGGCACCGACGTGTGCTTCGCGCGCGTACTGACGCTGGACGAGGCCGCGCGCCATCCGCACAACCAGGCGCGCGGCACGTACCGCCTGCACCAGCAGGGCGAGCGCGAGGTGCCGCGCTCCGCGCCCGCGCCGCGCTTCCTGCCCGCCGGGACGGAATGACCGGCGCCGCGGCCACCGGAGCGCGCCACAAGCGTGCCGCATTGCCCGCCGCCGCAGGCACTTGACGCTACCCGCGTCATCGAAGGAAAAGCCTGACTCTCGTGCAGAACCTGCTGCGTCTGTGCGGTGAGAATTCGGCGCATCAAGGCACCTCAGGGCCCTTAACCTTGGCATAGCCAGCCGCCTGGCCAATCCCTCGCCAGTTGTTAAGGAGCCCTGAATTGCCACCAGCGCTGATCGTCGACGAACCCTCGAAGTTCCGCACCTTGTTATGCGCCGAACTTGCCGCCGAATTCGAAGCGGACGAGGTCCTGGAAACGGATGGTGTCAGGGAGGGTTTCCGCCTCGCCCGCGAACACCGTCCCGGCCTGGTGCTGGTCGATGTCGAACGCTTCGGCAATCCCGGCATCGACTTCGTGCGGCGGGTGGCGGCCACGCTGCCGAGCGTGCCGCTGCTGGTCCTGTCCGGCACCGACACCGCGCAGGCGCCGGTGCGGGCACTGCGCGCCGGCGCGCACGGCTTCGTGGTCAAGCAGCGCGGCGTTGAGGAAGTGATGCAGGCCGTGCGCGGCGTGCTGAGCGGCTATCTGGTGTTTCCGCTGCAGACGCTGGAGACGGTGCGCCAGCTTGGTGAGCAGCAGCAGGCTGGCCTGCCGCGGCTGAGCAACCGCGAGATCACCATTCTCCAATACCTGGCGCGCGGACATTCCAACAAGTCGATCGCCGCGCAGCTGCTGATCAGCAGCAAGACCGTCAGCACGCACAAGGCCAATATCATGGCCAAGCTGCATGTGGGCTCGCTGGTCGAGATGGTGGACTACGCGCGCCGGCATCAACTGGTGTGGTGAAAGGCGCCTGCCGGGTTTGGCGCGCCCGGCCGCGCCGATCCGCCATCGCGGGTAGACTGATGGCATCTGTGACGAATCCGAGCTATCCGCCCGATGCCCCAGACCCTGAATGCTGTCGTGCGCCGCCTTGGCGCCGTCGCCATTGCCTGCGCCACGTGGCTTGCGGTGCCCGCCTTTGCCAACGAGCCGATGTGGTTCGTGCAGGGCCGGCCGGTGCCGGAAGCGCGCCAGGCGGTGGACGCGCTGGCCGCCGTGGCCGCCGATGGCCTCGATCCGCGCGACTACGATGCCGAAGCGCTGCGCCAGGCGGTGACCCAGGCCGCCCACGGCCCGGCGCTGCCGCCCGATGCCGCGGCGCGGCTGGATGCGGCGCTGAGCGCCGCGATGGAACGAATGCTGTCCGACCTGCACGGCGGTCGCGTCAACCCGCGCGCGGTCCATGCGAATTTTGCGCCGCAGGCGGAACGGCCTTTCGATGCCGCCACCACGCTGCGCGATGCCGTGGCCCAGCACCGCCTGCCCGAAGCCATCCGCCAGGCCGCGCCCACGTTCCCGCTGTACGGCACGCTGCGCCAGGCCCTGGCCCGCTATCGCGACATCGCCCGGCAACCGGTGTGGCAACAGCCGCTGCCGCCGCTGCCGGCCAGCAAGCTGACGCCGGGCCAGCCCTGGACCGGCGCCGCCGCGCTGACTGCGCGCCTGGTGGCGTTGGGCGACCTGCCCGCCGGCACGCAGCCGCCGGCGCGCTACGAGGGCGCGCTGGTCGATGGCGTCAAGGCCTTCCAGTCGCGCCATGGGCTGCAGCCCGACGGCGTGATCGGCGCGGCCACGCTGGCGCAGCTGAGCCTGCCCATCGCCGAGCGCGTGCGGCAGATCGAACTGACCATGGAGCGCCTGCGCTGGACCCCGCTGGACGGCCCGCGCATGATCGTGGTCAACGTGCCGGAGTTCATGCTGCGCGCCTATGAAGTCCGCGACGGCAAGCTCGACATCAAGCTGGAGATGAAGGTGATCGTCGGCAAGGCGCTCGACACGCGCACGCCGCTGTTCGAGGAGGACATGCGCTATATCGAATTCAGCCCGTACTGGAACATCCCGCCGTCGATCGCGCGCCGCGAGACGGTGCCGCGGCTGCGCCGCGATCCGGGATATTTCAACCGGCAGGGGCTGGAGTTCGTAGGGGGCGACGGCAAGGCCGTGACCACCCTGTCCGAGGAGAACCTCGATGCGGTGCTGAACGGCAGCCTGCGCATCCGTCAGCGGCCCGGCCCGCTCAATGCGCTGGGCGATATCAAGTTCGTGTTCCCCAACAACGAGAACATCTACCTGCACCACACGCCGTCGCCGCAACTGTTCAAGCGCGACCGGCGCGACTTCAGCCACGGTTGCATCCGCGTGGAAGCCCCAGTGGCGCTGGCCCAGTTCGTGTTGCACGATATGCCGGAGTGGAACGAGACCCGCATCCGCGAGGCGATGGCGCGTGGCAAGTCCAGCACGGTGCGCCTGCAGCAGCCGTTGCCGGTGGTGCTGGCTTACGGCACGGTCATCGCGCGCGCCGATGGTCGTGTATCCTTCCTGCCTGACATCTACGGTCACGACAAATTGCTGGACAAGGCGCTGCGTCAACGCAACGGGCGCCCCCAGCCGCGCGCTGTTGCAAGCGCCGCGGGCGCCATTCGATAGGCGCCGCTCCATGCACATTCAGAGGAAGTACCATGACTGACGCGACGCGCAAGGCACGCCGCCGCTTTCTTCATACCACCGGAACCCTGGCGCTGGCCGCCGGCCTGATGCCGCTGGCGCCGCGCCGCGCGCTGGCCAGCCTGCCCGCCAACCAGGCGCTGGCCGGCCTGCCGGATGCCCGCACGCTGGCTTTCGATCACACCCATACCGGCGAGCGGGTGTCGCTGGTCTATGCCGTCGGCGATCGTTTCGTGCCCGAAGCGCTGACCGCGCTCAACGGCTTCCTGCGCGACCATTATTCCGGCAAGGTCGGCACCATCGATCCGCAGCTGTTCGACCTGCTGTTCCAGGTCCGCCGCGAGCTGGGCACCGACAAGCCGTTCCAGGTCATTTCCGGCTACCGCAGCCCGGCCACCAATTCGCGCCTGCGCAACTCGCGCGGCGGCGGGGTGGCCAAGCACAGCCTGCATATGGACGGCAAGGCCATCGACATCCGGCTGGCCGGCGTGTCGCTGGCCGATGTGCGCGATGCCGCCAAGTCATTGCAGGGCGGTGGCGTCGGCTACTACGAGACCGACCAGTTCGTGCATATCGATACCGGGCGCGTGCGCTACTGGTAAGCGTTGCCCGCGGGGCCGTCCGTGATGGGCGGCCGCGTTCCCTGGCGAGAACGCTTGTTTGGCGCGAACCAAAGCAAAAAGCCGCGAACCCTTGCGGGATCGCGGCTTTTCAAATAGATGGTGGCGAATCAGGGACTCGAACCCCGGACCTGCGGATTATGATTCCGTCGCTCTAACCGACTGAGCTAATTCGCCAACGAAGACTGAGATTATACCTGGGCTTTCGAGACTGTCAACACCTTCCGGCGAAGATTTTGCATGAAGGTCTGGGGCACAAAAAAACGGCAGGCCAGGTGGCCTGCCGTTTTGCTCAGTGCCGCACGACCGCTCAGTCGTTGGCGTAGATATTCACGTCCTTGGTCTCGCGGATGAACAGCGCGCCGACCACGAAGGTGAGGGCGGCGATGATGATCGGGTACCAGAGGCCGTAGTAGATGTTGCCGTTCTGCGCCACCAGCGCAAACGAGATGGTGGGCAGCAGGCCGCCGAACCAGCCGTTGCCGATATGGTAGGGCAGCGACATCGAGGTGTAGCGGATGCGGGTCGGGAACAGTTCCACCAGCATGGCGGCAATCGGGCCGTACACCATGGTGACGTAGATCACCAGGATGACCAGGATCACCAGCACCATGATCGTGTTCATCTGCGCCGGGTCGGCCTTGGTCGGATAACCGGCGGCGGCCATCGAACTGCCCACTTCCTTCTTGAACGCCGCGATCTGCTGCTTGCTGGCGTCGTCGAAGCTGTGGCCGTTGACCAGCTTGGCATCGAAGGCCTTGATCTCCTTGTCGCCGATCTTGACGCTGGCCACGGTGCCGGCCGGGGCCTCGACCACTTCATAGCTTGCCGAGGCCTGGGCCAGGGTACGCTTGGCGATGTCGCACGAGCTGCGGAAGTCGATCTCGCGGGCGATCGGGCTGCCCTGGAACGAGCACTGCTTCGGGTCCGCGGTCACCACGATCTGGGCGCTTTGCTGGGCGCGCTCCAGCGCCGGGTTGGCGTAGTGGGTCAGGGCCTTGAACAGCGGGAAGTAGGTCAGCACGGCCAGCGCGCAGCCCGCCATGATGATCCACTTGCGGCCGATCTTGTCCGACAGCGCGCCGAAGAAGATGAAGAACGGCGTGCCGATCACCAGTGCGCCGGCGATCAGCAGGTTGGCCGTCTTGGCATCGACCTTGAGCACCTGGGTCAGGAAGAACAGCGCGTAGAACTGGCCGGTGTACCAGACCACGGCCTGGCCGGCGGTCAGCCCCAACAGCGCCAGGATCACGATCTTCAGGTTGCGCCATTGGCCGAACGACTCGGTCAGCGGGGCCTTGGAGGTCTTGCCCTCGGCCTTCATGCGCTGGAATGCCGGCGATTCGTTCATCGACAGCCGGATATAGACCGACACGCCCAGCAGCAGGATCGACAGCAGGAACGGGATGCGCCAGCCCCAGACCTCGAAGTTGGCACCGGTCGCCTCGCGGCACAGCAGGATCACGATCAGCGACAGGAACAGGCCCAGCGTGGCGGTGGTCTGGATCCACGAGGTGTACGCGCCGCGCTTGCCGTGCGGAGCGTGTTCGGCTACGTAGGTGGCGGCACCGCCGTACTCGCCGCCCAGCGCCAGGCCCTGCAGCATGCGCAGCGCGATCAGGATGATCGGCGCGGCCCAGCCGATGGTGGCGTAGCCTGGCAGCAGGCCGACGATGAAGGTCGACACGCCCATGATCAGGATCGTCACCAGGAAGGTGTACTTGCGCCCGATCATGTCGCCCAGCCGGCCGAACACCAGCGCGCCGAACGGCCGCACGATAAAGCCGGCGGCAAATGCGAGCAGCGCGAAGATGAAGGCCGAGGTCGGGTCCAGCCCGGCAAAGAACTGCTTGGCGATGATCGCCGCCAGCGAGCCATACAGGTAAAAGTCGTACCACTCGAACACCGTGCCCAGCGACGAGGCAAAGATCACCTTGCGCTCTTCGGCAGTCATCGGTGCGTTCTGCGCGCCCCCTCCGGGCACCGCAACGTTTTGCACGTTTGCCATCTTGTCTCCTCCGTCTGGATTGGATCTCGGGCGGGACGTGGCGCGCGGGAAGCACCGTGCGGCTGGCCCCATGCCCAGAGTTGCAGAGGATTGTGGGTGGCGAAACTTACTGCGGTCTGACAGATTCCGGCGCGCCCGCGGCAAAAAATGTCGGGGTATACGCTAGCCGCGCAGAGCATCATGGATGCTGCGCTGCAGGGGCCTGGCGCCTTCGCTCCGCACCGTGGTGCGTCTTGCCGGCGTGCGGCTATGCAGCATCCGCGCCCGGGCCGCGCGAGGCGCCCTGCGAGGGCATCGGCACCGGCGGCGCCTCGGCGCTGTCGGCTTCGGCGTCGCCATGGTTCATGCGCCAGGCGTAGAGCGCGGCCATCAGCACATAGACCACCAGCGCGCCTTGCGCGCCTACCCAGAACGAGAACGGCCAGCCGAAGAAGTTGAAGCGCAGGTCGCGTGCAAACCACGCCACCACGAAGGTGACCGTGAACCAGACCGCGAGCAGGCCGCAGATCCAGCGCAGGTTGCGGTGCCAGGCCAGGCGATGGCGTGCCTCGGCGCTGCCGGGGGCTGGAGTGTCGTTCATGGGGACGGAAAGTTTTCGGGACGGCGCAGCGTCACGCGGAAATGCGCGCCGGCCAGCCGTGGCGATTGCTGGTAGACGTGGTCCGAGATCTGGACGTCGCCGCCGTGCTGCTGCACGATTTCGCGCACGATCGCCAGACCCAGGCCGCTGCCTTCGGTGTTGGTGCCGAGCACGCGGTAGAAGCGCTCCATCACGCGGTCGCGCTCGGCCGGCGCAATGCCCGGACCGGTGTCTTCCACATCCAGGTAGGCGAACGGTTCGAAGGCGTCGGCGCTGACCCGCACCGTGGCGCGGCCGCCGCGCGGCGTGTAGCGGATGGCGTTGTCGAGCAGGTTGTTGAGCATCTCGGTCAGCATCAGGCGGTTGCCCTGGACCATCACCGGATGGTCGTCGGCATCGAGGCCCAGGTCGATGTCGCGCGCCCACGCCTGCGGCAGCCAGTCCTTGACTACCTCGCGCGCCAGCGCCGCCAGGTCCAGCGCGGCCATGCCGCCGGTGCCGGCCAGGTTTTCCATGCGCGCCAGCGACAGCAGCTGCGTGACCAGGTGCGCGGTGCGCTCCGAGCTGCCCGCGATCTGCGCCAGCGAGCGCCGCAGTTCCTCGGGCGACTGCTCGCGCTGCGCCAGCTCGGCCTGCATGCGCAGGCCCGCCAAGGGTGTCTTCATCTGGTGCGCGGCATCGGCGATAAAGCGCTTCTGGGTCTGCACCGACTGGTCCAGCCGCGCCAGCAGTTCGTTGAACGAGCCCACCAGCGGCGTGATCTCCTGTGGCGCGGCGCGTTCGTCGATGGGGCTGGTATCGCCCGGGTTGCGCGCGCGGATGCGCTGCTGGATCGCGGTCAGCGGCGCCAGCCCGCGCGACAGCCCGAACCACACCAGCACCACCGCCAGCGGCAGGATCACGAACTGCGGCAGGATCACGCCCTTGATGATTTCGTTGGCCAGGCGCGCGCGCTTGTCCAGGGTCTCGGCCACCTGCACCAGCACCGGCTGGGTGCCGCTGACCTGCTTGAGCTCGATATACGTATAGGCCACGCGCACGTCGTTGCCGGCCACGCGGTCATCGCGCAGCGACACCAGTCCCGCGTGGCCCTGGTCGTCCTCGGACGGCAGCGGCAGGTCCTGGTCGCCGGCGATGTATTCGCCGCGCTTGCCGACCACCTGGTAGTAGATGTTGTCGGTCTCGTCGGCGCGCAGGATCTCGCGCGCCGACAGCGGCAGCTGCAGCGTGACGCGGCCGTTGACCTCGCGCACCTGCTGCGACAGCACGATGGCGCTGGCCTCGAGCGCGCGGTCGAAGGGACCGTTGGCGATCGACTTGGCCACCAGGTAGGTCACCGCGATGCTCATCGGCCAGAGCAGCAGCAGCGGGGCCAGCATCCAGTCCAGGATCTCGCCGAACAGCGAGCGCGGCGCGGGGTGGGCGGTGCTTTCTTCCAGGTGCGGCAGCGCGTCGGCCAGGTCCTGGTCGGTGGCCTCCGGCGCGGAAGAGGGAGGTGGCGCGGCGCGGGGCACGCGCCGCCATGGCAGTCGCAGCAGGCTCATGTCGGCGAGGTTGGACTCAGGTCGGTCGCGTGGCCTGCAGTGATGGGATCAATGCGGCGCGGCCACCGCCGGCTGGAATTTCTCCAGGCAGTAGCCCAGCCCGCGTACGGTGGCGATGCGGATGCCGCCCACCTCGATCTTCTTGCGCAGGCGGTGCACATAGACCTCGATGGCATTGTTGCTGACTTCCTCGCCCCATTCGCACAGGTGGTCCACCAGCTGCTCCTTCGATACCAGGCGGCCGCTGCGCGTCAGCAGGATCTCGAGCAGGCCGATCTCGCGCGCGGACAGGTCCAGCATCTGGTCGTTCAGATAGGCGATGCGCCCGACCTGGTCGTAGGCCAGCGGCCCGTGCCGCATCAGCGTGGCGCCGCCGCCGGCGCCGCGCCGCACCAGCGCGCGCACGCGCGCTTCCAGCTCGGACAGGGCGAAGGGCTTGGCCATGTAGTCGTCGGCGCCCAGGTCCAGCCCCTTGACGCGCTCGTCGACGCTGTCGGCGGCGGTCAGGATCAGCACCGGCAGCATCGCGCCGCGCGCGCGCAGACGCTTGAGCACCTCCAGCCCGGACATGCGCGGCAGGCCGAGATCGAGGATCAGCAGGTCGAAAGTCTGGGTCGACAGCGCCGAATCGGCTTCCAGCCCATTGGCAACATGGTCGACGGCGTAACCCGAGTGGCGTAGCGAGCGTGTCAGGCCGTCGGCCAGCACGTCGTCGTCTTCGGCGATCAGAATGCGCATGGTTGTCTCCACCCTGGCCGGCATAGCCGGCACCAGTGCGCAAGGGGCACGGGGGCGCGAAGGGGCTTGCCAAGCATACTGTTTTTTTATACAGTACCCGCACGTTCCGCTAGCGCCGCCCGGGGAGACCCCCTGGAGTGCGGCCGCGCAGACAGCCGGGCCGGCGCCGATGCCGGCAAATGCCGGTGCCGCGCCACATGCGGCCTATTTATACACCATTGACTCAAGGACGACCATGGACGACAAGAAGGCAGGTGCCGGCGTGAGCGCCGAGAAGCAAAAGGCGCTTGCCGCCGCGCTCTCCCAGATCGAGAAGCAGTTCGGCAAGGGCTCGATCATGCGCCTGGGCGACGGCGAGGTCGAAAAGGACATCCAGGTGGTTTCCACCGGTTCGCTCGGCCTGGATATCGCGCTTGGCGTCGGTGGCCTGCCGCGCGGCCGCGTGGTCGAGATCTACGGGCCGGAATCCTCGGGCAAGACCACGCTGACGCTGCAGGTCGTGGCCGAGATGCAGAAGCTGGGCGGCACCTGCGCCTTTATCGATGCCGAGCACGCGCTGGACGTCAACTACGCTTCCAAGCTCGGCGTCAATGTCGGCGACCTGCTGATCTCGCAGCCCGACACCGGCGAGCAGGCCCTGGAAATCACCGACGCGCTGGTGCGCTCGGGCTCGATCGACCTGATCGTGATCGACTCGGTCGCCGCGCTGGTGCCCAAGGCCGAAATCGAAGGCGAAATGGGCGATTCGCTGCCCGGCCTGCAGGCCCGCCTGATGAGCCAGGCGCTGCGCAAGCTGACCGGCACCATCAAGCGCACCAACTGCCTGGTGATCTTCATCAACCAGATCCGCATGAAGATCGGCGTGATGTTCGGCTCGCCCGAAACCACCACCGGCGGCAATGCGCTGAAGTTCTACGCCTCGGTGCGCCTGGACATCCGCCGCATCGGCTCGATCAAGAAGGGCGATGACGTGATCGGCAACGAGACCAAGGTCAAGGTGGTCAAGAACAAGGTGTCGCCGCCGTTCCGCGAGGCCTTCTTCGACATCCTCTACGGGCAGGGCATCTCGCGCCAGGGCGAGATCATCGACCTGGGCGTCGATGCCAAGATCGTCGAGAAGTCGGGCGCCTGGTACAGCTACAACGGCGAGAAGATCGGCCAGGGCAAGGACAACGCCCGCGAATACCTGCGCGAGAACCCGGACATCGCCGACGAGATCGAAAACAAGGTGCGCGCGGCGCTGGGCGTGGTGGCCATGAACCCCACGGCCGCAGCCGCGGCGGCCACGATCGAAGACTGACCGCGCCGGCGGCCATTGCTGCAGCAACCGGAAAGGCCGGGCATCGATGATGCGCCGGCCTTTTTGTTTCGGCCCGGAATTTCACGACCCTCATGGCCACCCGTCCCCCCCTTTCGCTGAAGGCCCGCGCCGTCGGCTACCTGTCGCGCCGCGAGCATAGCCGCGCCGAGCTGGCGCGCAAGCTGGCGCCCCATGCCGAGTCGGCCGAGCAGCTGGAACAGTTGCTGGACGCGCTGGAGCGCGAGAACTGGCTGTCGAACCAGCGCTTTGCCGACAGCCTGGTGCATCGCCGCGGCGCCCGCTACGGCACCGCGCGCGTGATGCAGGAGGCCAAGACCCACAAGCTCGACAGCGAGCAGCTGGGCGAACTGCAGGAGCGCCTGCGCGCCACGGAAGCCGAGCGTGCCCGCGAGGTCTGGCGCAAGCGCTTCGGCACGCCGCCCGACACGCCCGAGGCACGGGCCAAGCAGATCCGGTTCATGGTGGCACGCGGTTTTTCGCGTGCGGTGGTCGGCAAGATCATCCAGGGCGCGGATGAGGACTACGGCGACGAGGGTGGCGAGGCCTGATGCGCCATGGTTGGCCGACAATCCCGCGCGACAGTTGCGGCGCAAGGATGTTCCCGGCCGACGCGGCGCGGCATGTTAAACTCCCCGGGTTATTCGGTGCTCCGGTACCGCCGTTTCCCAGCCCCCGTATTCCCGTATTCCCAGCCTGGCCATGCCTCTGTCCCAGCCCGTCAACCGCTCCCTGCGTCACCGTCGCGCCATTGCGGCCGAGGCGTACCAGAGAGAGGACGGCCTGTGGGACATCGAGGTGCGCCTGACCGACACCAAGCCCCGTGACATCGAACTGGCCGGCGACCGCATCCGCCCGCAGGGCCAGCCGCTGCACGACCTGTGGCTGCGCATCACCATCGACGAGGACATGACGGTGCTGGATGCCGAGGCCTGCTCGGACTGGGTGCCGTACCCGTCCCATTGCGACACGATCGGCCCGGCTTACCGCAAGCTGATCGGGCTGAACCTGCGCAAGGGCTTTCGCAAGGCCGTGCGCGAGCGCCTGGGCGGCATGCACGGCTGCTCGCACCTGACCGAAGCCGCCGGCGTGCTGCCGAGCACCGCGATCCAGGCTTTTGCCGGCGAGGTCATCAGTATCCGCGACAACGGCGAGGACGATCCGAATCCGGAGCCGCCCTATCAGTTGAACGGCTGCCACGCCCTGCGTTTCGACGGCGAGGTGGTTCGTCAGTTTTACCCGCGCTGGTATGGTCACCAGCCGACGCCCAAGGTACGGGCCGAGGCCGCGCCTGCCGTCGCATCCGCGCCCCAGGCGCAGCAGCCCGCGGCCAATGGCGACCGCGGTGGTCACGCAATCGACGGCAACGACGCTGTCCCGGCCGACCGGCCGACCGGCACCTCCGGCTGATTCTCAGGATCGGCCAGCCCGACGAGAAAGTTCGTCTTCTTTCAGATTCTTCCCTTCTACCTTTTACGCCTACCCGAAAGGAAACACGCATGAATATCCATGAGTATCAAGGCAAGGAAATCCTGCGCAAATACAATGTGCCGGTTCCGCGCGGCATCCCCGCGTTCTCGGTTGACGAGGCCCTGAAGGCCGCAGAACAACTCGGCGGCCCGGTGTGGGTTGTCAAGGCACAGATCCACGCGGGTGGCCGCGGCAAGGGCGGCGGCGTCAAGGTTGCCAAGAGCATGGACGAGGTCAAGACCTACGCGTCCAACATCCTGGGCATGCAGCTGGTCACGCACCAGACCGGTCCGGAAGGCAAGAAGGTCAACCGCCTGCTGATCGAAGAAGGCGCCGACATCAAGAAGGAACTGTACGTTTCGCTGGTGGTGGACCGCGTGTCGCAGAAGATCGCCCTGATGGCGTCGAGCGAAGGCGGCATGGACATCGAGGAAGTCGCTGCCCACACCCCGGAAAAGATCCACACGCTGATCATCGAGCCGTCGACCGGCCTGACCGACGCTGACGCCGACGACATCGCCCGCAAGATCGGCGTGCCCGACGCGAGCGTGGCCCAAGCTCGCCAGGCCCTGCAAGGCCTGTACAAGGCGTTCTATGACACCGACGCCTCGCTGGCCGAAATCAACCCGCTGATCCTGACCGGCGACGGCAAGGTGATCGCGCTGGACGCCAAGTTCAACTTCGACTCGAACGCGCTGTTCCGTCATCCGGAAATCGTCGCCTACCGCGACCTGGATGAAGAAGACGCCAACGAAATCGAAGCCTCGAAGTTCGACCTGGCCTACATCTCGCTGGACGGCAACATCGGCTGCCTGGTGAACGGCGCCGGCCTGGCCATGGCCACCATGGACACCATCAAGCTGTTCGGCGGCGAACCGGCCAACTTCCTCGACGTGGGCGGCGGCGCCACCACCGAGAAGGTGACCGAAGCCTTCAAGCTGATGCTGAAGAACCCGAACGTGCAGGCCATCCTGGTCAACATCTTCGGCGGCATCATGCGTTGCGACGTGATCGCCGAAGGCGTGATCTCGGCCTCGAAGGCCGTGTCGCTGAACGTGCCGCTGGTCGTGCGCATGAAGGGCACCAACGAAGAACTGGGCCGCAAGATGCTGGCTGACTCGGGCCTGCCGATCATCTCGGCCGACACGATGGAAGAAGCCGCCCAGAAGGTCGTGGCTGCCGCCGCCGGCAAGTAAGCCGAGGCGCCGTTACCCAATACAAGCGAACTTCGGCAGCGCGCGTGGCCTTTGCCCGCGCTGCCAGAGTCAAGCAAAGGACGAAAGCATGTCGATTCTGATCAACAAAGACACCAAAGTCATCACCCAGGGCATCACCGGCAAGACCGGCCAGTTCCACACCCGTGGCTGCCGCGACTACGCCAACGGCAAGAACGCCTTCGTCGCCGGCGTGAACCCGAAGAAGGCCGGCGAAGACTTCGAAGGCATTCCCATCTACGCCAGCGTCAAGGACGCCAAGGCCCAGACCGGCGCCACCGTGTCGGTCATCTACGTGCCGCCCGCCGGCGCCGCTGCCGCGATCTGGGAAGCCGTTGACGCCGACCTGGACCTGGTGGTCTGCATCACCGAAGGCATCCCCGTGCGCGACATGATGGAAGTCAAGGACCGCATGCGCCGCGAGAACAAGAAGACCCTGCTGCTGGGGCCGAACTGCCCGGGCCTGATCACGCCGGACGAAATCAAGATCGGCATCATGCCGGGCCACATCCACAAGAAGGGCCGCATCGGCGTGGTGTCGCGCTCGGGCACGCTGACGTACGAAGCCGTGGGCCAGCTGACCGCGCTGGGCCTGGGCCAGTCGTCGGCTGTCGGCATCGGTGGCGACCCCATCAACGGCCTCAAGCACATCGACGTGATGAAGATGTTCAACGACGATCCGGACACGGACGCCGTGGTCATGATCGGCGAGATCGGCGGTCCGGACGAAGCCAATGCGGCCCACTGGATCAAGGACAACATGAAGAAGCCGGTGGTTGGCTTCATCGCTGGCGTGACCGCGCCTCCGGGCAAGCGCATGGGCCACGCCGGCGCGCTGATCTCGGGCGGTGCCGACACCGCCCAGGCCAAGCTGGAAATCATGGAAGCCTGCGGCATCAAGGTGACCAAGAACCCGTCGGAAATGGGCCGCCTGCTGAAGGCCATGCTGTAAGCCCTGGCCGCCTGTCCGCGACGGCGGGAGCGACCGTTCCTGCAATGCCCCCGCCCCGGCGGGGGCATTGTCGTTTCCGGGGAGTGATTCGGGCGTCATCTTTGACCCTGAACATTACAAGATTGAAATCTAATCGAAAGGTTCATCGGTTAAACAGTCATGTCTGCGCCTTCAGACATCCAAAATCCCGTCGGATGACGGGGCGCGCCATCACATAGAACTCGAGGAGCCTCCCCGTGGAACTGCTGTCTTCCACCACTTTCTGGATTGCGTTGGGATCGATCATCCTGACCAATATCGTCCTGTCCGGCGACAACGCGGTGGTGATCGCGCTCGCCTCGCGCAACCTGCCGCCCGCCCAGCAGAAGAAGGCCATCTTCTGGGGCAGCGCCGCCGCCATCATCATGCGCGTGGTGCTGACCGTCGCCGCGGTCAAGCTGCTGAGCCTGCCCTACCTGAAGATCATCGGCGCGGTGCTGCTGGTCTACATCGGCGTGCAGCTGCTGACGGGCGAGGACGATGAAGAGGGCCACGACGCCAAGGACAATATCTGGGCCGCGATCCGCACCATCCTGATCGCCGACCTGGTGATGTCGCTGGACAACGTTGTCGCCGTTGCCGCCGCCGCGCAGAAGGGCCCGGAAGGCAGCCAGCTGCTGCTGCTGATCGTCGGCCTGGGCCTGTCGATCCCGCTGATCGTGTTCGGCAGCACCCTCCTGCTCAAGGTGATGGAGCGCTTCCCGGTCATCATCGTGCTGGGCGCCGCGCTGCTCGGCTACCTGGCCGGTGAGATGCTGGTCAGCGACCCGGTCGACGCCGCCTGGTTCGAAGTCCACGTACCGCACGCCCACCTGGTCTTCGGCGCGGCCGGCGCGATCCTGGTGGTGATCATCGGCAAGCTGCTCAGCCGCCGGTCGGCACAGACCGCCTGACGGCAACCAGTGCATGCGGGAAGGGCGGCCAGTTGGCCGCCCTTTTCCATTGGAGAGGCGCCGCGTGTGTCGGTGCCCCGGCCAACTAACTCATGTGAGTGATCGCACTTTTTGTCGCGCTTGCCTGTGGTAGCGCTCCCAGGTGACAATTTTTGGCGCAAACGGCGAGCATCACCCCGACGGGTGACGAAATTTGTCGCTTTTCACCCCCTACGGATGGGGGATGCCGCTGGCACGCTTGCTGCTCAATCGTCCCCGCGTCACGAAACCGAAGACGTGCAACGCTTAACCAAAATCTCTTCGAGGGGTCAAATCATGCAACGGGTACAACAACTGAAGAAGCTGGGCCGCCGCGTCCAGAAGGGCTTTACGCTGATCGAACTGATGATCGTGGTGGCGATCATTGGTATCTTGGCGGCGATTGCGATTCCGCAGTATCAGGACTATACAATTCGGGCAAAGCTGTCCAACGCCATCACCTCTGCTGATCCGTTGAAGCAGGCGGTCGCCCTGTGTATTCAAGAGGCGGGTGGTGTCGCTACTAATTGCAATACGGCTAATGCGGCAGCCAATATCCCGGCTTTCGCTCCGACCAAAGAAGTTACCGGTGCTACAGTCACTGGCAGTGGTGTCATTAAGCTGACCCTGGGCACAGGTATCGGTACTAACGTGGACGGCGGGATTATTGTCATGACGCCCACCCCCAATGCAACGGCAGTATCCTGGGCTAATACTGCTGAGGGTGCGCTGACCAACACGGGCGCCCTGAGCTATCTGCAGCGGAACAACGTAGCTGCGGCCTCGGGTGCTAGTTCCTAATTTCGCCTAGTCTCGGTAGCAAGCGCCTTCGGGCGCTTTTTTTTTTGTTGCTGCTTCACGCTATTATTTGCCTTTCTTTTTGCGAGGCGCTAAATGCCGCCGTCTAGGGCCCACTTCCCCTCGGTCGCTTTGATCGTAGCGATCGTCGCTCCACATCTGGTTTCGAGGCATACCCTGCCGCTGCCGACCTTTTACGGTGAATGGAATGCTGCATTGTGTGCGATTGCTGTGACCGCACTGATGCTATCCCGCAAAGCCACCACTGGCACTATCTCTACACCCACGGTGATTGTCCTGTTCATCTGGCTCATAGGGATCGGGATATCGCAACAACTATCGGGAGCGCCCGATGTTACTGGCAGCCGCGTCCTTACAAATGCCGTGCTGGTCTTGGGCGCTGTCGCCGCGTATGCCGCATGGCATGTTCGAGAGATCAAATATCCAGATGCGCAGGTGTGCAGGTGCCTCGCCGTTGCTTTTCTGCTAGCCGGCTTCATCGGTACCCTGGCGCAATGGGTTCAAGTCTTCCGTCTGGAGCACAGTGCATTCGGTCTAGTATCCACCTACTTCTACGACACCAACCGCCGCCTCTGGGGCAATCTCAACCAGCCCAACCATCAAGCGACCGTGCACGGCCTCGCACTGGTCGCCTCAGTGTGGCTGGCCTCGCGTGGCCGTCTGCGTTTCCCGATGTGGCTGGCCGCGGTGGCCCTGTTGGAAAGCGGCATCGTGCTGTCCGGCTCGCGTACCGGCGTGTTGCATGTGGGCCTTGCCGCGTGCTACGCGTTGCTTGCGGCGTGGCTGGCGCGAGGCGATCGCCGCGGCCCGGATCCCATGCAGCGCCCGGTCGGACTTGTGGTGGCTGCCGTGGCCATGGTGGCCATGCTGCTGGCCCTGCAGCCCGCGATCAAGGCGGCGGGGCAGGCCTTTGACTGGCGCCTGTTCGACACCATCGCCCAGCTCGAAGCTGAAGACCAGATTTCGGCGCGCGGTGCGCTGTGGGCGCACGCCATCGCGATGTTCCGCGCCCATCCGTGGTTTGGCGTGGGCTGGGGCGAGTTCGGCTGGGCGCAGTTCCAGCAGCTGGATCAGGTCGGCGTGAAGGTCGAGATGTCCCTGCACGCGCACAACGCGATTCTGGATCTGCTGGCGAAGACCGGCATCGTCGGCACCGCCGGCGTGGGTGTGATCCTGCTGGCGTGGCTGTGGCGCGTGGTGCGGGCGCGCTTGTGGCATGGCGATGGGGAGGAGCGCAAGCAGACGGTGCTGGTGCTGACGTGGCTGGCGATGCTGTGCGCGCATTCGATGCTGGAATACCCGCTGCATTACCTGTATTTCTTCCTGCCGTTCTGCTTCATGCTGGGCTGGCTGGAGCCGTCGGGCTTCGGCCGCTGGCGGCTGCCGTTGCCGGTGGCGCGCGGGCTGGCGCTGGCGTTGGTCGCGGTGGCCGCGGTGGTGCTGGGCACGATGTGGCAGGACTACCGCCGCGCCGAAGCGCGCGAGTATGCCAGCAGCGAAGGCCGCGAAGCGTTGCCGATGCCGCGCTTCTGGTTCCGCCAGCATGCGCAGGCCGATGCGGCCGGACAGGCCGCCATCACGCCGGAGAATGCCGCGGCACTGTTGCCCGCGCATGTCGCGGCGGTGCACCTGCTGCCGACGCCGGCCATGATCGCGCGCACGGCATGGCTGCTGGCGCTGACCGGCGATGCCGCGCAAGGCCGGCTGTGGATGGAGCGCCTGAGGTGGTACTACCTTGGCGACGAGGCCGCGCAGTACGCGACGATCGCGCAGGCGTGCCGCGGCGTGAAGGCGGACCAGCGCCCGCAGGCGTTCTGCGGCTGGGTGGCCGATCGCTCGCGGCGGCTTGCGGAACTGGGCCGGGACTGACCTAGTAGTACGGGTACGGGCTGTAGTAGACCGGCGGCGGGGGCGGCGGATAGTAGTACCGCGGCGCCGGGACCGCGGCCACGCGCCCCGGCACGGGCACGCGATTGCCGCTGGCGTACATGCACTGCACGTAGGCGGCATCGTATTGCTGCTGCGTGCCGTAACCCGCGTATTGCGCATTGCCTGCACCGACCGCCGCCCCCGTCAGCAGGCCGACGCCCGCGCCCACCGCCGCGCCCGAGCCGCCGTTGAAGGCCGCGCCGGCGGCCGCGCCCAGCGCGGTGCCGACCACGGCGCTGCCGAGCGCGGCATTGTTGGCGGCCTGTGCCGAAGACACTCCGCCGACGCGCCCGAAGGCGAATTGCCGGCAGTTGTAGTCGTCGGCGCGGAACTGGTCGAAGTTCTTGCCGGTGCCGGGCAGCGCCATCACGCTGGGTCCCGAGGGCAGCACGGCGCAGGCGCCGAGGGTGAGGGTGGCCACGGCCAGCGTGGCGCGGATCAGGGCATGCATGGTGTCACCCCGTGTCAGGAATTGGCCGGCGGCTGTGCCGGTACGCGTTGCCAGCCGCCGGGACAGGACGCCACGTAGGGGTAGTAGCCTTCAGGCTGGCTGCAGTGGTACCACCAGCCCTGCTGCGGCATGACGCCGTCGGGGCCCGGAGCGGGCACCGGGCCATTGGGTCCCTGCTCGATGTATTGCGGCGGCGCGGCCGGCACCGCGGGCACCGCCACCACCGCGGGCGGGTAATAGTACGGAGCGGGGTAGCCATAGGGATAGCCACCGTAGAACGCGCCGGGCCCGAGATAGATGCCGACGCCCACGCTGGTGCGCGCCTTGACCATGCCGTCGCGGAGATCGCCGCCATGCCAGGCGGCATCGTGGAGATCGGCCCGCCCGGCAAGGGCGGCGCCGCTGGCGGCCGTGGCCGCGAGTGCCAGGGCGATCTGGCAGAGCATGCGCCCGTTCATGGTATCCACCTCATCCCCGCGCGCAGCGCGGACCGGGTCGGCCGGCCGCAATGCTGCGGCGGGCCTGCAATGATATTGAATACCAAATTGTCGCGCGCAGCGGTGGGGGACGGCGCGCGTGGAAATGCCGCGTTACCTTTATTACCAGGGAACGAAGTTGGCGTAATACGAGGCCACGTAGCCCTTGCCACGCGTACTGCGAACGTCACGCACGCACGGATTCGACGCTGGGGGATCAACCCGCTGCCACCCAATCTCCCGACTTGCCCCCATGCTTCTCCAGCAGCTTCACGTTGCCGATCACCATGCCACGGTCCACCGCCTTGCACATGTCGTAGATCGTCAGCAGCGCGACCTGGACGCCGGTCAGTGCCTCCATCTCCACGCCGGTCTGGCCGCGGGTCTCGGTGCGCACGGTGCAGGTCACGGTGGCGGCGGCCTCGTCCAGTGCGAAGTCGACGGCCACCTTGGTCAGGCCGATGGGATGGCACAGCGGGATCAGGTCGGCGGTGCGCTTGGTGGCCATGATCGCCGCCACGCGGGCGATGCCGATCACGTCCCCTTTCTTGGCGCTGCCGTCGCGCACCAGGGCGAAGGTGGCAGGCTGCATGGTGATGGTGCCGGTGGCCACCGCGACGCGATGGGTGCTGGCCTTGTCGCCGACGTCGACCATGTGGGCTTGTCCGGCGGTGTCGAAATGGGTGAGCTGGGTCATGATCGAGAGCTTGGGGCGAACTGCATGCATGGGACCGCCAATGCCGCCGGGAGGCGTCCGACCGACGCGTCCGATGGGAACGGCCCCGGGAGGCCGCTATCATAGCAACATGCCAAAACACCCATCGCTTCGCAGGTCTGCCGCACGTGGCCGTGGCGCCGGGGCGGATGCCGTGCCTGCCGGTTCCGCGTCACATCATGGCGCCTGGGCTCCCTGGCGGCGGCCGCTGGCGGCGTTGCTGGCGCTGACGTTCGCCGCACCGGCGTGGCCCCAGGGTACGCCGCGCACCGCGGCCGCGCCAGCGGCGCCGGTGGCTGTGCCGCGCGCGCCGGCGCCAGCCACGCCGGCCACGTCGGGCGAAGCCGCGGACCAGGTCTACGACAACCTGAACCGCAGCGTGAAGGCCGGCCAGAAATCCGAGTTCGGCCTGCGCACCAACAACGCGGTGGTCGAAGCGGGCGGCGTGCAGCTGCCGGACCTCGGCGACCCGTCCACGGCGTCACTGTCGCCCGACATGGAAAAACGCCTGGGCGACCGCATCATGCGCGATATCCGGCGCGATCCGCTGTACGTGCCCGATCCGCTGCTGTCCGACTATCTGAACGCGCTTGGCTACCGGCTGGTGCAGGCGGCGCGGCGCCAGAACATTTCCGGCTCGACCGGCGCGGGCACGTTCGCCACCGGCTTCGACCTGTTCGCGGTGCGCGACCGCAGCATCAACGCCTTTGCGCTGCCGGGCGGCTATATCGGCGTGCACACCGGGCTGCTGGTGCAGTCCGATACCGAGTCCGAGCTGGCCTCGGTGCTGGGCCATGAAATCGGCCACGTGATGCAGCGGCATATCGCGCGCGGCATCACCCAGCAGGACCAGTCGATGTGGATTGCGCTGGCATCGATGGTGCTGGCCGGGCTGGCCGCGACGCGCAGCCCGGATGCGGCGGCGGCGCTGGCGATGGGCGGGCAGGGCGCCGCCATTGCCAACCAGCTGTCGTTCTCGCGCGGCGCGGAGCGTGAGGCCGACCGGGTCGGCTTCCAGATCCTGACTGCCGCAGGCTTCGATCCGCAGGGGATGCCCGATTTCTTCATGCGGCTGCAGCGCGCCGCGGGCACCGCCGAGAATTCGGTGCCGTCCTATGTGCGCACCCACCCGCTGACTTCCGAGCGCATCGCCGACATGCAGGACCGCGTCAGCCACGCCAGCCAGCGCAAGGTGCCCAACACGCCCGAGTACGAGTTCGCGCGCATGCGCGCGCGCGTGATCCAGGAAGCGTCGCCGAGCGACCTGCAGAACCTGCGCGCGGCGCTGCGCACGCAACTGGCCGGGGCGTCGGCGCTGCGCGCGCCGGCGCTGCACTACGCGCTGGCGTTCGTCGAGCAGCGCCTGCGCCGCTATCCGGCGGCCGAGCAGGAACTGGCCGAAGCCCGACGCCTGTACGGCAATATCCCCGGCGCCAGCTCCGGCAGCCCGATGCTCGATGTGATGGCGGTGGAACTGGCGCGCGCGCAGGGCCGCGTGCCCGAGGCGCTATTGCAGGCCAGCGCTTCGATGAAGGCTTTCCCGCTGTCGCACGCGGTGGCGGTGGTGTACGCCGAGACCCTGATCGGTTCCGGCCGCCATGACGAAGCCGTGCGCTTCCTGCGCGAGCGCACGCGCCAGGAGACCGGCCGCAGCGAATGGTGGGAGATGCTGGCGCGCGCCTACGCCGGCCAGGGCAAGCGGCTGCAGCAACACCAGGCGCTGGCGGAGAAATATGCGATGGACGGCGCCTACCAAGCTGCCATCGAACAGCTGCAGATCGCACGCAAGGCCGGCGACGGCGATTTCTACACGCTCTCCGAGGTCGATGCGCGGCTGCACCAGCTGGAGCGCCAGTACCGCGAGGACAAGCAGGACAACAAGGGCATGCCGAACTGACCGGGCGCTCAGTCGGACGGCTCAGCCGGCCGGCGCCGCCGGCTGGCGCACGAAGCCGAAGTGCTTCGGCACCTCGCTCTCGGCAATCGGCTCGATCGCCAGGTCGCGGCCATCGTGGTGGAACACACCCAGGTCGGCGCCGCAGGCGTCGCCATGCCAGGTGCTGGCGCCGCTGAACTGCTCCAGGTCGTGGTCGTGCAGCAGCGCTGCCTGCACGCCATCGACGCCGTCCACGGTACCTGCCAGCACCACGTTGCCATGCTCATCGGCGTAGCAGGCCTGCAGCGTGAAGGCCTGCTGGGTGGTGGTGCGCAACGCGCCGGCATGCAGCCGCGCGATCCACGGCGCATACCCCAGCGACACGAACACCCGCTGCGGCCCGTTCTGGAAGTACCAGCAGCCGCGCTCGTCGCGCTGGTAGTTGCGCTCGATAAAGCCGATCAGCGCTTCATGGCGGATGGGGTCGCCCGAGAGCCCGTGCTGCTGCGCGTATTCATTGCGCAGGCGCCACTGCCCGCGGCGGTCCAGCGTGAGCCAGCCATAGGCATTGGGCACGTTGGGCCAGCGTGCCATGGCCTGCCTGACGATGTCGTCCATCATTGCCTCCCGGCGGACCGGTGCCCGCCTTACATCATGCCGTCGAAAAATTGCAGGATCCGTGCCGGCAGCCATTCGATATGGCCGCTGAAGCGTCCGTCGACCTGCAGCGGCAGGTGCCGGCGCCAGCCCGCGGGCGGCGTCATGAAGCCGACATGGCCGCCGTGCTCGGGCTGTTCCAGCCAGACTTGCGGACTGACGTCGGCGGGTCCGGGCAGGTGCCGGCCCGGCAGGAACGGATCGTTGCGCGCGTTGAGCACCAGCGTGGGCACCGCGATGTCGCCCAGCACGGGTTTGCTGGCGGCGCGGCGCCAGTAGTCGTCGGTATCGGCAAAGCCGTGCAGCGGCGCGGTGACGACGTTGTCGAAGGCGTACAGGTCGCGGCTGGCCAGCATGGTGTCGCGGTCGAACAGGCCCGGGAACTGTTCCAGCTTGGCCAGCGACTTGCGCTTGAGCGTCTGCAGGAACATGCGCGTGTAGACCAGGTTGAAGCCGGCCGACAGCGCCGCGCCGCCCGCGGCCAGGTCCAGCGGCGCGGAAATCGCCGCGGCCGCGTGCACGTAACCGGCACCGCTGCCGTCTTCGCCCAGCATGCGCAGCAACGCATTGCCGCCCAGCGAGATCCCCACCACCAGCAGCTTGCGCCCGCCGGCGCAGTGGTGCTGGCGCATGCGCTGCAGCACCCAGCGGATCTCGGCCGAATCGCCCGAGTGGTAGAAGCGCGGCGCGAGGTTGAGTTCGCCCGAGCAGCCGCGGAAATGCGGGATCACGCCCTGCCAGCCGCGCAGCGACAGCGCATGCATCAGCGCCTGCGCGTAATGGCTGCCGGAGTCGCCCTCGAGGCCGTGGAACATCACCACCAGCGGCGTATCGGCCTGCACTGCGTGCGTGGTCCAGTCGAGGTCGATAAAGTCCTGGTCCGGCGTGGTCCAGCGTTCGCGGCGAAAACCGACACGCGGCGGGCGGCGCGTGAAGCGCGCCGGGATGATGGTCTGCGCATGGCCGCCACGCAACCACCAGGGCATCGGCGTGCCCTCGCCATAGCCATGCGCGCTGGCTGGATCTGCCTGGACGGCGTAGGGCAGTCGGTGGTGCGGAAGCTGCGTCATGCCGGCTTGGTGTTGCGGCAGCCGCTGCGCGGCCGCGGGTTCAGTGCAGTGCCTGGCCCGGCGTGGCGGCCACGGCGGCCACCTGCACCGCGTTGGCGGGGCTGCAGTGGATGTGGGCCAGGCGCCAGCCTTCGTGGTTCTGCATCAGCACGTAGGTGGTGTGCACGTACAGGTCGGCCTCGACGCGGTCGCTGCCGAAGCGCAGCGCCTCGGTCACGTCGAAGATCGACACGGCCATCGACGCATGGCTGCTGGTTTCGATGGCGTCGACCAGCACCGGCTGTTCTTCCAGCAGTTGCGAGAATGCCTGGCGCAGCTGTTCGTGGCCGATCAGGCGTTGCCCGTCGGGCAGCACGCAGGTGATCGAGTCTTCGTCCAGCCACAGGCGCAGCGCGCCCTCGGCGTCGCGCAGCTTCAGCGCTTCGCGGAAAGCGTCGACGATGTCTTCGGCGGAATCGAACAGGCGGGCAAAGCGAGGCATGGTGGCAATGGACGTGGCAATGGCAGGAGGGTCAGGGCCGGTGCAGCAGCTTGCGCAGCTCGACGAACACCATTTCCGGTTCGATCTCTTTCAGGCAGCGCAGGTGCCCCAGCGGGCACTCGCGCTTGAAGCACGGACTGCACTCCAGCTGCAGCCACATGATACTCGCTGCCTGTGACAGCGGCGGCGTGTGGCGCGGATCGCTCGAGCCATACACCGCCACCTGGGGCCGGCCCAGCGCGGCAGTCACGTGCATCAGGCCCGAGTCGTTGCAGACCGCGGCTTCGGACAGCGCCAGCAGGTCGACCGCGTCGTCGAGCGAGGTCTGGCCGCACAGGTTGCGCACGAACGGGGCCTCGCTGGTGATTTCAGCGGCGATCTCGGCGTCCTTGGCCGAGCCCAGCGCGATCATCTGCGCGTACGGGTAGGAGCGCCGCAGCATCTGCGCCAGCCTGGCGAAATGGGCGGCGGGCCAGCGCTTGGCCGGGCCGAACTCGGCGCCCGGGCAGAACGCGATCACGCGCGTGTGCGGGGCCAGCCCGAAGCGCTCGGCGGTGGCCGCGACGCGCGCCGGGTCCACGCGCAGGCGCGGCTCGGTCAGGTTCTCGGGCAGCCGCGCGCCGGGCTTGAGCGCCAGCCGGGCGTAGTGCTCGACCATCGGCGGGCGGTGGTCGCGCGGCGGATTGGCGTGGCGCACGTTGAGCATGCCGAAGCGCGCTTCGCCGCGATAGCCGATGCGCAGCGGAATGCCGGCCAGCCACGGGATCAGCGCCGACTTGAGCGAGTTCGGCAGCACGTAGGCGAGGTCATAGCCTTCGTTCTTCAGCTGCTGCGCGAACATCAGCCGCGCCGACAGCTGCAGCTTGCCGTGCGCAAGGTCCGACGGGAACACGCGGCCGATTTCCGGCATGCGCGCGAGCACCGGCGCGACCCACTTGGGCGCGAGGGCGTCGATGACCAGGCGCGGATGGCGTGCCTTGAGCAGCGCGAACAGCGGCTGCGCCATCAGGGCGTCGCCGATCCAGTTGGGGGCGATGACGAGGGCTTTCTTCATGGAAGGGGCGCAAGGAGCCGGCACGGGCGCAGCGGCGCGGGCGCCGGCAACGCCAACGCTCCGGGGCGCCTGTGGGCGGCCCGGAGCGTCAGGATGGTGCGATGGCAGGCGGCTCGGGTCAGTGGTGGCCCTTCAGCACGGTGCCCGGCTTGAGCTTGTAGACGGTGCCGCAGTAGGGGCACTTGGCTTCGCCGGTGTCGGCCACGTCGAGAAACACGCGCGGATGGTAGTTCCAGGCCGGGGTGTTGGCGGTCGGGCAGTGCAGCGGAATGTCTTCGGCGCCGATTTCGATGATGGTCGCGGTTTGCGTCATGGTGTTGCAGGGAATAAAGCTTATTGTTCGTCAAAACAAGGCGCGGCCGTGCCCGCAAGGGCGGGCGCCGGGCGCGTGGACTGCCGGCCGGTGCTCAGACCAGCGTCAGCCACTTCTTGTACTTTTCGTCAGTGCCGCCGACGGCGGCAAAGAAGGCGTCCTGGATCTGCTTGGTCACCGGGCCGCGGCGGCCTTCGCCGATGATGCGGTCGTCCAGCTCGCGGATCGGCGTGACCTCGGCGGCGGTGCCGGTGAAGAAGGCTTCGTCGGCGCAGTACATCTCGTCGCGGGTGATGCGCTTCTCGCGCACCTCGATGCCCAGGTCGCGCGCGATGGTCAGGGTGGCGTCGCGGGTGATGCCGTCCAGGCACGAGGCCAGGTCCGGGGTGTAGATCACGCCGTTGCGCACGATAAAGACGTTCTCGCCCGAGCCTTCGCTGACGTAGCCGTCGGTGTCGAGCAGCAGCGCTTCGTCGTAGCCCAGGCCGGTGGCTTCCTGGTTGGCCAGGATCGAGTTGATGTAGTAGCCGCTGGCCTTGGCGCGCACCAGCGACACGTTGACGTGGTGGCGGGTGAACGACGAGGTCTTGACGCGGATGCCGCGCTCCATGCCTTCCTCGCCCAGGTAGGCGCCCCACGGCCACGCGGCGATGGCGACGTGGATGGTGTTGCCCTTGGCCGAGACGCCCAGCTTTTCCGAGCCGATCCACACGATCGGGCGGATGTAGCACGATTCCAGGTTGTTGGCGCGCACCACTTCGCGCGTGGCGGCTTCCAGCGTGGCCTCGTCGAACGGCATCGCCATCTGGAAGATCTTGGCCGAGTTGAACAGGCGGCGGGTGTGCTCCTTCAGGCGGAAGATGGCGGTGCCTTCGGGGGTCTTGTAGGCGCGCACGCCCTCGAACACGCCCATGCCGTAGTGCAGCGTATGCGTCAGCACGTGGATCTTGGCGTCGCGCCATTCGATCAGCTTGCCGTCCATCCAAATCTTGCCGTCGCGATCCGCCATCGACATGTCTGTTCTCCCTGCGCCGTGAAATTAGCAAAAACGATATTGTAAGCGCGGGGGACATGGGTCACAACGCGGCGCGGGCGCCGCGGCGGTCTAGAATGCGCTTTTTGTGCAGTCGCCTCTCGAATAATCTCCCCGTCGTTCCCGCGCAGGCGGGAACCCAGTGACTTTCAAAGACGCTGGATTCCCGCCTGCGCGGGAATGACGGTGGAGGTTGGGGCGTCGTCTATCCAAATCCTGCCGTGCCTCTGACCACACAAAACGGCCCGGGCGCCGTGCCTGATCCGCTGCCCGGCCACGACGGCGCCATGCCCGCCCCGGAGGCCGGCTGGCAGCAGGCGCTGGATGCGCTGCGCGCGCTCGCCGACGCGGATGCCCAAGGCGCGGCTGGCGCGGCGCAGCCCGCGCGGCGCCTGCTGTGGGCGCTGACGCTGGACGCCGATGGCGCCCCCGGCACCATCGAGCCGCTGGAGCAGGTGCGCGGCCCGAAGGGCTGGGGCAAGCCGCGGCCGGTGCCGCTGGCGCGCATCGCCGAGGACGACCGGCTCGAGCCATGGGATGCGCGCGTGGCGCGCGCCATCCGCCGCGATGCCTCGCACAACCGCCGCTACGTGCTCGACCGCGCCATGGCGCTGATGGCGCTGGCCGGGCACCCGGGCGTGGTGCTGGCCCACGCGCCCACCCAGACGATCGACGTGGTCGAGGACACGCCCGCGCTGGAGGCGGTGCGCAGCGCCGGCCGCTACGTGCTGCGGCTGTTCCCGCCGGTGCGCGAGGCGCCGGCGCTGGAGGCGCTGCTGCCCGCCGCCGCGCGCCAGGAGGCCGAGGCGCTGCGCCAGTTCACGCTGCTGCGCGACGGGCCGCACCGGCTGCGGCTGATCCGCTACACCCCGGCGCAGTTCGAGGCGGCGCGGCTGATCGGCAACGGCCTGGCGATTCCCGAAGACGGACACGCCCGGCTCGACCAGACCCTGCGCGCGCTGGCCGGCCAGTTCCAGATCCAGGCCGATGCCGCGGCCGGCACGCGCGCGGTCGAGGCCGAGGCGCGCCTGCGTGCCGAAGTGGCGCCGGTGGGGCGCGGCATCTCGCTGCGGCTGGTGGTGACGCCGCTGGGCCCGCTCGGCCCGCGGCTGGCGCCCGGCGCCGGGCGCGAGAAACTGATGGCCACGGTGCGCGGCGAGACCTTGTCGACGCAGCGCGACCTCGATGCCGAACTGGCCAGCGTGGCCGAGGTCTTCGCCGCGCTGCCGCAGCTGGTCGCGCTGTCGCCGCCGGGCGGCGAATACACCTGGACGCTGGACCATCCCGAGGAGGCGCTTGCGGTGGTCGAGGCGCTGCCGGCGCTGTCCGCGGTGCAGGCGGTCGAATGGCCGCGCGGCAAGGCGCTGCGCGTGCTGCCCGCCGACCTGCCGCAGCTGGGCGTGCAGATCGAGAGCCGCGGCGCGTGGTACAAGCTCGCCGGCGAGCTGCGCGTGGCCGAGGGGCTGGTGCTGGAACTGGGCCAGCTGATCGACTGGACCGGCAGCCATGCCGGGCGCTTCGTGCCGATGGGGCAGGGCGTCTACGTGGCGCTGACACAGGTGCTGCGCGGCCGGCTGCGCGACCTCGCGGGCGTGGGCGAGCGAGTGCCCGACGGCATCCGCGTGCCGCAGATGGCCACGCCGTGGCTGGACGACGTGCTCGCCGGCGCGGGCGTCGATCCCGACGCGCATTTCCGCACGCGCATCGCCCGGCTGCGCGCCGCGCGCGAGACCGGGATCGCGCTGCCGGCCACGCTGGCGGCCGAGCTGCGCCCCTACCAGGAAGCCGGCTACCGCTGGGCCATGACGCTGGCCGCCGCCGGGCTGGGCGCGTGCCTGGCCGACGACATGGGCCTGGGCAAGACCCTGCAGGCGCTGGCGGTGCTGGTCGCGCGCGCCGGCGGCGGCGCGGCGCTGGTGATTGCGCCGACCTCGGTGTGCGGCAACTGGGCCGCCGAGGCGCGCCGTTTCGCGCCCACGCTCAATGTCCACGTCTATGCCGAGGGCGACCGCGACGCGCTGCTGGCGCGGGCCGGCCCGCATGACCTGGTGATCGTCTCGTACACGCTGCTGCAGCAGGCCAGCCAGGAGTTCTGCGCGCGCGAATGGCACACCGTGGTGGCCGACGAGGCCCAGGCCTTCAAGAACGCGGTCACGCGGCGCGCGCAGGCGATGTTCGCGTTGCCGTCGGGCTTCCGCATGGCGCTGACCGGCACCCCGGTGGAAAACCGGCTGGCCGAGCTGTGGTCGGTGATGCGGTTCTGCAATCCGGGCCTGCTGGGCTCGCTGGCGCGCTTCAACGAGCATTTTGCCAACCCGATCGAACGCGCCGGCAGCCGCGAGGCGCGCCTGCGGCTGCGCCGCATGATCGCGCCGTTCGTGCTGCGCCGGACCAAGGCGCAGGTGCTCGACGAACTGCCGCCGCGGACCGAGCTGGTGATCCGGGTCGAGCCCGAGCCGGTCGAGGCCGCGCACTACGAGGCGCTGCGCCGCCAGGCCCAGACCGAGGCCGAGGCCGCGCTGGCGCGTATCGAGGCCGCGCGCAAGGCGACCCGGGACGCGCCCGCCGGCGCCCGTGCGCGGGCGCTGGCGCAGTCCCGGCACCAGGCGCAGGCGCGCCTGCATGTGCTGGCGCAGCTGATGCGGCTGCGCCGCGCGGCGTGCGACCCGCGCCTGGTCACGCCCGAACTGGCTGGCCAATTGAGCGAAGGTGCCAAGCTGCGCGCCTTCGTCGAGCTGGCCAGCGGACTGGCCGCCAGCGGCCACAAGACCCTGGTGTTCAGCCAGTTCGTCGATTTCCTGCAGCTGCTGCGCCAGGGGCTCGAGCGCGCCGGGCTGGCGCTGCAATACCTGGACGGCGCCACCCCCGCGGCCGAGCGCACGCGCCGCGTGGCCGCGTTCCAGGCGGGCGCGGGCGATGTCTTCCTGATCAGCCTGAAGGCCGGCGGCTTCGGCCTGAACCTGACCGCGGCCGACTACGTGATCATCGCCGACCCGTGGTGGAACCCCGCCGCCGAAGACCAGGCCATGGGCCGCGCGCACCGCATCGGCCAGCAGCGCCCGGTCACGGTGTACCGGCTGATCAACGCGGGCACCATCGAGGAGCGCATCGTCGAGCTGCACCGCGACAAGCGCGCGCTCGCCGACGGCCTGCTGGAGGCCGACGACGACCACAACGCCGGCACCGGCGCGCCGCTGCCGGATGTCGATGAACTGGTGGGACTGCTGCGGCGCTGAAGCGCAGACCGCGCCTAGTTGTTGCCATATGCCCGCACGGCATACCTTCAGGCAAACTCAGTCGTTTGGGTTTGGCAGGAACCTTGCTATCTTGTTGCGCTGGCCCGCCTCGTCGGGCCGCTTTTTCGCTGACATTCACCGACGGTGCCCCCCATGACTGATTCGTCCCGCCTGCTTCCGCGCTTGTCCTTCCATTCCGCAGCCCGCCTGGCCGCCCGCCTGGCCGCGCTGTGCGCCGCCGCCGCGGGCATGGTCAGCCTGCCCGCCCACGCGCAGGGCGAATGGCCGACGCAGCCGGTGACGATCCTGATGGGCTTCACCGCCGGCTCCGGCGTCGACATCGTCGGCCGCACGCTGCAGGAATCGCTGCAGAAGTCGCTGAAGACCACCATCGTCTATGACTACCGCCCGGGCGCCGGCGGCAACGTTGCCTCCGAGGTGGTGGCGCATGCCAGGCCGGACGGCTACACGCTGCTGCTCGGCACCGCCGCCACGCACGGCATCAACCCGGCGCTGTACAAGACCCTGCCGTTCGATGCCGACGCCGATTTCACCCCGATCGCGCCGCTGGTCGAGGTCTCCAACGTGCTGACCGTCAACCCGGCCGTGCTCGACGTCAAGTCGGTCAAGGAATTCATCGAGAAGGTCAAGGCCAATCCCGGCAAGTACAACTTTGCCTCCACCGGCAACGGCACCGGCACGCACCTGGCGTTCGCCGAGTTCAATGCGCGCGCCGGTCTCGACATGGTGCACGTGCCCTACAAGGGCGGCCCCGACGCGCTGCAGGCGGTGGTGAAGGGCGAGGTCTGCTGCATCTTCAACCAGGTGCAGAGCGTGCTGCCGCAGTTCCGCGCCGGCAAGGTGCGGCTGCTGGGGGTGACCACCAAACAGCGCGTGCAGGTGATTGCCGACGTGCCGACCATTGCCGAAAGCGGCCTGCCCGGCTTCAACAGCACCATCTGGTTCGGCCTGTTCGGGCCCAAGGGGCTGGATCCGAAGATCGCGCGCAAGGTCAACGACGCGGTCAAGGTGGCGCTGGAAACGCCGGCGATCCGCCAGAAGCTGATCGATGCCGGCAACACGCCGCGGGTCGAGACCGTGGAGCAGTTCAAGGCCACGGTGAAGGCCGACCGCCAGAAGTGGGCGGGCGTGGTCAAGACCGTGGGCGCGTCGATCGACTGATCCGCATTGCCGCGGCGGCGGCCTGCGCCGCTAGGCCCGCACCCCCAGCCGCGTCAGCAGGTGCGCCAGCTGCGCCTGCGTGCCGGTGCCGGTCTTGGTGAAGATCGCCTTGAGCTGCGTGCGCCCGGTCTCGCGCCGGATGCCGATCAGCTCGCAGGCCTCGGGCAGGCCGATGCCCGAAGACAATTGCAGCGCCAGCCGGATCTCCGCCGGCGTCAGGCCGTAGAGGTCTCGCAATACGGTCGGCAGCGTCATCGGCGCGGCGCCCGGCTCGTGGATCGCCACCAGCACGCTGGGGCGCTGCCAGTCCAGCGCCAGGTGATGCGCCGGCGGCAGCGGCAGCAGGATCACCTGCGCCTGCCGGCCTGCGCTGTCGACCGCGCGCAGCGCCTGCGCCGGCTGCACGCTGGCCGGGCTGCTCACCGCCCGCAGCGCGTCCGCGAACTGGCGCGACAGGGTCCAGCCGCCATCGTCGCGCGCGGCGGCCAGCGGCGCCGCGGCGCTGGTTTCGATCGATACCGCCGGCAGCAGCCGGCGCACCCAGGCTTCGCCGATGCTGTTGGCCAGCAGCGGCTTGCCGTCGTCGCGGAACACGATCACGCCGAACGGCAGCCGCTCCATCAGCTGCGACGACGCATGCGCCAGCGCCGACACCTGGTGGGTGCGCTCGCGCAGCGCCATCGCCTGGCGCACGTGCGGGATGGCCCAGTCGAGCGCGCGCGCGTCTTCCGGAGAGTAATGGTCGTGGCCGTGCGGGCGCTGCAGCGACAGGAACACGTCGTAGTGCGGCTGGCGCTCGATCAGGCAGGCCATCACCGACGACTGTTCGATCGGCCGCAGGAACTCGCCGTAGAAGGGCGACTGCCGCATGACCTGCGGCCCCAGTTCGCGCGAATCGATATACCAGCTGCCCACCGCCATGCGCCGCGCGAACGGCAGCGCCGGGTCGATCGCGGCGAAGTGTTCGCGGTAGGCGGCCACGGCCTCGGGCATCGGGTTGACCTCCTGGTGCACCAGCACGCGCTCGTGCACGGTGTCGAGCACGAGCAGGTGGGCGTGGCTGCTGCCGCTGGCCTGGCACAGCGCGCCCAGACTGCGCTGCCAGGCATCGGCGTCGAATATCCCCTCATACAGCGCGCGAATGGTGTCGTGCATCTGTGTGTCGCTCATGGCTTTCCTTCTTTTTACTTCTTTTATTTTTAGCACTTTACCCGCGTAGCAGCGCGCGTGCCGCCGCAGCGGCCCTGGCCCGTTGCAGGATTGCAGGCTTGCGGGTTCAGCCCTGGTCCAGCGCCGCGCCCAGGCGCGAGAGCAGATGCGTGAGCTGGGCCTGGCTGTTGCAGCCGGTCTTGTGGAACACCGCCTTGAGCTGCGTGCGCGCGGTCTCGTGGCGGATGCCCAATTGCTGGCTGGCTTCGGGCAGGCCCTGGCCGTGGGCCAGCTGGACGCTCAGCCGGGTCTCGGCCGGCGTCAGCCCGTACAGGTCGCGCAGCACGGGGCCGAGCAACAGCGGCGCGCGGTCCTGCTCGTGCACGATCACCAGCGCAGCCGGTTCCTGCCACTGCGCCGCGAAGGCGTGCGAGGGCGGCAGCGGCAGCACGATGACCTGGGCGCTGTCGGCGCCGCTGGTGGCGCGCGCCGCCTGCGCGGCCACCGCGTGGCGCGGATCGCAGGCGGCCTGGAGCATGTCGGCGAACGGCCGCGACAGGCTCCAGTCCGAAACCTTGCCGGCCGGGTCGAGCCGGCGCGCCCAGCGTTCGCCGGCGCGGTTGCACAACAGCACCTGGCGCTGCGGCGAAAACACCAGCAGGGCGAAATTGAGTCGCTCCACCAGCTGCGTCGACAGCCGCGCCAGCACCGTCAGCCCGAGCGCGCGGTCGCGCATCGCCATGGCGCTGCGCATATGCGGGATGATCCAGTCCAGGCCGCCGGTGTCGGCGCTCGAGAACAGCGGCTGCCGGCGCGCGCGCTGCATCGAGAAATAGACTTCGTAATGGGGCTGGCGCTCGACCAGGCAGGCGACGTAGGAGCGCAGGCCATAGCGGTGGAAAAACTCGCGGTAGAACGGATGGCGCGCCATGGTGCCTTCGCCCAGTTCGCGCGCGTCGATATACCAGTGGCCCGGCCGCATGGCCGGCGCGAACTGCTTGGCCGGGTCGATCGCCTGGTAGTCCGATTCGTATTCGGTGAACAGCTCGACCACCGGGTTGACGATCTCGTTGACGGTGATCTGGTCGCGCACCGTGTCCCACACCATCATCGAGGCATGTGCGGCGCCCGCCAGCCCGGTCAGGGTGCGCAGGCTGTCCTGCCAGGCTCCCGGATCCAGAATGCCCTCGTACAAGCCGCGGATCGCTCCGTGGATGTCGGCTTCATTCATCTGACTTACCCCTTGCATTCGCGACAAAATAATGCGCGACGCCGGTGGTGCGTCCGCTCGCACCCCGGCATGCTTTGTTGTTCTGGCTGCTGGTAGTGGGCTGTTATGGTTAGCCTCTTGTCGGCCGCCGCTTGTCTTGGCCGTTTGTAGACCGGCTCTGGCGTGATTGCGTGTCTGATGTAGCAGACGTTGCGTACATTACCGCACTTGGGGGTCTCGCGGAAAACGCGGGCGCCCCTTCTTTGGTGGGGAGTCAGGCCAGGCGGGGCGCCCGCCGGCACAGGCTGGCGCGCCGCTTTGTGCCTTGCGGGACGCATCAAGGTAGGCGCCGGTCCGGATTCGGCAAAGCCCGGATCGCCTTCAGGTAAAATGCCGGTTTCCCCGAGTCCGTAGCGAAATCTCGCGCCATCCACCGTCATGACCTCTGTCCTGCGTCTTTCCGATCTGATTTCCCAAGGCAAACTTTCCGGCAAGCGGGTCTTCATCCGCGCCGACCTGAACGTGCCGCAGGATGACGCCGGCAACATCACCGAGGACACCCGCATCCGCGCCTCCGTGCCGGCCATCGAGGCTTGCCTGGCCGCCGGCGCGGCGGTGATGGTCACGTCCCACTTGGGCCGCCCGACCGAGGGCGAGTTCAAGCCCGAAGACTCGCTGGCGCCGATCGCCGCGCGCCTGTCCGAACTGCTGGGCAAGCCGGTCAAGCTGGTGCAGAACTGGGTCGACGGCGTCGAGGTGGCGCCCGGCCAGGTGGTGCTGCTGGAAAACTGCCGCGTCAATAAGGGCGAGAAGAAGAACAGCGACGAGCTGGCGCAGAAGATGGCCAAGCTGTGCGACGTCTACGTCAACGACGCCTTCGGCACCGCGCACCGCGCCGAAGCCACCACCCACGGCATCGCCAAATACGCGCCGGTCGCCTGCGCCGGCCCGCTGCTGGCCGCCGAGATCGATGCGCTGGGCAAGGCGCTGGGCCAGCCGGCGCGTCCGCTGGTGGCGATCGTGGCCGGCTCCAAGGTCTCGACCAAGCTGACCATCCTGAAGTCGCTGGCCGACAAGGTCGACAACCTGGTGGTCGGCGGCGGCATCGCCAACACCTTCATGCTGGCCGCCGGCCTGAAGATCGGCAAGTCGCTGGCCGAAGCCGACCTGGTCGGCGACGCCAAGGCCATCATCGACATCATGGCCCGCCGCGGCGCCTCGGTGCCGATTCCGGTCGACGTGGTCTGCGCCAAGGAATTCAGCGCGACCGCCACGGCCACCGTCAAGGACGTCAAGGATGTCGCCGACGACGACATGATCCTGGACATCGGCCCGAAGACCGCCGCGATGCTGGCCGATCAACTGAAGGCCGCAGGCACCATCGTCTGGAACGGCCCGGTCGGCGTGTTCGAGTTCGACCAGTTCGGCAACGGCACCAAGGTGCTGGCCGAGGCCATCGCCGAGTCCAAGGCATTCTCGATCGCCGGCGGCGGCGACACCCTGGCCGCCATCGCCAAGTACGGCATTGCCGACCGCGTCGGCTATATCTCGACCGGCGGCGGCGCGTTCCTGGAATTCCTGGAAGGCAAGACGCTGCCCGCCTTCGAAGTGCTGGAGCAGCGCGCCGCAGGCTGACGCATCCGCCCCGCGCCTGGCGGAGCCGTCGGCCCGCCGGTCGCGCCAACCGGCCGTCGGGCCATCGAGCGCTGAAACCAGGAAACCCCGCATGACCCGTTCCACCAAGATCGTCGCCACCATCGGCCCCGCCTCCAGCTCGCTGGAGATCCTGACGCGCATGATCGCGGCAGGGGTCGACGTGGTGCGGCTGAACTTTTCGCACGGCACCGCCCAGGACCACCTCGACCGCGCCCGGCTGGTGCGCGAGGCGGCGCAGGCGTGCGGGCGCGAGGTCGCCATCATGGCCGACCTGCAGGGCCCCAAGATCCGCGTGGGCAAGTTCGAGCACGGCAAGATCCTGCTCAAGGCGGGCGAGCCCTTCATCCTCGATTCCAACTGCAAGCTCGGCAACGAAGAGCGCGCCGGCCTGGACTACCAGGACCTGCCGCGCGACGTCGGGCCGGGCGACCTGCTGCTGCTCAACGACGGCCTGATCGTGCTGGTGGTCGACCGCGTGCTGGGCAACGAGATCTTCACCACCGTGCGCGTCGGCGGCGAGCTGTCCAATAACAAGGGCATCAACCGCCAGGGCGGCGGGCTGTCGGCGCCGGCGCTGACCGCCAAGGACATGGACGACATCAAGACCGCCATGGCCCTGGGCGCGGACTACCTCGCGGTGAGCTTCCCCAAGAACGCCACCGACATGGAAATGGCGCGCCAGCTGGCCGCCGTGGCCGGCCAGCCGCACGGCCACCGGGCCCGCATGATCGCCAAGATCGAGCGCGCCGAGGCCATCCATCCGGGCGTGCTGGAAGAAATCCTGCAGGCCTCCGACGGCATTATGGTGGCGCGTGGCGACCTGGCCGTGGAAGTCGGCAACGCCGCCGTGCCGGCGCTGCAGAAGCGCATGATCAAGCTGGCGCGCGAGGCCAACAAGCTCACCATCACCGCCACGCAGATGATGGAAAGCATGATCGTCAACCCGGTGCCGACCCGCGCCGAGGTCTCGGACGTGGCCAACGCCGTGCTGGACGGCACCGACGCCGTGATGCTGTCGGCCGAGACCGCCGCCGGCCGCTATCCGGTCGAGACCGTCGAGGCCATGGCCGCGGTCTGCATCGAGGCCGAGAAGTCCGAGGTGGTGCAGCTCGACACCGATTTCCTGAACCAGACCTTCTCGCGCATCGACCAGTCCGTGGCGATGGGGGCACTGTTCACCGCCTATCATTTGCAGGTGAAGGCGATCGCGGCGCTGACCGATTCCGGCGCGACCGCGCTGTGGATGAGCCGGCACCGCATCCATGTACCGATCTACGCGATGACGCCCAACCTGGCGTCGCAGCGCAAGATGCAGCTGTACCGCAACGTGGTGCCGCTGCCGCTGCAGTCGAGCACCGACCGCGATACCGCGCTGGAGCAGGCCGAGGAACTGCTGCTGGCGCAGGGCGTGGTGCAGCGGGGCGATTTCATCGTGCTGACCATTGGCGAGCCGATGGGCCAGCCGGGCGGTACCAACACCCTGAAGATCGTCAGGGTGGGGCATTGAGCGCCGACAAAAAAATACCGAGACATCCCATTTTCATTTAGGAGTTAGACATGCCACTCGTTTCGATGCGCCAGCTGCTGGACCACGCAGCCGAGAACAGCTACGGCCTGCCGGCCTTCAACGTGAACAACCTCGAGCAAGTGCAGGCCATCATGCAGGCGGCCGACGAGGTCAACGCTCCGGTGATCATGCAAGCCTCGGCCGGCGCCCGCAAATACGCCGGCGAGCACTTCCTGCGCCACCTGATCGAAGCCGCGGTCGAAGCCTATCCGCACATCCCGGTGGTGATGCACCAGGACCACGGCCAGTCGCCGGCGATCTGCCAGGCCGCGATCGACCTGGGCTTCTCGTCGGTGATGATGGACGGCTCGCTGCGCGAAGACGGCAAGACCCCGGCCGACTACGAATACAACGTCGACGTGACCCGCAAGGTGGTGCAGCTGTCGCACGCCATCGGCGTGACCGTCGAGGGCGAGCTGGGCTGCCTGGGCTCGCTCGAAACCGGTGAAGCCGGCGAAGAAGACGGCATCGGCGCCGAAGGCAAGCTGGACCACTCCATGCTGTTGACCGATCCCGAGCAGGCCGCCGACTTCGTCAAGGCCACCCAGCTCGACGCGCTGGCGATCGCCATCGGCACCTCGCACGGCGCCTACAAGTTCACCCGCAAGCCCACCGGCGACATCCTGGCGATCAACCGCATCAAGGAAATCCACGCCCGCATCCCCAACACCCACCTGGTGATGCACGGCTCGTCGTCGGTGCCGCAGGAACTGCTGGAAGAGATCCGCAAGTTCGGCGGCGACATGAAGGAAACCTACGGCGTGCCGGTCGAGGAAATCCAGGAAGCGATCAAGTACGGCGTGCGCAAGATCAACATCGACACCGACATCCGCCTGGCCATGACCGGCGCGATCCGCCGCTTCTTCGTCGAGAACCCGAGCAAGTTCGACCCGCGCGAATACCTGAAGCCGGCCCGCGAAGCCGCCAAGCAGGTGTGCAAGGCACGCTACCTGGCGTTCGGCTGCGAAGGCCAGGCCGGCAAGATCAAGCCGGTCGCGCTGAGCGAGATCGCGCAGCAGTACAAGTCGGGCAAGCTGGCGCAGGTCGTGCAGTAACCTGACCGTCGTTCCCGCGCAGGCGGGAACCCAGTGTCTTTCATCAGGCGCTGGAGAAAGACAAAGTCACTGGGTCCCCGCCTGCGCGGGGACGACGCTTTTCTGAGCACCTCGCTTTTTTGCCGGCTCCGCCGTATTGACCATGCCTAACGCTCTCTACCAGTCCTCCATCAACTCGCTGCCGCTGCTGGGCCACGGCAAGGTGCGCGACAACTACGCCGTCGGCAACGACAAGCTGCTGATCGTCACCACCGACCGCCTGTCGGCGTTCGACGTCATCATGGGCGAGCCGATTCCCGACAAGGGCCGCGTGCTGAACCAGATGGCGAACTTCTGGTTCCGCAAGCTCGCCCACATCGTGCCCAACCACGAGACCGGCATCGCGCCCGAGACCGTGGTGGCCGCGGATGAAGTGGAGCAGGTCAGGGGCCGCGCGGTGGTGGTCAAGCGCCTGAAGCCGATCCTGGTCGAGGCCGTGGTGCGCGGCTACCTTGCCGGCAGCGGCTGGAAGGACTACCAGGCCACCGGCAAGGTGTGCGGCATCGAACTGCCGCCGGGCCTGCAGAATGCGCAGAAGCTGCCCGAGCCGATCTTCACGCCGGCGGCCAAGGCCGAGATGGGCGAGCACGACGAGAACATCTCGTTCGCCGAAGTCGAGGCCCGCATCGGCATCGCGCTGGCGCGCCAGATGCGCGAGATCTCGATCCGCCTGTACAAGGAAGCGGCCGAGTTCGCGGCCACGCGCGGCATTATCATCGCCGACACCAAGTTCGAGTTCGGCCTGGACGACAACGGCGTGCTGACGCTGATGGACGAAGTGCTGACCGCCGACTCGTCGCGCTTCTGGCCGGCCGATTCGTACCAGGTGGGCACCAACCCGCCGTCGTTCGACAAGCAGTTCGTGCGCGACTGGCTGGAAGCCGTGCGCATCGACGGCAAGCCGTGGCCCAAGACCGCGCCGGCGCCGCAGCTGCCGGACGACGTGATCGAGAAGACCGCGGCGAAGTACCGCGAGGCGCTGACGCGCCTGACGGGTGAAGAACTGAAGTAAGAGGGACCACCGGCTTCCCGCAAGCCGATGGTGTTCCCCTCTCCCCGCATGGGGAGAGGGCAGGGTGAGGGGTGGTTTAGCAAGGTGCCACGCATCAAGAAGCGCCGGCCCTCACCCCCGCCCCTCTCCCGCAAGCGGGAGAGGGGAGCAAACAGGAAGGATCTTGAAGTGAGCACTAATCAAAAGCCACTGGTCGGCGTCGTCATGGGCAGCAGCTCCGACTGGGACGTGATGCAGCACGCCGTGGCGATGCTGAAGGATTTCGGCGTGCCGTTCGAAGCCCAGGTGGTGTCCGCGCACCGCATGGCCGACGATATGTTCAGCTATGCCGAGAGCGCCCGCAGCCGTGGCCTGCGCGCCATCATCGCCGGTGCCGGCGGTGCCGCGCACCTGCCCGGCATGATCGCCGCCAAGACCATCGTGCCGGTGTTCGGCGTGCCCGTGCCGTCGAAGTACCTGCGCGGCGAAGATTCGCTGCTGTCGATCGTGCAGATGCCCAAGGGCGTGCCGGTCGCCACCTTCGCCATCGGCGAGGCGGGCGCGGCCAACGCCGCGCTGCACGCGATCGCCACGCTGGCGACCACCGACGACGCCCTGGCCGCCGCGCTGGAAGCGTTCCGCGCCAAGCAGACCGAAGCCGCGCGCGCGATGACGTTGCCGCTGTAATGCTGTCGCTGTAATCCTCCGGACCCACACGGAACCGAGCAATGCCTACCGATATCCATCCCCACCTCTCCGAAGCCCACACGCCGGAATCGCGCGCCGAGTTCGGCGTCGACCGTCCCGACGCGCCCATCCTGCCCGGCGCGTGGCTGGGCATGCTGGGCGGCGGCCAGCTCGGCCGCATGTTCACGCATGCGGCGCAGGCGATGGGCTATCGCGTGTGCGTGCTCGACCCGGACCAGGACAGCCCGGCGGGCGTGGTCGCCGACAAGCATATCTGCGCCCAGTACACCGACGAGGCCGCGCTGGCCGAGATGGGCAAGCTGTGCCAGGCGGTCAGCACCGAGTTCGAGAACGTGCCGTCGCTGTCGCTGGACCGGCTCGAGCAGCTGGGCGCGTTCGTTGCGCCGCGCGGCTATTGCGTGTCGATCGCGCAGAACCGCATCGGCGAGAAGAAGTTCTTTGCCGCCTGCGCCGAGCGCACCGGCGTGCCGACCGCCCCGCACTGGGTGATCCAGCACGACGCCGACGTCGACCAGCTGCCCGACCACGTGCTGCCCGGCATCCTCAAGACCGCGCGCATGGGCTACGACGGCAAGGGCCAGGCGCGCGTGAAGACGCGCGACGACGTGCGCGCCGCGTGGAAGGCGATGCAGCACGTGCCGTGCGTGCTGGAGCGCATGCTGCCGCTGGCGTACGAGGTATCGGTGCTGGCCGCGCGCGGCGCGGACGGCGCCACCGCGACCTGGCCGCTGGCCGAGAACGTGCACCGCGACGGCATCCTGTTCTCGACCGAGATGCCGTCGACCAGCGTCTCGCCCGAGATCGCCGAGCGCGCCCGCGCCGCCGCCGCCGCCATTGCCACCGAAATGGGCTATGTCGGCGTGCTGTGCATCGAGTTCTTCGTGCTGACCGATGGTTCGCTGGTCGCCAACGAAATGGCGCCGCGCCCGCACAATTCCGGCCATATCACCATGGACGCGTGCGAGACCAGCCAGTTCGAACAGCAGGTGCGCGCCATGGCGCGGCTGCCGCTGGGCAGCACGCGCCAGCATTCGGCCGGCAAGATGCTGAACCTGCTCGGCGACGTATGGTTCGAGTTCGGGCTGGAGCGCACCCCGGCCTGGGACGAAGTGGTGGCGCAACCCGGCGCCAAGCTGCACCTGTACGGCAAGAGCGATGCGCGCCCGTCGCGCAAGATGGGGCACGTCAACTGCATCGGCGAGCATGCCGAGGCCGCCGACGCCGCTTTCCGGGCGGCCGCGCAGGCGCTGCACATTCCGCTCTGATTTTCCATCGGCCGTCGCGCCACACCCTGAAGGAACACGATGTCGCCGCGCACGCCCACGGCCGCCGAACTGGATGAAGCCGTCCGCCTGCTCGAGGCCGGGCAACTGGTCGCCTTCCCGACCGAGACCGTCTACGGCCTTGGCGCCGATGCAGAAAACCCCGCGGCGGTCGGCCGCATCTTCGCGCTCAAGGGCCGGCCGTCGAACCATCCGGTGATCGTGCACGTGGTCGACGGCGCCGACATCGGCTACTGGACCGACGACGTGCCCGAGGCCGCGCAGCAGCTGATCGACGCCTTCTGGCCCGGCCCGCTGACGCTGATCCTGAAGCGCGCCGCGCATATCGACGCCGCCGTCGCCGGCGGGCAGGACAGCATCGGCCTGCGCTGCCCGTCGCATCCGGTGGCGCAGGCGCTGCTGTCGCGCTTCAAGCGCGGCCGCGGCGGCATCGCGGCGCCTTCGGCCAACAAGTTCGGCCAGGTCAGCCCGACCACCGCGCAGCATGTGCGCGATGAGTTCGGCGACGCGGTCTATGTGCTGGAAGGCGATGGCGTCGAAGTCGGCATCGAATCGACCATCGTCGACCTGTCGCGGCTGGACCAGGGCATCGGCCCGGTGCTGCTGCGTCCCGGTGCCATCACGGTAGGGATGCTGGCGCAGGTGCTGGGCGAGGCCCCGCTGCCGCCGGACGCCGCCGCGCCGCGCGCGTCCGGAACCCTGAAAGCCCATTACGCCCCGCACACGCCGCTGCTGCTGGCCGATGCGCAGGCCGCCGCCGCGCGCCTGGAAGCGCTGCCCGCGGATGCCCGCGTGGCCTGGGTCGGGCGCGCACCGCTGGCGGACCAGCGCTGCACCTGGGTGCAGGCGCCCGCCGACGCCAGCACCTATGCGCGCGAGCTGTACCGGCTGCTGCGCACGCTCGACAAGAAGGGGTATACGCAGCTGGTGTTCGAGGTGTTGCCCGAGGGGCAGGACTGGGCCGGGGTGCGGGACAGGTTGGAGCGGGCGGCGGCGGCGTTTGGGGGGTAGGGTGGGGGGCGGCTTGCTGCTTGCCTCACTTCGTCGATACGCCGGCCCTCACCCCCGCCCCTCTCCCGCAAGCGGGCGAGGGGAGCAAACCACCGGCACTCTCCAGTGGTCAGCCAGTTCGGTTGCTCTCACTTACCGCCTGTGTGCTCCCTCTCCCGCGTGCGGGAGAGGGCCGGGGTGAGGGCAGGCGTGTGCCAGGCCTGCTGCCGTCAACATTACGCCCCCAACCACCGCAACGCCGTATACACCGCCATCCCCACCGCAATCATCCCCACCATCTTGCGCGTCAGCAGGTAGAACACCGTCGCCGCCACGCCCGCCATCAGCTTGTAGTTCGACAACGCCACCGTGAAATGCCCCTGCCAGGTCATCAGGTCCGGCAGGATGATGGCGGCCAGCGCTGCTGCCGGCGCATAGCGCAGTGCGCGCTGGATGCGGTCCGGCACGGTGATGTGCTCGCCGGCCATCAGGAACAGCGCGCGCGTGATCACGGTGACGACCGCCATGCCGACGAGCGCGATCCAGACTTCGGTATGGCTCATGCGCGGTCTCCGGGTACGTCCGCAGGCTCGGGTGCCGGCTTGGCGGCGGGCTTGGCCAGCGGTGCCTGCCTGCGCCGCTGGATGCCGCGCAGCGCGGCGCGCGCGGCCAGTTCGTCGCTGGCCATGCCGGCGGCGATCGCGCCCACCACGGCCACCACCAGCCCGAGCCGGTACGGCAGGTCGAAGCACAGCAGCGCCAGCACGGCGGAGATCACCACCGCCATCAGCGTCGAGCGCGAATTGATGGTGGCGATCATCACCGGGATCAGCGCCATGGTGCCGGCCAGCCCCAGGCCCCAGCTGTCGGGGAACAGGCTGGCCAGCACGATGCCGATGATCGACGACACCTGCCACATGCAGAAATTGGTCAGCGCCATACCCCAGAAGTAGCCTTCCTTGCCGGGTTCATAGCCGGGCGTGCTGTACTTCTGCAGGAAGTAGACGAAATGCAGGTCGCCGTTGAAGAAGCCCAGCACCGTGCGCCGCGCCAGCGTCAGGTAGCTGAAATGCGGCTGCATGCCGGCGCTGAAGATGACGAAGCGCAGGTTGACCATGGCCGCGGTCAGCCAGATGGTCCACAGCGGCAGTCCGGCGGCGAACAGCGGCAGCACCGCCAGCTGCGCCGAGCCGGCGTAGACCAGCAGCGACATGCCGATGGCCTCGGGCACGGTCAGCACGGATTTGCTCATGGCCACGCCGGTGACCAGGCCCCAGGAAAATACCGCGGGCAGGGACGGGGCAAAGCGGCGCGCGCCGTCGATAAAGCCGGCGCGTTCGGCGGGTGCGAAGCGATGCCAGAGGCGCAACCACGCCGGGGGTTGTCGGGAAGTCATGTCAGAGGAAGCGGGGGCGATGCGGCCCGGGGCCGAAGGCCGGCCCGGAAGGCTGCCGCCGCAGGACGCGGCTGGCACCCTGGCATTATAGGGTGGGATGGCGGGCTGGTAAGTGAGCGCTTAACAAAATGCCGCCGCGGCGTTGGCGGCAGGCCACGGCGCGGCGCCCCGGCCCGGCCGCAGCGGCGTCAGTGCGCCCCGCGGTACACCCACTGCAGCAGCGCGTCGTGCGCCTCCTGCGCCTGCGCGGCGTTGGCATGGTTGATCATGCTGACGACCACGTAGCGGCCGCCTTCGGCAGCGTCGACGTAGCCGGCCAGCGCGCGCACATCGGCCAGCGTGCCGGTCTTCAGGTAGCCGCTGCCGGCCGCGCTGGCGCGGGTCAGGCGGTTGCGCAGCGTGCCGTCGACGCCCAGCACCGGCAACGAGTCGATCAGCACCGGCCCGACCGGGCTGGCCGCGGCCTGCTGCAGCAGCCGCGCCATGTCATAGGCGCTGATGCGTTCCGCGCGCGACAGGCCCGAGCCGTTGTCCAGCACCAGCCCCGGCATGTCCAGCCCCTGGCGCGCCAGCCAGCGCTGCACCACGCGGATCGAGCGCCCGGTGCTGGCGGGCCCGCCGCGGTCCATCTCGGCGCCGAGGGTCAGGAACAGCTGCCGTGCCATCACGTTGTTCGAGAACTTGTTGATGTCGCGCACGATGTCGGCCAGTGGCAGGCCGTAGTGGCGCGCCAGCAGCACCGCGCCGCGCGGCACCTTGCCGCTGCGCAGCGCCGGCAGGCGGGCAAAGCGCCCGCCGGCGCGCTGCCACTCGGCGACAAAGCCGCCCCAGGTGAATTCCGCGTGCGACAGCGTGGCGATATTGAGCACGTGCTCGCCGCAGTCGCTGGAATAGTCGCCCGAGAACGAGGCCAGCACGGTGCCGTCGGCTTGCGGCAGCACGGTCGGGCTGGCGCTGCTCTGCCAGTCGCCGCAGCGGCCGTTGGTCAGCGTGAGGCGGTTGTCCAGCTTCAGTTGCGCCAGCTCCGGCGTAACGCTGACCGCCACGGTCTGCGTGGCCGGATCCGGCGTCAGCGTGAACGACAGCGTCTTGAAGGCGTACAGCAGCGCGTCGGGGCCGACGTTGTAGGCGCGCTGCACTTCGCCATCGATGGTGCCGTTGCTGTCCAGGCCCTCGGCAAAGTAGCTGCGGTCCAGCACCAGGTCGCCGTTGATGGTGGTGGCGCCGGCGGCGCGCGCCCGCGCCACCAGCTTGGCCATTTCCTCGGGCACCAGCTTGGGATCGCCGTGGCCGCGCAGGTAGACGTTGCCGTTGATGGTGCCGTCGAAGCCGGGCTGCGCGTCGGCGTAGAGCGAGGTCTGCCAGCGGTAGTCGGGCCCGAGCAGCTGCAGGCCGGCGAAGGTGGTGACCAGCTTCATGGTCGAGGCCGGGTTCATCGGCTGCTGCGCGTTCCAGCTGGCGCGCGCGGTGCTGTCGCCCAGCCGCACCACGTAGAAGCTGGCCGCCGCGGCCGGCACGCCGGCGCGGCGCAGGGCCGCGGCCACCGGGGCCGGAACGCCGGCGCTGACCAGCGCCGGATCGGCGGCGGCTTTGGTGGCGGCTTTGGTGGCCGCTTTCGGTGCTTTGGCGGGCTTGGTGGCCTTGGTCGCCTTGGCCGATTTGACTGCCTTGGCGGGCGGCTTGGCGTAGGCCGGCGTCAGTGCCGGACCGCCGGCCAGCAGCACGGCGGCAAGGAGGGGCGAGAGCAGTGGCGACAGGCGGCGCAGCAGCGTGCCGGGTCGCGTTGCGGTGGGCGCGGCGAGGGTTTTTGGCATGGCGGCCATGTTAACGCATGGCCGCCCGCTAGCGGATGACAGCGCTGCCGCTGCCGCGGGTCAGGCGGCGCGCGGCGGTGCCAGCCGTGCCAGCAGCGATTTCAGCGTGGCCTGCTCGGCTTCGTTCAGCGCCGAACTGACGTGGGCGTCGTGCGCCACCACCGCCTGCGTGGCGGCTTCCAGCGTGCGGCGCCCGGCCGGGGTCAGCACCAGGCTGTAGGCGCGCCGGTCGCCGGCCGCTGGGCGCCGCGCCACCAGCTTCATGGCTTCGAGCGCATCCACCAGCAGCACCGCGCCCGAGCGCGCGATCCCCAGGATATGCGCCAGCTCGGTCAGCTTCAGCTGCGGGTTGCGCGAGATGATCACCAGTGCCGAGAAGCGCGGCGGAGTGATCTGCCATTGCGCCAGCGAATGCACGAAGTCTTCGTAGATGCGGATCTGCGCGCGGCGGATGGCGTAGCCGACCAGGTTGTCGAGCACGCCGTAGTCGATGTTCGGCACATGCGGGTCGAAGCCGCCATCGGCACCGTCGCCGGCGGCCGGGTCGGGCGCCAGCGGATCGCGCGTCCTGCGCCGCGCGGGCACTGCAGCAGTGCGGGCCCGCCGCGCGGGGGTGGCGGGCGGGGTGCCGGATGCGTCGGGAATCATTTGAGCAGTTTCCAGTTGCCGTTCTCTATTGTCACCATAACCCGTCCGCGCTGGTCAAAGCCATAGTGGTCTTGCGCACTGAAGTTCAGCACCCCGTGCGAAACCACGATGTCGCGCTCGGTTTCCAGCGCATGGCGCAGCGCCTGGCGGAATGCCGGCGTGCCGGGGCGGGCCTGCTTCAGCGCCACCGGCACGATGCGCTCCAGCACCAGCCCGGCATCGTAGGCATGGGCGCCGAACTGCGTGCGGGTCTCGGCGCCGTACTGCTTTTCATAGCGGGTGACGTAGTCCAGCCCGGGCTTGCGCACCGGGTCGCCCGCGGGCAGCTGCTCCGGCACGATCACCGGGCCGGCGGGCAGGATCGCGCCGTTGACCAGGCGCCCGCCGATGCGGATCAGGTCTTTGGTGGCGGCGCCGTGGGTCTGGTACAGGGTGCCGCCGTAGCCGCGCTCGCGCAGCGTGGTGTGCGGCAGCGCGGCGCCGGTGCCCGCTCCGGCGATCAGGATCGCATCGGGCTTGGCGGCGATCAGCTTGAGCGCCTGCGCGGTCACGCTGGTGTCGGCGCGGCCGTAGCGCTCGGTGGCGATCAGGCGGATGCCGTTGGCGGTGGCGGCGGCGGTGAAATCCTTCAGCCAGGTCTCGCCGTAGGCATCGGCAAAGCCGATAAAGCCGATGGTCTTGACGCCCTGGGTCTTGGCGGTGGCGGCCACCGCATTGGCCATCAGCCGCACCGGCTGCGCCAGGCGGAAGGTCCAGGCGCCGCGCCCGGGCTTCAGCTCGATCGGCGAAAACGCCAGCTGCACGGTCTGGGCTTCGTCGGCGACCTCGGCAATCGCGATCGACGGCGCCACCGCGGACGAGCCCAGGATGATGTCGACCTTGTCCTCGGCGACGAAGCGGCGCGCCGCCTTGGCGCCCTGCGTGGGATCGGAAGCATCGTCCAGCACGATGTAGCGCACCGGCTCGCCGCCGATGCGCTGCGGCAGGTAAGCCAGCGAGTTTTTCTGCGGGATGCCCAGCGATGCCGACGGGCCGGTGGTCGACAGGCTGACGCCGACGGTGATGTCGGCGAGGGCGGTGGTGGCGGTGAAGGCCAGGAGCGCAGTTAGTGCGAGGCGGGCGAGGTCGGTTGGGGTTTGGGGTGCCATGGTTGTCTCCTCGGTCTGAATGATCTTATGTGTTTCCAAGCCCGCTGGGTTGCTCCCCTCTCCCGCTTGCGGGAGAGGGGCAGGGGGTGAGGGCAGGAGCGTCAAGGGCTGATGCCTTCAGGATAAGACCGTTGGCTTCGCTTGTTGTGGTCGCTTGCTAAACCGCCCCTCACCCCGGCCCTCTCCCCGTGAGGGGAGAGGGAGTACACCCTCGGCTTACGCCTTGCCCTGCATCGACTGCCGGTCGAAACCTGCCAGTTGCTTGTACCGCAGCGAAATCGCTTCCAGCTCCGCGCGCGGGATCACCTGGTTGATATCGCTGAACCCCTGTGGCGCGCGCTCCTCGGCCAGCTGCATCACCTGCTCGGGCCCGTTCATGCGGTTGCGCAGCACGATGCCGGCGGTGCGCGGCAGGCGCTCGGCCTCGTATTCGCGCAGTGCGTAGCCGGTGTCGCGGGTGCCGAGCAGGCTGTCGACCAGGTAGCGCGCGTCGAGGATGGCCTGGGCGCTGCCGTTCGAGCCGATCGGGTACATCGGGTGCGCGGCGTCGCCCAGCAGCGTGACGCGGTCGAAGGTCCAGCGCGGCAGCGGGTCCTTGTCGACCATCGGGAATTCGTAGATGGCTTCGGCGCCGTCGATCAGCGCGGGGATGTCGATCCAGTCCCACTGCCAGCTGGCAAACTGCGCGCGGAACACGGCTTTGTCGACCTGCTTGTTCCAGTCGCTGCGCGGCGGGGTGTCCGGCACGCTGTCGGGCACGCGCAGCTCGGCGATCCAGTTGACCAGCGCGCGCCCCTCGCGGCGCAGCGGCTCGGAGATGGGGTAGGCGACGAACTTCTGGTCCTGGTGCCCGGCCATGAACATCGAGCGGCCGTCCAGGTAGGGCGGCGCCTCGGTCACGGCGCGCCACAGCAGCCGGCGCGAGAAGCGCGGCAGGTCGCCGGCGGGATAGAAGTGGCGGCGCACCGCCGAATGGATGCCGTCGGCGCCGACCAGCACGTCGGCGCTGGATTCGATTGCGGCGTTGTCGCCGCGCCGGCGCAGCACGAAGCGCGCCTGGCCCTGCACGCCGGTATCGAGCACGGACTCGAAGCTGTGGCCGGTATGGACCGCGCCGGCACCCAGGCGCTCGACCACGGTGCGGTGCAGCAGCATCTGGAATTCGCCGCGATGGATCGAAAACTGCGGCCAGTCATAGCCCGCGGCCAGCCCGCGCGGCTCATGCCAGATGCGCTGGCCCAGCTTGTTGTAGTACGACAGCGATGAGGTTGCGACGGCGATGGCGGCCAGCGCATCGTGCAGGCCCAGCTCCGACAGCACGCGCACCGCGTGCGGCAGCAGGTTGATGCCGACGCCCAGCGGACGCAGCGTTTCGCTGGCTTCCCAGACCTCGGCCTCGATGCCGTGGCGGTGGCACAGCAAGGCCAGCGTCAGCCCGCCGATGCCGCCCCCGGCGATTGCGATCTTCATGGTGTCTCCCCGCGTGCAGGTCGCGCCGGGGTCGCGCGCGCAGCGCGGCGTCCGGGCGAATCGAATTTGTTATGGAGTATAACGATTCGACCGCTTGCGGCAAGACGGGAAAGACCCCGGCGCAAGCTGTCCGGGGTCGGGAAAAACCCGCGCTCAGCCCAGCGCGGCGCCTTCCGGCTTGGCCTCGGCCGTGGCCTGGGCCTTGAGCGACGGCACCGGGAACACGATGTCGTACAGCCAGTTGTACACCAGCGCGTAGACCATGTAGAAGCCGGCCACGGCAATGTCCATGATGAGCGCGTCGACCAGGCTGATATCGAGGTACCAAGCCACCGACGGCAGGAACACCACCAGCAGGCCCAGTTCGAACAGCAGCGCGTGCAGCACCCGCACCGGCACCGACTTGCGCAGCTGGCCGGTGAAACGCAGCATGCCCTTGTCGAACAGCACGTTGTACAGGTAGTTCCAGCCGGTGGCGATCAGCGAGGCGACCGCGCCGATCAGCCCCATCTGGTGCAGTTCATAGCCGAAGGCCCAGCTCGCCAGCGGGGCGAAGATCAGCAGGCCGACCACCTCGAAGCCAACGGCATGGCGGATCCGGTCCCAGGTTTTGCGCATGGTTTCTCCTTGCGGGCAAAGACGATGGAGCCAAGTCTATCTGCTGGGCAGGGATTGCCAAGTTGGATACTATCTGTTTAGCAGATAGATGATGGGGCGGAGTTACCAATGAGTCTCTCGCTGGAGCAATTGCAGGCCTTTGTCGCGGCAGCCGACACCGGCTCGTTCTCGGCCGCCGCGCGCCGGCTCGGCAAGGCCCAGTCGGTGGTCAGCGCGGCCGTGTCCAACCTCGAGATCGACGCCGGCAACGCGCTGTTCGACCGCAGCGGCCGCTACCCGGTGCTGACCCCGGCCGGCGAGCGGCTCTTGGCCGAGGCGCGCGTGATCCTGGAGCGCTGCGAGCATTTCCGCGGCGTCGCCAAGAGCCTGGGCGAGGGCGTGGAAACGCGGCTGGTGCTGGCGGTCGACGAGCTGTATCCGGAAGAGACGCTGGGCGGGCTGCTGGAAGAATTTTCCCGGCGCTTCCCGGCGGTCGAGCTCGAGCTGCTGTTTCCGCTGATGGAGGACGTCAGCCGGCTGGTGCTGGAGGGCGGCGCCGACCTCGGCATCATGTGGCGCCAGGAGGTGCTGCCGCCGGAACTGGGTTTCCATGCGCTCGGCTGGATGCCGATGCAGATCCTGTGCGCGCCCGACCATCCGCTGGCGTCGCAGCGGGTCGACTGGGAAGAGCTCAAGCGCTACCGCCAGCTGATGGTCGCGACCCGCACCGACAGCGAGGAAAAGATGCGGCTGCGCGTGGCCGCCGACGTGTGGTGGGTCGAAAGCCAGTGGGTGATCGTCGAGCTGGTCAAGCGCGGCCTGGGCTGGGCCTTCGTGCCGTGGCACGTGGTCGCCAATTCTCCGGCCGCGGCGCAGCTGGTGTCGCCGCCGCTGGCGTTCCAGCAGCAGGACTGGCCGGTGGCGATGGAACTGGTCTGGCACAAGCAGCGGCCGCTGGGCAAGGCCGCCACCTGGCTGCGCGAGCGCATCTGCGCGCAGCCGTTGCCGAGCGCGCCGCAGCGCGGCGCCTAGCGCTGGCCGACGGTGGCTGGCGCGGCGGTCTGCCCGCCGCCGCTGCCGCTGTCATTGCCGCCGCCACTTGCCGGCTGCGCGTGCCAGCCGCCGCCCAGCGCCTTGATCAGCACCACCGCCGCGGTGTACTGGCGCCCGGTGATCGACAGCGCGGTGCGCTCGGCGGTGTAGGCGCTGGTCTGCGCCGTCAGCACGTCGAGCAGGCCCGCGGTGCCGGCGCGGTAGCGGTTGTTGACCAGCGCCAGCGCCTCGCGCGCCGAGCGCAGCGCGTCGTTCTGCACCACCGCCTCCTGCTCCAGCAGCCGCTGCGCGGCGAGGTTGTCCTCGACTTCCTGGAACGCGCCCAGCACGGTCTGGCGGTAGTTGGCGACGGTCTGGTCGTAGGCGGCCACCGCCTGCGCCTTGGCCGCGCGGCGCGCGCCGCCGTCGAACAGCGTGCCGGCCAGGCCGCCGCCGATCGACCAGATCCGGTCCGGCAGCGACATCCAGCGCGCCAGCGTGCTGGCGGTCAGCCCGCCGCTGGCCGACAGCGACAGCGTCGGATAGTACGCCGCCTGCGCCACGCCGATCTGCGCATTGGCCGAGGCCATGCGCCGCTCGGCCGCGCCGATGTCGGGGCGGCGCTCCAGCAGTTGCGACGGCACCGCGGCCGGCACCCGCGGCGGCGCGGCGCGGAATTCGCCGGCCGCCAGCGTCAGCGCCGCCGGCGGCTTGCCCACCAGCACGGCGATGGCATGCTCCAGCTGCGCGCGCGTGATCTGGATGTCGATCTGCTGCGCCTGCGCGCTCTTGAGCTGGGTCTCGGACTGCAGCACGTCGGAGCGCTGCGCGGTGCCCGCCGCGTACTGGTTCTGCACCAGCTGCAGCGACTTCTGGTAGTCGGCGACGGTGCGGTCCAGCAGCGCCTTCTGCGCATCGGCCACGCGCAGCAGGAAGTAGCTCTGCGCCAGCGTGGCCTGCGTCGACAGCAGGGTCGAGGCCAGGTCGGCCTCGCTCGCCTGCGCGCTGGCCTCGCTGCTTTCCACCTGGCGCCGGATCCGGCCCCAGACGTCGAGCTCCCAGGTCGCGCCCAGCGTGGCGTTCTGTCCGTTGAGCGTATTGCCGCTGGCATTGCGCGCGCGCGAGGCACCGGCCTGCGCATCGACCAGCGGGAAAAAGCCGGCGCGTGCCGCCTGCAGCGCTGCCACCGCCTGGCGGTACTGGGCCTCGGCGGCCTTGATGTTCTGGTTCGAGATCTGCACCTCGGCCATCAGCGCATCGAGCTGCGCATCGCCGAACACCGTCCACCAGTCGGGGCGCGCCAGCGCATCCTGCGGCTCGGCGGGCTTCCAGTCGCCGGTCCAGGCCGGGGTGGCGGCGTCGGCTTCCTTGAAGGTCTCCGACACCGGCGCATCGGGACGCTGGTAGTCCGGGCCGACGGCGCAGCCGGCCAGAAGCAGCGCGCACGCCAGCGGCAGCGGCAGGGCAGGGGTCAGCAAGCGGGAAAAAGCGGTCATGGCGAATCTCTGCATTACTAAACGGCGGCCGGCTGGTCGGGCGTGCCGGCGCCGCCGCCGGTGCCACGCCTGCGCTCGCGCCAGGCCTTCACCTTCAGGCGCCAGCGGTCCAGCGTCAGGTACACCACCGGCGTGGTGTACAGCGTCAGCAGCTGGCTCACCACCAGCCCGCCGACAATGGAAATGCCCAGCGGCGCGCGCAGCTCGGCGCCGTCGCCGCGGCCCAGCGCCAGCGGCACCGCGCCCAGCAGCGCGGCCATGGTGGTCATCAGGATCGGGCGGAAGCGCAGCAGGCAGGCGCGGTAGATGGCGTCGCGCGGCGACAGCCCCTCGCGCCGCTCGGCGTCGATGGCGAAGTCGATCATCATGATCGCGTTCTTCTTGACGATGCCGATCAGCAGGATCACGCCGATCAGCGCGATGATGCTGAAGTCGGTCTTCGACGCCAGCAGCGCCAGCAGCGCGCCCACGCCGGCCGATGGCAGCGTCGACAGGATCGTCAGCGGGTGCACGTAGCTCTCGTACAGCACGCCCAGCACGATATAGATCGTGATCAGCGCCGCCAGGATCAGGATCGGCTGGCTCTTGAGCGAGTCCTGGAACGCCTTGGCGCCGCCCTGGAAGTTGGCGCGCAGGGTTTCAGGCGCGCCGATGCGCGCCATCTCCCGGTTGATGGCGTCGGTCGCCTGCGACAGCGAAGTCCCTTCCGCCAGGTTGAACGAGATCGTCGAGGCCGCGAACTGGCCCTGGTGGTTCACGCCCAGCGGCGTGCTGCTCGGCGTCACGCGCGCGAACGCGGCCAGCGGCACGCGGTTGCCGTTGCCGGTGACCACATAGATGTCCTTGAGCGCCTCGGGCCCCTGCAAATATTCCTGGCTCAGCTCCATCACCACGCGGTACTGGTTCAGCGGATGGTAGATGGTCGACACCAGCCGCTGGCCGAAGGCATCGTTCAGCACCGCATCGACCTGCTGCGCGGTCACGCCCAGGCGCGAGGCCGCGTCGCGGTCGATGATCACCGAGGTCTGCAGGCCCTTGTCGTTGGTGTCGGTGTCGATGTCCTCCAGCCCCTTCAGGTTGGACAGCGCCGCGCGCACCTTGGGCTCCCACGCGCGCAGCACCTCGAGGTCGTCGGACTGCAGCGTGAACTGGTACTGCGAGCTGCTCTGGCGCCCGCCCACGCGGATGTCCTGCACCGACTGCAGGAACAGGCTGGCGCCGGGCTCCTTGGCCAGCTTGCCGCGCAGCCGCGCGATGATGGCGTCGGCCGATTCCTTGCGCTCCGAGAGCGGCTTGAGCGTGACGAACATCTGCCCGGTATTGCGCTGCGAGCCGCCGGTAAAGCCGGTCACGTTGACCACCGCCGGGTCGGACTGGACGATCTTGATGAAGTTGTCGAGCTTGCCGCGCATGGCCTGGAACGAGGTGGCCTGGTCGGCGCGGATAAAGCCGATCAGCCGCCCGGTGTCCTGCTGCGGGAAAAAGCCCTTGGGCACGATTACATACAGGTAGACGTTGAGCGCGATGGTGGCGAGCAGTACCAGCCATACCAGCGGGCTCAGCCGCAGCGCGGTCGCCAGCGAACGCGCATAGCCGTCATGCAGCCACTGGAACATGCGCTCGGTGGCGCGGAAGAAGCGTCCCTGCCGTTCCGGTTCCACCGGCCGCAGCATGCGCGCGCACATCATCGGCGTGGTGGTCAGCGAGACCACCAGCGACACCAGGATCGCCACCGACAGCGTGATCGCGAATTCCTGGAACAGCCGGCCGACGATGCCGCCCATCATCAGCAGCGGGATAAACACCGCGATCAGCGACAGGCTCATCGACAGCACCGTGAAGCCGACCTCGCGCGCGCCGCGCAGCGCCGCCGCCAGCGGCTTCATGCCTGCCTCGATATGGCGCGAGATGTTCTCCAGCACCACGATGGCATCGTCGACGACGAAGCCGGTGGCGATGGTCAGCGCCATCAGCGACAGGTTGTTGAGCGAGAACCCGGCCAGGTACATCACCGAGAACGTGCCGATCAGCGAGACCGGCACCGCCACGCTGGGAATCAGGGTGGCGCGCACATTGCGCAGGAACACGAACACCACCATGATTACCAGCGCCACCGAGATCATCAGCGTGTGCTCGACCTCGCGCAGCGAGGCGCGGATGGTGGGCGTGCGGTCCATCATCACGTCCATCGAGATCGCCGCCGGGATCATCTTCTGCAGCTGCGGCAGCATCTCGTTGACGCGGTCGACGGTCTCGATGATGTTGGCGCCGGGCGAGCGGTTCAGCACCAGCAGCACCGACGGCTTGCCGTTGGCCGAGCCGGCGTTGCGGATGTCCTGCACCGAATCGACCACGTTGGCGACGTCGCGCAGCCGCACCGGCACCGCGAACGAGTTGGGCCCGCTGGTGGCGCTGGTGCCGCCGGTGGCGCCGCTGGTGATGGTGGTGGTGCCGCTGCTGGTGGTCAGCGTGGTCACGGTGACGCCGTTGACCACCTTCGTGCTGACGCCGCCGCTGGCGGTGGCGTTGGCGGTGCTGGCGATCAGCGCGCCCGCCGACGCCGACGAGTACGTGCCCGGCGTGGCGTAGCGGATGATCAGCGGCATGTAGTCTTCCGCCTTCATGGCCTGGTCGTTGGCGTAGACCTGCCAGTTGTTGCGGGCATTCTCCAGCGTGCCCAGCGGCCGGTTGGCGTTGGTCGCGCTGATGGTGTTGCGCACGTCCTCGAGCGAGATGCCGTAGTTGTTCAGCGCGGTCGGGTTCAGCTCGACCCGCACCGCCGGCAGCGAGGCCCCGCCGATGGTGACCTGCCCAACGCCCTCGACCTGCGACAGCTTCTGCGCCAGGATAGTCGAGGCCGCGTCGTACAGCTGCCCGCGCGTCATCGTCGGCGAGGTCAGCGCGATGATCATGATCGGCGCGTCGGCCGGGTTGACCTTGCGGTAGGTCGGGTTGTTGGGCAAGCTGGTCGGCAGCGTCGCGCGCGAGGCGTTGATGGCCGCCTGCACGTCGCGCGCGGCGCCGTCGATATTGCGCGACAGGTCGAACTGCAGCGTGACGCGGGTCGAGCCCAGCGAGCTGCTCGAGGTGATCTCGGTCACGCCGGCGATGGTGCCGAGCGCGCGCTCCAGCGGCGTGGCCACGGTCGCGGCCATGGTTTCCGGGCTGGCGCCAGGCAGCGAGGCCGACACCGAGATGGTGGGGAAGTCCACCTGCGGCAGCGGCGACACCGGCAGCAGCCGCAGCGCGGCCAGCCCCGCCAGCAAAATGCCGAGCGTCAGCAGCGCGGTCGCGACCGGGCGGTGGATAAAGGCAGCCGAGAGGTTCATGCTCAGACCGGCTCCTCGCCCGTGCCGCCTTCCTCCGGATCACCGAAGCGGCGCTTGCGCCAGCCCTTCACGCGCGTCGCCACGCGGTCGAAGGCGAGGTAGATCACCGGCGTGGTGAACAGCGTCAGCACCTGGCTGACCAGCAGGCCGCCGACCATGGTCACGCCCAGCGGCCGGCGCAGTTCGCTGCCGATGCCCGAGCCCAGCATCAGCGGCAGTGCCGCCAGCAACGCCGCCATGGTGGTCATCAGGATCGGGCGGAAGCGCAGCAGGCAGGCCTGGAAGATCGCATCGCGCGGCGACATGCCTTGCTCGCGCTCGGCCTCGAGCGCGAAGTCGATCATCATAATGGCGTTCTTCTTGACGATGCCGATCAGCAGGATGATGCCGATGATGGCGATGATGCCCAGGTCCTGCCCCGCCACCAGCAGCGCCAGCAGCGCGCCGACGCCGGCCGACGGCAGCGTCGACAGGATCGTGACCGGGTGGATGGTGCTTTCATACAGCACGCCCAGCACGATATACATGGTCACCACCGCGGCCAGGATCAGCCACAGCGTGTTCGACAGCGACGCGCGGAACGCCAGCGCCGCGCCCTGGAAGCTGGTCTGCATCGAGATCGGCAGGCCCAGTTCCTGTTCCACCTTGGTGATCTTGTCGACCGCCGCGCCCAGCGATTCGCCGGGTGCCAGGTTGAACGAGATCGTCGCCGCCGGGAACTGTCCCTGGTGGTTGATCACCAGCGGCCCGGTGCGCTCGGTGATGCGCGCGAACGCGCCCAGCGGCACCTGCCCGCCGGACGAGGAGGGCAGGCGCAGCTCGGCCAGCGATTGCGGGCTGGTGCGGAATTCCGGCATGGTCTCGAGCACCACGCGGTACTGGCTCGACTGCGTGAAGATGGTCGACACCAGCCGCTGGCCGAAAGCGCTGTACAGCGCGCTGTCGATCACCGCGGTGGTGATGCCGAAGCGCGCCGCGGCGTCGCGGTCGATATCGACGTAGGCGCGCAGGCCGTTGTTCTGCTGGTCGCTGGTGACATCGCGCAGCTCCGGCTCCTGGCGCAGGCGCTCGACCAGCTTCGGCACCCACGTCGCCAGCGTCGCGGGATCGGGGTCCTCCACCGTGAACTGGTACTGCGTGCGCGAGACCTTGTCCTCGATGGTCAGGTCCTGCACCGGCTGCGTGAACAGCGACACGCCGCCGAGGTTCTGCACCGACTGCTGCAGGCGCTGCGTGACCACGTCGATCGGGTCGCGCTCGCCCTTGGGCTTGAGGTTGATCAGCATGCGCCCGGCATTGAGCGTGGCGTTGGTGCCGTCCACGCCGATAAACGACGACAGGCTGGCCACCGCCGGATCCTGCATCACCACCTTGGCCACCGCTTCCTGCTTGCGCGCCATGGCGCTGAACGAGGTGGTCTGCGCGGCCTCGGTGATGCCCTGGATCACGCCGGTGTCCTGCACCGGGAAGAAGCCCTTGGGCACCAGCAGGTACAGCAGCACGGTCAGCGCCAGCGTGGCCAGCGCCACCACCAGCGTGGCCTTCTGGCGGTCGAGCACCCACTCCAGGCCGCGGCCGTAGCGCGCGATCACGTTGTCGAAGAAGCGGCCGGTGGCGCGGTGGAAGCGCGACAGCCTTTCTTCCGGCACATGGTGCAGCAGGCGCGCGCACATCATCGGCGTGAGCGTCAGCGACACCACCGCCGAGATCAGGATCGACACCGCCAGCGTGATCGCGAACTCGCGGAACAGCCGGCCGACCACGTCGCCCATGAACAGCAGCGGGATCAGCACCGCCACCAGCGAGAAGGTCAGCGAGATGATGGTGAAGCCGATCTGCCTGGAACCCTTCAGCGCCGCCTGCATCGGCGAGTCGCCCTTCTCGATGTAGCGCATGATGTTCTCGATCATCACGATCGCATCGTCGACGACGAAGCCGGTGGCGATGGTCAGCGCCATCAGCGTCAGGTTGTTGATCGAGAAGCCGGCCAGGTACATCACGCCGAAGGTGCCGACCAGCGACAGCGGCACCGCCACGCCCGGGATGACGGTGGCGGGGATATTGCGCAGGAACAGGAAGATCACCAGCACCACCAGCGCGATCGCCAGCAGCAGCTCGAACTGCACGTCCTCGACCGAGGCGCGGATGGTGGTGGTGCGGTCGGTCAGCAGCTGCACGTGGACCGATGCAGGCAGCGCGTTCTGCAGCTGCGGCAGCAGCGCCTTGATGCGGTCGACCACCTCGATCACGTTGGCGCCGGGCTGGCGCTGGATGTTCAGCACGATCGCGGGCTTGTCGTTGGCCCACGCGGCCAGCCGGCTGTTCTCGGGGCCGTCGACGATCTCGGCGACGTCGGTGATGCGGATCGGCGCGCCGTTCTTGTAGCCCAGGATGATCTGGCGGTATTCGTCGGCCGAGCGCAGCTGGTCGTTGGCGTCGATGGTCGAGGCGCGCTGCGGGCCGTCGAAGCTGCCCTTGGCGCCGTTGACGTTGGACGCGCCGATGGCGGTGCGCAGGTCGTCGATCGACATGCCCAGCGACGCCAGCGCGGCCGGGTTGGCCTGGATCCGCACCGCCGGGCGCTGCCCGCCGCTGATCGTGACCAGGCCCACGCCCTGGATCTGCGAGATCTTCTGCGCCACGCGGGTGTCGACCATGTCCTGCAGCTTGGGCAGCGGCATGGTGTCCGAGGTCATGGCGATGGTCATGATCGGCGCGTCGGCCGGGTTGACCTTGCTGTAGACCGGCGGCATCGGCAGGTCGGACGGCAGCAGGTTGCTGCCGGCGTTGATGGCGGCCTGCACTTCCTGCTCGGCCACGTCCAGCGGCAGCGTCAGTTCGAACTGCAGCGTGATCACCGAGGCGCCGCCCGACGAGGACGACGACATCTGCTTCAGGCCCGGCATCTGGCCGAACTGGCGCTCCAGCGGCGCGGTCACCGACGAGGTCATCACGTCCGGGCTGGCGCCGGGGTAGAGCGTGGTGACCTGGATGGTCGGGTAGTCGACCTCGGGCAGCGCCGACAGCGGCAGCAGCCGGTACGCCACCAGCCCGGACAGCAGGATGGCCAGCATCAGCAGCGCCGTCGCGACCGGGCGCTCGATGAAGAGGCGGGACGGGTTCATGCGGCGTCCTTACGGCTGCGGCGCGCGCGCGGCCGGGGCGCTGGCACCGGCTTCGCGTTGGCGGCGGCGTTCGCCTTGCGGTGCCGAAGCGCCCGCCGCGCCGGCATCGGCGTGCACAGCGCTGGCGCCGCTGGCACCGCCAGCACCATCACGATGGCGCCGCCCACGCGCGCGCGGCTGGCTCGCGGGCACCACCGCGGCGGCGCGCGCCGCCGGGTCGACGGTTTCGACCGTCATCCCTTCCTTGAGCCGGTCGGCGCCGTCGACCACCACGCGCTGGCCCGGTTCGAGCCCCTTGAGCACCGCGGTACGGGTGCCGTCGCCGGGCCCCAGCTCGACCACCTGCACCTTAACCTTGCTGGCGTCGTCGACGGTATAGACGAAGGTGCCCTGCTGGCCGCGCTGGATCGCCGCCACCGGGATCACGGTGGCGTCCTTGAGCGTATCGACGCGCGTGCGCACGTTGACGAACTGGTTGGGGAACAGCATGCCGTCGGCGTTGGGAAAGACCGCCTTGAGCTTGACCGTGCCGGTGGTGGTGTCGATCTGGTTGTCGGTGGTCAGCAGCGTGCCTTCGCCGAGCTGGTTGCGCACCTGGCGGTCCCAGGCCTGCACCGGCAGCTTTTCGCCGGCATTGAGCTTCTTCAGCACCGACGGCAGGCTGTCCTCGGGGATGGTGTACATCACCGCGATCGGCTGGATCTGCGTGATCAGCGCAATGCCGTTGGTGTCGCTGGTATTGACGATATTGCCGGGATCGACCTGGCGCAGGCCGATGCGGCCCGACACCGGCGCCACGATCCTGGTATAGCCGAGCTGCAGGCGCGCGTTGGCGACATTGCCCTGGTCGGTCTTGACCACGCCCTCGTACTGGCGCACCAGGGCGTCCTGGGTATCGACCTGCTGCTTGGAGATCGAGTCCTGGCCCAGCAGCGTGCGGTAGCGCTGCTGGTCCAGCCGTGCGTTCTGCAGCAGCGCCTGGTCGCGCGCCAGCTGGCCCACGGCCTGGTCGAGCGCGGCCTGGAACGGGCGCGGGTCGATCTCGGCCAGCACGTCGCCGGCCTTGACCATCTGGCCCTCCCTGAACAGGACCTTGAGCAGCGGCCCGGACACCTGCGCGCGCACGGTCACGTTCGAGACCGGGGTCACGTTGCCGAGCCCGTTCAGCACCACGTCCATGTCGCGCTGGACCACGGTGGCGACCACCACCGGCGAGCGCGGCATGCCGGCACGACCGCCGGGGCCGCCGGGGCCGCCCGGGCCACCCGCAGCGGGCCCGCTGGCAGCGCCGGGCCCTGCCGCGCTGCCCTTGGGGGCGTCGCCGCGGTGCGCGTACCAGTACCAGCCGCCCCCGGCCAGCAACAGCACCAGCAGCCCGGCATAGAGCCGGCGCCGGTTCCGGCGCGGCGGGCGGTCAGGCGGCAGGGGCGGCAGGGACGGGCCGGGCGGGCGGGAAGACGGGGACGGGGAGGGGTTAGGCTGGCCTGGTTCGGGGTTGGACATGTCCGCAATCCTGGGAACGGCGCGCGCGGCGCACCGTCATGTTCTGCTGGCAAGTGACGATGCCGCAGTATGCCGCATCGCCATGGACGCCGGCCGCCTTGCGAGGTAGCGCATGCAAGGGCGCCAGCGTGCCGGCGAGTGCCGTGCGGCGCGCATGGGGCGGCGCCGGCGGCAAGTCATGCGGCAAGGATAATGTGCGGGCGCGGACGCCCGTATTTCGGCGTCCGGCCGATTTATTACAGAGGATTACCAGGACCCCGGGTGTAACCTGCGGAAACAAAACCGTCCGGCCGCGCCGGCGTATGTGGCGCCGGGGCTGACTATCATGTGCCTATGCGAACGAACCAGCCTACCCAGATCCTCGTCGTCGACGACGACCCCGAACTGCGCGACCTGCTGCGCGAGTACCTGACCCAGCAGGGCTTCGCCGTCTCGGTGATGCATGACGGCGACGGCCTGCAGGCGCGCCTGGAGCGCGAACGTCCGGCGCTGATCGTGCTGGACCTGATGATGCCCAAGGTCGACGGCCTGACCGCGCTGCGCAACCTGCGCGCCAGGAACGACGATATCCCGGTGATCCTGCTCACCGCCCGCAGCGACGAGATCGACCGCATCGTCGGTCTCGAGATCGGTGCCGACGACTATCTCGGCAAGCCGTTCTCGCCGCGCGAGCTGCTGGCGCGCATCAACGCCGTGCTGCGCCGCAAGCTGGCGCGCCCGGCGGCGGCGCCGGAAGACCGCGAAGCGGTCGCCTTCGGCCCGTTCCGCGTCAACTTCCGCCAGCGCACGCTGCTGCGGGCCGGCCAGGCGCTGTCGATCAGCGATACCGAGTTCGCGTTGCTCAAGCTGCTGCTGATGCATCCGCTGGAAGTGCTGTCGCGCGAGCGCATCGTCGAGCTGATGTACGGCAGCGCCAGCGGCATCAGCGACCGCGGCATCGACGTGCAGATCTGGCGCCTGCGCCGGCTGCTGGACGAGGACGCGCAGCGCCCGCGCTATATCCAGACCGTGCGCGGGCGCGGCTACACCTTCGTTCCCGATGAAGCGGAAGAGATTTCCGCGGGGCTCACCGAATAATGGCAGCGGCGGCCACTAGCCGGCGCCGCTTGCCACCAGATATTGCTTTCCCATGAAGTTGCGACGCATCGACACCCTGTTCGGCCGCATTGCGCTGCTGATCGCCGCCGTGCTGGTGATCAGCCATTTCTCCTGGCTCGCCATCCTGCGCATGGACCGCCGCCAGCAGCAGGTCGACTATTCGGTGGAGCAGATGCTGTTCCAGCTCGACAGCATCGAGCGCGCGCTCGATGCGCGCCCGCCGGCGAAGCTGCCCAGCCTGGTGGAAACCGCCAACACCGCCGATGCCGACGAGCACGCCACCGCGCCCAAGGGCGGCCGCTCGCGCCGGCTGGTCGAGCAGTTCATCAGCCGGCTGCCGCAAGGCACCGAGATCCGGCTGGAGGACGAGACCACGCCGCGCATCTGGATCAAGCTGCCGGACCGCGCCGACTGGATCGCGATGCCGATCCTGTGGGTCCACAACCCGCCGCCGGACAACCGGCTGGTGCCGGGGGTGATGCTGGTGGTGGGGGTGGCGATCGTGTTCGCGGTGCTGATCGCGTGGCAGATCCAGCGGCCGGTGCGCGACATGGCCAACGCCGCCGCGCTGCTGTCGCGCCAGCACGCCGTGCCGCCGCTGCGCGAGCGCGGCCCGCACGAGCTGCGCCAGCTGATCGAGCGCTTCAACCGCATGGTGGCCGACCTAGCGCGCATCGACCAGGAGCGCAACACCATGCTGGCCGGCATCGCGCATGACCTGAAGACGCCGCTGGCGCGCCTGCGCCTGCGCGCCGAGATGCTGGCCGACCCCAAGGCCGCCGCGGGGGTGACGCGCGATGTCGATTCGATGGCGGCCATCGTCGAGCAGTTCCTGAGCTTCGCGCAGACCAGCGAGTCGACCGCGCGGCCGGTGCCGGTGGACCGGCGCGTCAACGAGCTGGCGGCATCGCTGGCCGAGCAGGAACGCCAGGTGGTGCTGTCGCTGGGCGCGGGCGAGGGCTTCCGCATGATCGCGACGCAGCTCGACCGCATCGTCGGCAACCTGGTCGACAACGCCTACGCCTATGGCAAGCCGCCGGTCTGCATCGCGACCGCGCGCACGCCCGACGGCTACATGCTGGTGGTGGAAGACCAGGGCGACGGCATTCCCGACGACGACAAGGAACGCGCCACGCTGCCGTTCGTGCGGCTGGACCCGGCGCGCGGCGGCAATGCGCACTCCGGGCTGGGACTGGCGATCGTGGACCGGCTGGTGCGGCAGGCGGGAGGGAAGCTGAACCTGGTGAATGCCGAGGGGGGCGGGCTGAGGGTGGAGATGCTGTTTGGGGCGGCTACGGCTTGATGACCGCTGGTTTGCTCCCCTCTCCCGCTTGCGGGAGAGGGGCCGGGGGTGAGGGCGGGCGGTGGCATACCACTGGCCCGCACTTCGTGGTGGCGCTGGCCCTCACCCCAACCCTCTCCCGCAAGCGGGAGAGGGAGTACGCCGCCGGCGTGCTGATGTGGTCAGCGGTTGCGTCTGCCAGCGGCCTGCATCCTTCAAACCTTCTTCTTCTCCCCGATCCGGCTTTCCTGCCCCGCCAGCAGCTTGGCGATGTTCTGCCGGTGCCGCGCGATCAGCAGCACGCTGATCAGGAAGATGGCGCCGGCCATCACATCGACGCCGTTCATCAGCACATGGAAGAACGGCGCGAAGATCGCCGCCACCAGTGCCGCCAGCGACGAATAGCGGAAGAAGAAGGCGATGATCAGCCAGGTTGCGAGCGTGCCCAGGCCCAGGATCGGGTCGATCGCCAGCAGGATGCCGGCCGCGGTGGCCACGCCCTTGCCGCCGGCGAAGCGGTGGAAGACGGGGAACAGGTGGCCGAGGAACACCGCCAGCGCCACCATGGCCAGGCCGGTGTCGTTCAGGCCGTGCGCCGGGCCGAAGCGCGCCGCCAGCCACACCGCCAGCCAGCCCTTCAGGGCATCGCCGATCAGCGTCAGGATCGCGGCCTTCTTGTTGCCGGTGCGCAGCACGTTGGTGGCGCCGGGATTGCCCGAGCCGTAGGAGTGCGGATCCGGCAGCCCCATCAGCTTGCTGACGACCACAGCGAAGGAAACGGAGCCGATCAGGTAGGCGGCAAGGGCAAAAAGCAGATTGGCCATGTGGAGTGGGATGTTTTCAGGCTGGCGCGATTGTAGCGCGGCAGGGGCCTGGCCACGACCGTGACTTCCCGGATTGGCGTGGAGGCTGCCCTCGCTCTGCCGCCGGGCAGGCTCAATCCGGCAGCGCGCACTGCACCGGCCTGGCGTCGAGCAGCGCCGGCAGCAGCTTCGGGTCCAGGCTGACCAGGTAGCCGCGGCGCCCGCCGTTGATATAGATGCGCGCCAGCTCGAGCACGGTCGCTTCGACATACACCGGCATGCGCTTCTTCGTGCCGAACGGCGAGGTGCCGCCCACCAGGTAGCCGCTGTGCCGCTGCGCCACCTCGGGCTTGCACGGCTGCACGCTCTTGCGCCCGGTCTGGCGCGCCAGGTTCTTGGTCGAGACCGAGCAGTCGCCGTGCATCAGCACCACCAGCGGCTGCGCGCGCTCGTCCTCCATGATCAGGGTCTTGATCACGTCATGCTCGGGCACGCCCAGCTGGCGCGCCGACTCGCCGGTGCCGCCGTGCTCGACGTAGTCATAGGGATGCTCGCCGAAGGCCACGCCTTGCTTGCGCAGGAACTGGGTGGCAGGGGTTTCGGACACGTGCTTGTTCTTGCTCATGGCGATGGGTCGCTCAGTGCCGCTCAGCCGCGCGGATGGTGCTGCTGGTGCAGCTCGCGCAGGCGTTCGCGCGCGACATGGGTATAGATCTGGGTGGTGGAGATGTCGGCGTGCCCCAGCAGCAGCTGCACCACGCGCAGGTCGGCGCCGTGGTTGAGCAGGTGCGTGGCGAAGGCATGCCGCAGCGTGTGCGGCGACAGCGGGGCATGCACGCCGGCGTCGCGCGCATGGCGCTTGATCAGGTGCCAGAACGCCTGCCGCGTCATGCCCTCGCCGCGCTGCGTGACGAAGAGCGCGTCGCAGGCGCGCCCGGCCAGCAGCAGCGGGCGCGCGCTGGCCAGGTAGCGCCGCAGCCAGTCGCCCGCCTGCTGGCCGAACGGCACCAGCCGCTCCTTGTCGCCCTTGCCGCCGACCACGCGCGCGACGCCCTCGTTCAGGCCGATCTCGACGGTCTTCATCTGGGTCAGCTCCGACACGCGCAGCCCGCTGGCGTACATCAGCTCGAGCATGGTGCGGTCGCGCAGGCCCAGCGGGGTCTCGGTGTCGGGCGCCTCGAGCAGCGCGTCGACCTGGGCCTCGGTCAGGGTCTTGGGGTAGCGCGGCGGCTGCTTGGCGGGGCGCAGCAGCAGGCACGGGTCGGTCTGCACCAGGTGCTCGCGCAGCGCCCACTGGTAGAAGCGGCGGAACACCGCCAGGCGCCGGTTCGCCGACGACGCGCGGGTCTGCGTATGGCGCGCGCTGAAGTAGGCCGACAGCGTGCCGTCGTCGGCGCCGAGCAGCTCGCCGCGCTGCTCCTGCTGCAGCCAGCGCGCCAGCAGCGTCAGGTCGCGCCGGTAGGCGTCGATGGTGTTGCGCGAGAGCCCGTCTTCGAGCCACAGCGCATCGCAGAAGCGGCTGACCAGGGCCAGATCGGCAGCGCTGGCGACGGCGGTAAGCTCGGCTGCCGCCGAAGCGCCGCTCATATCAGCATGGCGCCCTCATGGCGCAGCAGCCAGCGTTTGACGTCGAGGTAGAAGCCGTCTTCGGCATGGTGCGAGAACCCGCCGATGCCGCGCGCCGAAACCACGCGATGGCACGGCACCAGGATCGGGAACGGGTTCTGCCCGCAGGCCTGGCCGACCGCGCGCGGCATCGCGCCGATGGCTGCGGCGATGGTGCCGTAGGTGGTGGTGGCGCCGCGCGGCACGGCGCAGATGGCGTGCCACACGTGCTGCTGGAAATCGCTGCCGGCCGGGGCCAGCGGCACGTCGAAGGCGGTGTCGGGGTCGTCGTAATAGGCCGCCAGCTGCGCCGCGAGCCGCTGCGTCAGGGCATCGGCCGGCGCAAGCCCTTCGACGTGGCCGGGGAGGTACACGATGGCCCGGATGCGCGCGCCGTCCGTGCGCACGCCGATCTTGCCGAACGGGGCGGGAAGGATGGCGTCGTAGGTGGCGGGCATGGCGGTCAGGCTGGGGCGAATGCTGGATTTTAGTGCTTTTTGGACGCGATGCTGTCGTCCAGAAGCTTGCAGCAGGCTCCCCTCTCCCGCCTGCGGGAGAGGGGCGGGGGTGAGGGCGGGCGCTGGCCGGAGCCGCCGTGCTGGACAAAACCGTGGGCTTCGCTTGAGGTGGCTCCCAGCTAGACCACCCCTCACCCCATCCCTCTCCCCGTGAGGGGAGAGGGAGAACACCTTGCTTTGGCGAGCTCGGGCGGCTTGGGAGCACCCAAAACCGCCCTTTCTGCTCAGGGCTTTTACTGCTCCAGCTTGATGTTCTGCACCTTGACCAGGTTCTTCATCTTGTCGAATTCCTTCTTGATCTCGGCCGCGTGCTGCGCCGGCGTGTTGCCCGACGGCTCGGCGCCGGCGGTGCGCAGGCGCTGCTGGAAGTCCTTGTCCTGCAGGGCCTTGACCGCGGCTTCGTTGAGCTTCTTGATGACCTCGTCAGGCGTGCCGGCCGGCGCCACCAGGCCGTACCAGGCCGGATCGTTCGGCTCCTTCAGGCCCATTTCGCCGAAGGTCGGCACATTGGGCAGCGACTCCAGGCGCTTGTTCCACGCCACCACGATCGGACGCAGCTTGTTGGCCTTGATGTAGGGCATCGACGACGGCAGGTTGTCGACCATGATCGGCACCTGGCCGGCCAGCACGTCGTTCAGTGCCGGGCCCGCGCCGCGGTACGGGATATGGACCATGAAGGTCTTGGTCGAGACCTTGAACTGCTCGCCCAGCATGTGGCCGAAGCCGCAGGTGCCCGACGACGCGTACGAATACTTGCCCGGGTTGGCCTTCAGCACGGCCAGGAACTCCTTGTAGTCCTTGGCCGGGAAGCTCGGGTTCACCGCGATCACGTTGGCCACGTTGGCCAGGTTGGTGATGGGCTTGAAGTCCTTGATCGGGTCGTACGACAGCTTGGGGTTGCAGGCCGGGTTCACGGCCATGGTCGAGACCGTCGAGATGCCGATGGTGTAGCCGTCCGGGGCGGCCTTGGCGATGGCGTCGGCGCCGATCGAACCGCCCCCGCCGGCGCGGTTTTCCACCACCACCGGCTGGCCCAGGATGCGGCTCATCTGGTCCGCCGCGCCACGGCCGACGATGTCGGTGGTGCCGCCGGGTGCGAACGGAATGATCAGGCGAATCGGCTTGGTGGGGTAGCTCTGGGCTTGCGCCGCGGTGGCGGCGGCCGCCAGGGCCAGGGTCAGTGCGAGTTTGCCAGCGTGCATGAGATCATGTCTCCCGTCAGAAATCCGGGCAGGGTGCCGCCCGGAAGCAAAAAAACCGTCGCAGTGCCACAGGTCGGGCGGTGCGTCGGCAGCGTAATCTGGGTCAGCCGCCCAGCAGGCCGCGCTTGACGCTGGCGTCGACCGGGCGTTCGCCCAGGAACACCCGCAGCAGGGCCTGGTAAAAGTCTTCGCCGGCGATCGGCCGGCCGCGCGGCGTGCCGTTGATGGCGATGACCGTCCCCGTTTGCGGGGAAAAATCGAGGTTGATGACATCGCCCTTGTGCGCGGTGCCGAGCTCGCCCAGGGTGCGCTCGAACTGCACCAGCCGCGCCGCCAGCGCCTGCATCTGCGCCTCGCTATGGTTGTCGCGCATGCCCTGGCGGATCGCGCGCACCACCGCCGGCGGCTCGGTCTCGCGCAGGATGCGTAACTGTAGCCGCTTGGCGCCCGGCGTGCCCAGTACCACCGCCGCGTTGCGGGCCTTTTCCTCCAGGTACAGCGCCGCCACATAGCCCTTGGTCAGGAAGCCGGTGCGCAGTGCCGCGCCATTGAGCTGCAGTTCCTTGCCGCCCACGCGCGCCGCATCGTCGAAACGCATGCCTTCGATCTCGACCGCGCGCGCCGGCCCGGGCACGGCGTGCACCGCCGCAGCGGCGCCGAGTGCCGCCAGCACGACGGCCAGGCGCAGGCGGTGTCCCGGCCGAAGGCCAGGGCGGAAGCGGGAGCGGAGGAGGGTGTCCACGCGCAGGCGCGCGCAACGGATGCGGGACAACATGGCGGCAGGCGTACAACTTGGCATGCCATGCTGCCCGAAATCTGGAAAAATACCTATCCGTATCTGCCCTAGTCTGCACATTCCGGCATTGTTGCCGTTATCTCTCGCCGCCGCCGTTTCCTACCGCTTCCTGTCGCGGGTGCCAGGGCCGCTGCAGCGCCATGCCACCACCATTACAACAACAACCCCAGATGTCTTCCGCCCTCCTGCTGGTCCCGGACTTCAGCCTGATCCTGATCGGCTGGCTGCTGGTGCGCTATTCCCCCTTCGACCGCGCCTTCTGGGGCGGGGTGGAGCGGCTGGTCTACTTCGTGCTGTTCCCGGCGCTGCTGCTGCAGTCGACTAATACCGCGGTGCTCGATTTCTCCTCGACCTCGGCCATGCTGGGACTGGCGCTGCTGGTGCTGGCCACCGGCCTGGCCGGCGGCTACGCGGTCAAATGGGTGCTGCGCCCGGATGCGGTCAGCTTTGCCTCGGGGCTGCAGACCGCGTTCCGCTTCAATTCCTATATCGGGCTGGCGCTGGCCTCGCGGCTGGGCGGCTCAGAGGGGCTGGCGCTGATGGCGGTGATCGTCGGCTGCACCGTGCCGCTGTGCAACGTGGCGGCGGTGTGGGCGCTGGCCCGCCATGGCCAGGCCGCGCTGTGGAAGGAACTGGCGCGCAATCCGCTGATCCTGGCCACCGCCGGCGGCCTGGCGACCAACCTGATGGGGCTGCACGCGCCCGAGGTGCTGGGCATGACGCTGAACCGGCTGGGCTCGGCGTCGACCGCGCTCGGCCTGATGACGGTGGGCGCCGGACTGCAGATGAGCGGCGCCACCGGCACTGCCGGGCCGGTGGCGTGGTGGACCGGGGTCAAGCTGGTGGCGATGCCGTGCGTGGCATGGCTGGTGGGCCGGCACCTGCCGCTGACGGCGCTGCAGTACCAGATCGTGGTGTTGTATGCCTCGCTGCCGACCGCCTCCAGCGCGTACATCCTGGCCGTGCGCATGGGCGGCAACGGGCCGATGGTGGCGGCGACGATCTCGCTGATGACGGTGGCGGCGATCGTCACCACGCCGCTGTGGCTGGCGCTGGTGAGCTGAGCTGCGCCGAGCTTAGTCCTGCGCCGGGTCCGCCGGCGGGCCGCCCTGCGCCAGGGCCCAGTCGATATGCTCGCGCACCAGCGGCGTGGCGGTCTCGCGCTGCGCCAGCAAGGCCGCGCGAATGCGCGCGGCCAGTGCCGCGTCTTCGGCGCTCGTGCCCGACAGTGCCGCGCGCAGGCTGTTGCCCAGCCCCACCGCCAGGTTGCGCAGCCAGCGCTCGTGGCCGATGCGGCGGATCGGGCTGCCTTCGAGGCGCTGGTTGAATTCCGCTTCGGTCCATTCGAACAGCGCGACCATGTCGGGCGCGTCGAGGCCGTTGCGCACGTCGAAATCGGGCACCGTCGCCACGTGCGCGAACTTGTTCCACGGACACGCCAGCTGGCAGTCGTCGCAGCCGTAGACGCGGTTGCCCATCGGCGCGCGCAGCGCCACCGGGATCGCGCCCTTGTGCTCGATGGTGAGATACGAAATGCAGCGGCGCGCATCGAGCCGGTAGGGCGCGACGATCGCGCGCGTGGGACAGATGTCCAGGCAGCGGTGGCAACTGCCGCAATGGCCGGATTCGGGCGGGTCGGCCGGCAGCGGGATGTCGACCAGGATCTCGCCGAGGAAGAACATCGAGCCCCCGTCGCGGTCCAGCAGCAGCGTATGCTTGCCGCGCCAGCCCAGTCCGCCCTGGCTGGCCAGCGCCACTTCCATCACCGGCGCCGAGTCGGTAAAGACGCGGTAGCCGAACTTGCCGATCTCGGCCTCGATCCGGCTGGCCAGTTGCTGCAAGCGGCTGCGCAGCACCTTGTGATAATCGCGCCCGCGAGCGTACAGCGACACCACCGCGGTGGCCGGGTCGTCCAGCCGCGCCAGCTCGTGGCGGCGCCAGTCGGCGGCATCCGCGTGCGCGCCGGCGGCGGCAAGGTATGGCATGCGGGCCACGATCGCGCGCACCGTGCCGGGCACCAGTTCGGCCGGACGCGCGCGCCGCAGGCCGTGGTTGGCCATATAATCCATGTCGCCGTGGTAGCCCTGCGCCAGCCAGGCCATCAGTCCCGGCTCGGCGTGCGCGAGGTCGACATCGGCGATGCGCACCGAGGCAAAGCCCAGCGCCGCGCCCCATGCGCGGATCGACGCGGCCAGCGCCGCAAGCTCCCCGGGGCCCGCGGCCGCGTGGCCGGTGGTGTCTGGAACGGGAGGGGGCGGCGGCGCATCCGCCGGCCCGGGGGCGACTCGGTCGATCATTCCTGAATTGTACGCAATGCCCTTGCTCGAAGAACGCACCCTGACGCTGCCCGACGAAGACGCCACCGCGCGCCTGGGCGCCGCGCTGGCCGCCGCGGTGCAGGCGATGCCGCCGCGCACGGTGCATGTGCAGCTGTCCGGCGACCTGGGCGCCGGCAAGACCACGCTGTCGCGTGCGGTGCTGCGCGCGCTGGGCCATGCGGGCAAGGTCCGCAGCCCCACCTATACGCTGTGCGAGCCCTATGAAGTCGCCCGCGCCGACGGCTCGCCGCTGACGGTCTACCACTTCGACCTGTACCGCTTTGCCGATCCCGAAGAGTGGCTCGACGCGGGCTTCCGCGACTGCTTCGCCGAACCGGCCTTCAACCTGGTCGAGTGGCCGGAAAAGGCCGGGCGCCTGCTGGGGGAACCGGACCTGCACGTGTTGCTCCAATCGGACATGGCCGGCGCCGATGACGCCGGCGAGCGGCGGATCGCGACCTTGCGCGCCTATACTCCCACTGGACTTACCTTGCTGAACGCATGCTGATCAAGCGACTTGCCACCGACCGCCCCGATGGACCCGACGGCCTGCTGCAGGCGCGCCGCAAATGGATGGCGCAGGCACTGAAGCTGGGCGCCGGCACCGCCGTGCTGACGCTGGCCGGCCCGCAGATCGCGTCTGGCGCCGGCATCGTCGCGGTGCGCGTGTGGCCGGCCGAGGACTACACCCGCGTCACCATCGAATCCGACGCGCCGCTGGCCGCGGTGCACCAGATGATCCGCGACCCCGACCGGCTGGTGGTGGACATCGACGGCCTCGACCTGTCGCCCACGCTGCGCGAGCTGGTGGCCAAGATCACGCCGAACGACCCGTATATCCAGACCGTGCGCGTGGGCCAGAACCGCCCGCGCGTGGTCCGCATGGTGTTCGACCTGAAGGAAAACGTGGCGCCGCAGGTGTTCACGCTGTTGCCCATCGGCAGCTACCGCAACCGGCTGGTGTTCGACCTGTACCCGGTCAATCCGCCCGATCCGCTGTGGAAGCTGGTGCGCGACACCGAGGAAAAGCAGCGCCGCTTTGCGACCTCCGATCCGGCGCCGGGCGCCGAAGGCATCGCCGGCGCGCCGGCCGGCGCGGAAGAAGACGCCATCGGCGCGCTGGTGCGCCGCTTCGACGAGAAGGGCGAGGTGCCGCCCACCACCGCGCCGCTGCCGCCGCCGGTGGCGGCAGCCCGGCCGAAGCCGTCGGCACCGCCGGTGCCGACGCCCAACGCCCCGGTGGTGCCGCCGGTGGCGCGCGACAACCCCACCGCCGAGCGCCCGTTCAAGATGCGCCGCCTGCTGACCGTGGCGATCGACCCCGGCCATGGCGGCGAAGACCCGGGCGCGATCGGCGCGGCCGGCTCGCGCGAGAAGGATGTGGTGCTGCAGATCGCGCACCGGCTGCGCGCCAAGATCGACGCCCAGCCCAATATGCGCGCGATGATGACACGCGACGCCGATTTCTTCGTGCCGCTGAACGTGCGCGTGCAGAAGGCGCGCCGCGTGCAGGCGGACCTGTTCGTGTCGATCCACGCCGACGCGTTTCTGTCGCCCGAGGCGCGCGGCGCGTCGGTGTTCGCGCTGTCCGAGCGCGGCGCGTCCAGTACCGCGGCGCGCTGGCTGGCCAACAAGGAAAACGCCTCCGACCTGATCGGCGGCGCCAACATGGGCAACAAGGATGCGCAGGTGGCGCGCGTGCTGCTCGATTTGTCGACCACCGCGCAGATCAACGACAGCCTGCTGGTGGGCAAGGCCGTGCTGGGCGAGATCGGCGGCATCAACAAGCTGCACAAGGCCCATGTCGAACAGGCGGGCTTTGCCGTGCTGAAGGCCCCCGATATTCCGTCGATCCTGATCGAGACCGCCTTCATCAGCAATCCGGAAGAGGAGCGCAAGCTCAACGACAACGCGCACCAGGAGCAGCTGGCCAATGCCATCCTGAAGGGCATCCGCTCGTACTTCGCGCGCAATCCGCCGCTGTCGAAGAACCCGTCGGTCTGATCCGTCGCGCGGGCGGCAGGCACAAAAAAACCGGGGCATGCCCCGGTTTATTCATCGCCGCGCGCTTCAGGCCCGCGCGGTGGCCTGGTCTTCCAGCAACGCATCGCGGTTGGCATAGCGCGACGCGATCACCGAGCACACGATCAGCTGCAGCTGGTGGTAGACCATCAGCGGCAGCACCAGCAGCCCCAGTGCCGGATGGCCGGCAAACAGGATCTTGGCCATCGGGATGCCGTTGGCCAGGCTCTTCTTCGAGCCGCAGAACACCGCGGTGATCTCGTCCTCGACCGAAAAGCCCAGGCGGCGCGCGGTCAGCGTGGTAAAGCCCAGCACCACGAACAGCAGCACCGCGGCAATCCCCATCACCGCGCCGATGGTCTGCCACTGGTACTGGTGCCACAGGCCTTCGGCGGTCGCGTCGCAGAACGACGAGTAGACGATCAGCACGATCACGCCGCGGTCGATCTTGTTGGTGATGTGCTTCTTCTTCGCCAGCCAGCTGCCGATCAGCGGGCGCAGCAGCTGGCCCAGCGCGAACGGCAGCAGCAGCTGCAGCGCCACGCCGGTCAGTGCCTTGCCCAGCGGCATCGAGGCACCGCTGGCGCTGATCACCAGCCCCATCAGCAGCGGCGTCACCAGCATGCCGATCAGGCCCGAGATGGTGGCGTTGAAGATCGCGCCCGAGACATTGCCGCGCGCCATCGAGGTCATGGCCACCGACGACGACACCGTCGACGGCAGCGCGCACAGGAAGAACACGCCCAGCAGCAGGTCGGCCGGCAGCGTATTGCGCAGCGACAGCATCAGCAGTGCGCCCACCACGGGGAACACCACGTAGGTGAAGACCTGCACGAACACGTGCAGGCGCCAGTGCTTGGCGCCCGCCACCAGCTTGTCGCGCGACAGCGCCGCGCCGTGCAGGAAGAACACCAGCGCCACGCCCAGGCTGGTTACCACGCCAAGGTGCAGCGGGCCGTCGCCGGTGCCGAGTTCGGGCGCGGCCAGCGCGATGGCGATGGCGGTCAGCATGACGAGCACAAAGCCGTCGATCAGGTCATAGAGCTTCTTGAGATTGCGGACAATACGGGACATGACTGCGGGTGAGTTCCTGCGATGTTAGGGTTTTGCCTAGTATTGGACGCTAGACGGGTCTAGAATGCAAATTCATTTATAGAATCTATTTATCCGCTTGTTGCATGAATTACACATTGCGCCAGTTGCGCGTGTTCCTGGCAGTGGCCAGCAGCGGCGGCTTCAGCCGTGCCGCTGACGCTGTCGGACTGACCCAGCCGGCGGTCAGCCGCGGCGTGGCCGAGCTGGAAGACGCGCTCGGCGTGCGCCTGCTGGACCGCACCACGCGCGAAGTGGTGCTGACCGAGGCCGGCCATGCGCTGGCGCCGGCGCTGGAGCGCCTGCTCGGGCAGCTGGACGACACGCTGGAAGAAACACGGCAGCTGGGCGAGCGCTATCGTGGTCGCGTAGTGATAGCCGGCGCGCCGACCATCTCCGCCCGCTTGATGCCGCTTTATGTGGCCGCCTGCGCCGCGCAATACCCCGAGATCCGCCTGACCGTGCGCGACAACGTCCAGGCCGACGGGCTGGAGCAGGTCCGCGCCGGCGCGGTCGACTTCGGCGTGCTGATCGACCCGCTGGTGCGCGACGGATTGCTGGTGGAGCCGGTGGCGACCGACCCGTTCTGTTTCGTATGCCGGCGCGACCATCCGCTGGCGCAGGCGGAATCGGTGCCTTGGTCGGCGCTGCATGGGATGCGGCTGGTGCTGCTGGACTTTGCCTCGGGCAGCCGGCCGCTGATCGACCGCGTGTTCGGCCGCCATGGCGTGGTGCCGCAGGTGGTGCAGGAACTGGGCCATTCGGCCAGCGTGTTCGGCATGGTCGAGGCCGGCATCGGCGTGTCGGTGCTGCCGTCGTTCTCGCTGCCGCTGCCGGCGGCGTCGCCGCTGGTGTGGCGCCCGCTGGTGCCGCGCGAGGAACGCAGCATCGTCATGGTGCGGCGCGAGGACCGTTCCTTGTCGCCGGCGGCGGCGGCGGTGTGGGAGCTGGTGCGGCGCCTGACCGTGCGGGCCGAGGCGCCGACGGCCAGCGCCGCGGCCTGAACCGCGGCTGAACCGCGGCCTGAGCCGGCGCGTCCGTTCAGCGCGCGCTCACCATCACCGCTTCCAGTTCGAAGCTGCCGTCTGCCCGCACGCGATAGTGCTCGCGCACTTCCGCTGGCGCGACCTGCCACAGGTGCCGGATCGCGCCCACCGCCACCGCCGGCGTGCGCATGCGCTGCACCCAGCTGTCGAAATCGATGCCGATGCGCCAGGTCTCCGATACCGCGATGGCATCCGCGGCAAAACCCGCGGCCTCGAACATCGCCCGCCAGCCCGCCGGGGTGTAGTCGCGCACATGCGAGGGATCGCGCAGCAACTCGACCGATTGCAGCCAGGTATCGCGCAGCGGGTCCGGCGCGCCGGCGATGTCGATCATGATCACCTTGCCGCCGGGCTTGAGCACGCGGCGGATTTCGGCCAGCGCCGCCGGCACGTCGCGCCAGTGGTGCGCGCTCATGCGCGACACCACCGCGCAGAAGCTGGCATCGTCGAACGGCAGCTGCTCGGCCGCGCCCTGGCGGGTGCGCACGTTGGCCAGCCCGCGCTCGCGCGCCGCGGCCTCGACCACGGCCAGCATGTCGGCCGACAGGTCGTAGGCGGTCACCTCGCCCGCCACCGCGGCGGCGGCAAAGCTGGCATGGCCGGCGCCGCAGCCCAGGTCGAGCACGCGGCTGCGCGGGCGCTTGGCCGCGGGAATCAGCGCGGCCAGTTCGTCCTTCAGTTGCTGCAGGTCCGCGCCGCTGGCGTGGACCGCGCTGGTGAGATAGGCGCTGGCGGTGGCGCCGAACTGGGCGGCGACGAGTTCCTGTTGCTGCATGGTGCTGGGCTCCTTGGGCCGTGGCCGGGTCGGCCGGCGGCGTTGTTGTCGGCGAGGGGACTTGCCCGCGAGGCGGGTTCGGCATACTGTAGGCGGGCCGTTTTCCCGGTACAAGTCACCGTCTTATCCTGGTATAAGCGCCACCAGCCTGCCATGCCGCCTCTCGCCCAGCCTTCAGATCCTTCCCCATCCGCGCCAGCCTCGCGCGAAGCCGTGCTTGGCGCCTTCCTGCGCGCGCACCGCGAACGGCTGGCGCCGGCGGACGTGGGCCTGGCGCCCGGCCAGCGCCGGCGCACGCCCGGCCTGCGCCGCGAGGAGGTCGCGCAGCTGGCGGGACTGAGCACAACCTGGGTGACATGGCTGGAGCAGGGCCGGCCGGTGGCGCTGTCGGCGCGCGCGCTCGCCAGCCTGGCCGCGGCGCTGCGGCTGTCGCGCGCCGAGCGCGCCTACCTGTTCGAGCTGGCGGGGCGGCGCGACCCGCAGCACGCCGCCGGCGAGCCGGTGCCGCCCGCGGTGCTGGCCAGCGTGCATGCCATCGACGGGCCGGCCTACCTGCTGGACCGCCAGTGGACCGCACTGGCCTGGAACGCCGCGGCCGCGGAGCTGTTCACCGGCTGGCTCGACGACGCCGCCACCGAGCGCAACCTGCTGCGCGCGATGTTCCTGTCGCCGGCGCTGCAGGCACTGGTGCACGACTGGCCGCACCGCGCCGCACGCCTGGTGGCCGAATTCCGCGCGCACAGCATCCGCCACGCCGACGAAGCGCCGACGCGGGCATTGATCGAGGGGTTGATGGCGGAGAGCGCGGACTTCCGCGCTGCCTGGCTGTCGCAGGACGTGGAAGAGCGCGAGGGCGGGCGCCGCGGCTTTCGCCATCCGCGCCGGGGCGCGCTGCAGTTCGAGCAGCTGACGCTGGTGCCGGCGGCGGCGCCGGGACTGATGCTGGTGATGCTGCTGCCCGGCTGAGCGGGCAGCGGGCGGCGCTTACTTGGGCTGCATCCGGATCGCGCCGTCCAGGCGGATCACTTCGCCGTTGAGCATGGGGTTCTCGATGATCGAGCGCGCCAGCTTCGCATACTCGGCGGGCCGGCCCAGCCGCGACGGGAACGGCACCATCTTGCCCAGCGCGTCCTGCACCTCCTGCGGCATGCCCAGCAGCATCGGGGTCTCGAACAGGCCCGGGGCGATGGTCATGCAGCGCACGCCGTCGCGCGCCAGGTCGCGCGCGATCGCCAGCGTCATGCCGACCACGCCGCCCTTGGACGCGGCATAGGCGGCCTGCCCGATCTGCCCGTCGAAGGCCGCCACCGACGCGGTATTGATGATCACGCCGCGTTCGCCCTCGCTGTCCGGCGTGTTCTGCACCATCGCCGCGGCGGCCAGGCGGATCATGTTGAAGGTGCCGATCAGGTTGATGCGGATGGTCTTGTCGAAGGCATCGAGCGGATGCGGGCCGTTCTTGCCGACGGTCTTGTTGGCCGTGGCGATGCCGGCGCAATTGACCAGCCCGGCGAGACGCCCCAGCGACTGTGCCGCCGCGACCACGGCCTGGCCATCGGCTTCCGAGGTCACATCGCAGCGCACGAACCGGCCGCCGGTCTCGGCCGCCAGGGCCTGGCCGGCGGTCTCGTTCAGGTCGGCAATGACCACCTTGGCGCCCGCTTCGGCGAGCAGTCGGGCCGTGCCGGCGCCGAGGCCCGAGGCGCCGCCGGTGATGATGAATACGTTGTCCTTGATTTCCACGATGGTGTCTCCTCGGTGTGATTGCCGTTTACGTAAACGTCAATATTGTACGGAGCAAGGCCCGGCATGCAAGAGGTACGTCAGCCAAAACGAAAAAGCGGCCGGAAGGCCGCTTTTTCATTCGTGGTGCACTGGCGCAGAACCGGTTACTTCAGCGCCTCGAACACCCGCGCCGTGATCTCGTCGACGTTGCCCACGCCCAGGATCTTGCGGTACTTCGGCGGCGCCACCTTGGCCGCGGCGTCGCCGTTGGCGGCCCATGCCGAGTAGTAGTCCACCAGCGGACGGGTCTGCTGCGAGTAGACGTCGAGGCGCTTCTTGACGGTTTCTTCCTTGTCGTCGTCGCGCTGGATCAGCGGCTCGCCGGTCTCGTCGTCGACGCCTTCCACCTTGGGCGGGTTGTACTTGAGGTGGTAGGTGCGGCCCGATGCCACATGGACGCGGCGCCCGCTCATGCGTTCGATGATGGCGTCGAACGGCACGTCGATCTCGAGCACATAGTCGATCGCCACGCCCGCGTCCTTCATCGCTTCGGCTTGCGGAATGGTGCGCGGGAAGCCGTCGAACAGGTAGCCGCTCTTGCAGTCGTCCTGCTTCAGGCGGTCCTTCACCAGGCCGATGATGATGTCGTCCGACACCAGTCCGCCCGCGTCCATGACCTTCTTGGCTTCCACGCCCAGCGGCGTGCCGGCCTTCACCGCGGCGCGCAGCATGTCGCCCGTGGAGATTTGCGGAATGCCGAACTTCTCGCAGATGAACTTGGCTTGCGTGCCTTTGCCGGCGCCAGGCGCGCCCAACAGGATCAAACGCATTTACGGGTCCTCAGAGTTTTCAATCCGGTATGGCGGGAGATCAGAAGGAGGGTAACGCCGTAACTTGACGCGAGACTGACTGCGGTCCCGGTGCGTGCTGACTGCGTTCAGCGCGGGCACGGCTCAGGCGTACCCACGCGTACGGCCGGCGGCGGCTGCCAGGGGGATGGCGGCGCGGCGCACCGGACGGGCTCTATCTTTATCTCCCCACCGAGCCTTGGCCGGCGGCGCGATCGCTCGCGCCAGCGGGGCGGCTCTGTATCGGCAGGCATTATGCCATGAGGCCGGGGGGATTCGGCCTGAAATCGGCCCCCCGGTTCGGTTGCAGCAGATTCGACCTGAGCGGGCAGGCGCGCGTGCAGGTGCCTTGCCGATTCCGCAGGCGTGCCGCTCAGGGCCCTTCCTGGACCATCGACTGCGCCCATAGCGCCCGCACCCGGTCCAGATCGGCCTGGGTGTCGACGCCGGGCGCGGGCGCGGCGGCGGTCTGCATCACGGCGATGCGCTCGCCGTGCCACATCGCGCGCAGCTGCTCCAGCGCCTCGGTCTGCTCCAGCGGCGCTGCCGCCAGCGCCGGGAAACGGCGCAGGAAGCCGGCGCGATAAGCGTACAGGCCGATATGGCGCAGCACCGGCATGTCGGGCAGCGGCACCCGGGCCGACGCGGCGGGCGCGGACGGCACGCCGGACCACGCGTCGCGCGCCCACGGAATCGGTGCGCGCGAGAAATACAGCGCGCGCCCGGCGGCGTCGCACACCACCTTGACCACGTTGGGGTTGAACACCTCGGCGCTGTCGTGCAGCGGATGGGCCGCGGTGGCGATGGCGCAGTCGGCGTGGTGCGCCAGGTGCAGCGCCACTTCGTCGATCAGCGCCGGCTCGATCAGCGGCTCGTCGCCCTGCACGTTGACGACGATGGCGTCATCGGCCAGGCCCAGTTGCGCGGCGACCTCGGCCAGGCGGTCGGTGCCGGAGGGGTGGTCGGCACGCGTCAGCACGGCCTCGATACCGTGCGCGGCGCAGGCCTGCGCCACCGCGGGCGCGTCGGTGGCGACCACGGTGCGCTGTGCCGACGACGCATGCGCGCGTTCGGCCACGCGCACCACCATCGGGCGCCCGCCGATATCGGCGAGGGGCTTGTCGGGCAGGCGGGTCGAGGCCAGCCGCGCCGGAATGACGACGGTAAACGCGGGGAGGGTCATGGCCGCGCTGCTCAGTTGCCGGCCGGCGCGTCCGGCTCGATGACGCGGCCCGGCACCGACTGGCGGGCCTCGTCGGCCAGCATCACGGGGATGCCGTCGCGGATCGGGTAGGCCAGCTTGTCGGCGTGGCAGATCAGCTCCTGCGCGGCGCGGTCGTATTCCAGCTTGCCCTTGCATAGCGGGCAGACCAGGATTTCAAGCAGCCGGTTGTCCATCTCGGTGTTCCTCGTTGCGCCCGGCGGCGCCGCTCGCGGCGGCCGGCGCGGTCGGCGCGGGTTGGATTTGCGCCTGCACGGCGCGGCGGATTTTATCGATCAGGCCCGCGTCGATCACGGGCCTGGTGGGCACGACCCAGATGCGCGGGTCGTCGAAGCGCTCGCATTTTACGGCATCCTTCTCGGTGATCAGGATCACGTCGGCGTCGAGCGCATCGGGGTGGTCGACGAACGGGTCGACGACAAAGTCATAGTGGTCGGGCAGCGGCAGCGTCTTCGGCGCGAGGCCGGCGCCGCGCAGGCTGGCGAAGAAGCGCTCGGGGTTGCCGATGCCGGCCGCGGCCAGCACGCGCCGCCCGGCAAAGGCGCTGAGCGGCCGCGCCATGGTGGGATCGGCAAGCTGCCAGGCATCGTCGAGTTCCAGCCGCATGCCGTACACGCCGGGGCGGTCGGGCGTGGCGCGGAAATTGGGGTCGTTGATCAGGGTGGCGTCGCGCGGGCGCGAGAGCGGCTCGCGCAGCGGACCGGCCGGCAGCATCAGGCCGTTGCCGCCCATGCGCGCGTCGAACATCACGATCTCGAAATCGCGCTGCAGCTTGTAGTGCTGCAGGCCGTCGTCGAGCAGCAGCACGTTGATGCCGGGGTGCGACACCAGCATGGCTTGCGCGCACAGCGCGCGGTCGGGGAAGACCCACACCGGCACGTCGGTGGCGCGCGCGATCAGCAGCGGCTCGTCGCCGACGTCGCTCGCCTGCGAGGTGGGCTTGACGCGGCGCGGGTGCTTCAGCTGCACGCCGTAGCCGCGCGAGACCACGCCGGGCCGCAGCCCGGCCTCGGTCAGCGCCTGCGCCAGCGCGATCACCGCCGGGGTCTTGCCGGTGCCGCCCACGGTGACGTTGCCGACCACCACCACCGGCATCGGCAGCCGCGTCGACTTGAACCAGCTGCGCCGGTAGCCATGGCGGCGCACCCGCGCAACCAGGCCGAACAGCAGCGAGAACGGCAGCATGACCCACGCGAACCAGCCGCGGCGTTGCCACTGGGCGGTCACGAAATCGGCAAGGGCATGGCGGGGAACGGGCATGGACGCGGCGGGCGAGAGTCGGTGGTCGGGATGCGATTGTAGTGCGCTCGCGGCTACGCCCCTCGGGGCGGCCCAACCATTATGGGCATTGCCGTGCGCATGGGGCAAGCCCGCCGGCCGCCGGCGCACGCCGGCGCGCAGTGCGGCCCGGGATCAGCGCGGCTGCGCGCTCTGCGTGGCGAAGGTCAGGCGCGACAGCCCGGCCAGCCGCGCGGCCTCCATCACGTTGACCACGGCCTGGTGCGTGGCCTGCGCGTCGGCATTGACGATCACCACCGGCGCCTGGCCGCCGGCACCCGCGACGGTGCGCAGCTGGTCGGCCAGGCTGGTGACGTCTTTCTGCTCCATCACCTGCTTGTTGACCGAGTAGACCCCGCGCGCCGACACCGACACCACGATCTCCTGCGGCTGCTGCCGGGCGCGCTCGGCGTCGGCGGTGGGCAGCTGGATCTGCAGCTCGGTAAAGCGCGAGTAAGTGGTCGTGATCATCAGGAAGATCAGGATCACGAGCAGCACGTCGATCAGCGGGATCAGGTTGATCTCCGGCTCTTCGCGCCGCTGGCGGGAACGGAAGTGCATGGCGTCGGGGGCGGCGTGCGGCGCTCAGGCGCGGCGCTGCGGCAGGATGGCGTCGAGGAACGAGGTGGCGCGGAATTCCAGTTCGGCCACATAGTCGTCGACGCGGCGGCGGAAGTAGCGCCAGAAGATCAGCGCCGGGATCGCTACGATCAGGCCGAAGGCGGTGTTGTACAGCGCCACCGAGATGCCGTGCGCCAGCTGCTCCGGGCTGGTGCCGGTGCCGCCCTGGCTGCCGAAGATCTCGATCATGCCGATCACCGTGCCCAGCAGCCCCATCAGCGGTGCCACCGAGGCGATCGTGCCGAGTGCGTTCAGGTAGCGCTCGAGCTCATGCGCGACCACGCGCCCGGCTTCCTCGACCACGTCCTTGGCGGCGTCGCGCGAGGTATGCGGCTGCAGCACCACGTGGCGCAGCCCGGCGGCCAGCACGCGCCCCAGCGGTGAATTCTGTTCCAGGGTGTTGACCACTTCCGGCGTCGCGCGGCGCTGCTGCGCGGCCGCCAGCGCCTCTTCGTAGAGCCTGGCGGGCAGCACCTTGCTGCGCTTGAGCGACAGGAAGCGTTCGACGATCAGCGCCAGCGCGATGACAGAGGCGAGCAACAGCGGCCAGATCGGCCAGCCGGCCGCTTGAATGATGGAAAACACTTGGACCCCCGGGATCGACTACCGAATAACGAAACCCCAAACCACCAGTCGGCATGCCTTGAGGCGCATGGGCACGATGCCTTGCTGCGCGCTCCGGCATTGCTCTCAAAAAAAACAGGCGCCACTCTAACCCGCGGCCCGGCGCGCGGCAAGGGACGGCGCGCGGCTGTCTCCGGCGCGCATCGCTTTCCACAGCGCACAGGGACAGTGTTGTGGATCGATTGTGGAAAGCTGCCGGACAAGATGGCTAAGTCCTTGATCGGAAAAGGCAAAGCAGGTGCTGCGTAAAAATTGTGCAACTCTGCCCCGGCTGGCGCTGCGGCGCATCCGGCACGTGCCGGACGGGTGCTTGCCACAGTCTCCGGCGCCGCCGCCGTGCGCGGCCGCACTTTCGGATGCGACTTTCCACAAAGCAGCGGGACAGTACTGTGGAGGGCTTGTGGACAGCTACCTGAGAGATCGCGTAAACCCTTGATTCGAAAGGTGGCCGACCCCCTTGCTTAAAAAACAGGCAAACGGACGTATGGGCTGCGTCCCGACCGTGCATCCCTGTGGCGCCGTCAAAATCGGGGTTTGTCCACAGCGGCGAGGGAGAGCATTGTGGATGGCCTGTGGACAAATCCGGGAGAACACAGCCAAGTCTTTGAATTTACGTGGATTTTCCGGCGGTGCTACGAAAATGTGCAAATGCAGCACGAGGCTGCGCCGCCCGTGACACCATCCGGCGCTTACCGTCGGTGCGAAGGCCAAGGCGCGTGGGATCCGAAAGAAGCGGGTTACGGGCCACACCAAGTCTTGATGTGAGCCGAGCAGCGCATTTTATCCAGAGAAGCTGTGGATAACTTTGTGAACAAGCCGCCCGCCGGCCTTGTAAGTGGTTGATGCAAAAGAAAAATGGTTATATTGCCTAATTTTTGTTGCATCCAGAAATCGCATAAGAATCAACGGTTTGCACGAAGTCATGCGGGTTTCAGGGCAGCCCTGCGGCATCAGCGCTACCCCCTTGACAGAGCGGTTATGCTGTGGACATGTCTGATCCACGCCGCTTGCCAGCGGGTGCCCCAATGCCTGACCTGCCGAATTTCCCGCGTGACCCTTCCTTCACCGCGCCGCGCAGCGGCCGCGACGTGATCCCCGTCGGCGAACTCAACCACGCCATCGCGCGCGTGCTCGAACGCAGCTTTCCGCTCGCCTGGGTACGCGGCGAGATCTCAAACTTCACGCGCGCGGCCAGCGGCCACTGGTATTTCTCGCTGAAGGACGCGCGCGCGCAGATCCGCTGCGTGATGTTCCGCGGGCGCAACCAGCATGTCGACTTCCAGCCGCGCGAGGGCGAGGCCGTCGAGGTGCGCGCGGTGGTGTCGATGTACGAGGCGCGCGGCGAGCTGCAGCTGGGGGTCGAGGCCATGCGCCGCGCCGGGCTCGGCAACCTGTACGAGGCCTTCCTGCGGCTCAAGGAAAAACTGTCGCAGGCCGGGCTGTTCGCGCCGGAGCGCAAGCGCCCGGTGCCGGCGCAGCCGCGCACCATCGGCGTGGTCACGTCGCTGCAGGCGGCGGCGCTGCGCGATGTGCTGAGCACGCTGCGGCGGCGCGCGCCGCATGTGCCGGTGGTGGTCTATCCGGTACCGGTGCAGGGCGCGGGCGCGGCGCAGAAGATCGCCGACATGCTCGATGCCGCGGCCGCGCGCGCCGAATGCGACGTGCTGATCCTGTGCCGCGGCGGCGGCAGCATCGAAGACCTGTGGTCGTTCAATGAAGAGGTGGTGGCGCAGGCGATCGCGCGCTGCACGCTGCCGGTGGTTTCCGGCGTCGGCCACGAGACCGATTTCACCATTGCCGATTTTGTCGCCGACGTGCGCGCGCCGACGCCCACCGGCGCGGCCGAGCTGGTCAGCCCGGATCGCGCCCACCTGCTCGCGCAGACCGTGCGTGCCCGCGATGCGCTGAGGCAATGCCTGCGTCGCGGGCTCGACCTGCGCGCGCAACACCTCGACTGGCTGGCCCGGCGCGTGCGCAGCCCGCAGGCGCAGCTGCAGGAGCGCCGCGCACAGGTCGACAATCTGGCGCGACATTTGCGATCGGCATTGCGCGACACCGTGGTGTCGCAGCGCCATCGCCAGCAACTGCTGGCGATGCGCTGGCGCGCATGCCGCCCCGACGCCGCCGCGGCCCACGCCGACGTGGCGCGACTGTGGCAGCGGCTGCAGGCCGCCGCGCTGCGCCAGCACGAGCGCGCCGGCCAGCGCCTGGCGCGCAGCGCCGGCGCGCTCGAGTTGCTGGCGCCGCAACGCACACTCGAACGCGGCTATGCGGTGCTGCTCGACCAGCGCGGACGCGCGCTGCGCGCCCCCGCCGAGATCCGCGCCGGCAGCGTGGTCGAAGCGCACCTGGCCGAAGGCGTGGCCGACCTGGCGATCGCCGGCGTGCAGGCCAAGCTGCCGGAATTCTGAGCCGCCGCGCGGAGCCGGGAACGCCTCCCATTCGCGTGCGGCGCAGGCCCGGAAGGCCGCGCCGAAATCTCCCGGAAAGCCGCGCGCGGACAAACTAACATCGGAGCAGGGGGCTTTGCGCCGCGGTTTGCGTGGGTCTTGCAAGTCCCCTACAATCGGCCATTCCGGACCCACAACCCCAACCCACAGAGACAGAACAATGGAACACAAGCTCCCCCCGCTTCCGTACGCGCATGATGCCCTGGCTCCGCACATCTCCAAGGAGACCCTGGAGTTCCATCATGACAAGCACCACCAGACCTACGTCACCAACCTGAACAACCTCATCAAGGGCACCGAGTTCGAGAACGCGACCCTGGAAGAGATCGTCAAGAAGTCGTCGGGCGGCATTTTCAACAACGCTGCCCAGGTGTGGAACCACACCTTCTACTGGGATTCGCTGAAGCCCAACGGCGGTGGCCAGCCGACCGGCGCACTGGCCGATGCCATCAACGCCAAGTGGGGCTCGTTCGACAAGTTCAAGGAAGAGTTCACCAAGGTTGCCGTCGGCACCTTCGGTTCGGGCTGGGCCTGGCTGGTCAAGAAGGCCGACGGCTCGCTGGACCTGGTGTCCACCTCCAACGCCGCCACGCCGCTGACCACCGACGCCAAGCCGCTGCTGACCTGCGACGTGTGGGAGCACGCCTACTACATCGACTACCGCAATGCCCGTCCGAAGTACGTCGAGGCATTCTGGAATGTCGTGAACTGGGACTTCGCCGGCAAGAACTTCGCTGGCTGATCCACGGATCGTCTGCACCGCAGAAAGCAAAAAAGGGCCGCCAGGCCCTTTTTTGTTGTCCCGCCGCCTTCCGCTCTCTCTCTCTCAGCACTTCCCCGCATTGCCTGTGTTCACGGCGTCCCATGGCTGGAACACAGCGACACACCAGCGCCCACTACCGGGTCCCACGCTCGCACCCTAAGCTGCGGATATCCATGCCAGCAGGGTCAGCCATCGCGATAACAAACCGATATGGTGGCCAAAAGAAAATGCGAATGGACGCTGCGATACCCGGTTTCTAGAATCCCCTCACGCTGCATCGCCGCGTAAATCCGCCGCGTAAATCTGCCGTATGAGATAGCGCAATCAAGAATCCAGAAATGCTGATGCCGTAGTCCGGGCAGGGGTTGCTGCTGCCCGCGATTTCGTGCACGGGGCGGGGCAGGCATCCCCGTATCGATTCGGACAGGCGCAAGACAGACACTGGAGACAACATGAAGAACCCCCTTGCGGGCGCCACCTTTGCGGCGCTCGCGGCCTGCTGCAGCGTCGCTTCGGCGCAGAGCCACGTGACGCTGTATGGCCGGCTGAATACCTCGCTGGAGTATTCGGACGCGTCGACGGCGACCGATGGCACCAAGCTGGGCGGCACCGGCCGCCTCACCAACAACCGCTCGGTGTTCGGCATGCGCGGCGAGGAAGCGCTGGTGGGCAGCCTCAAGGCGATCTGGCAGATCGAGAGCAATATCTCGCTGGATACGGGCAGCGGGCAACTCGCCAGCCGCAATACCCGCCTTGGGCTGGCCGGCTCGGCCGGCAGCTTCTTCATGGGCAACTGGACCACGCCTTACCTGGAAGCCACCTCCTCCTACGATCCGTTCTATCCGACCACCGCCGGCTACATGGCGCTGATCGGCAATGGCTCGACCCCGACTTCCGACAACATCCAGGACACCAGCTCCTTCGACCGCCGCCAGAAGAACAGCGTGCACTACCGCAGCCCGAAATGGAACGGCTTCAGCGGCGGCGTGACCTGGGGCATCAACGAGGAGCGCATCTCCGTGCCGCGCAACCCGAGCCTGTGGTCGTTTGCCGGCGCCTATGACAACGGCCCGCTGAACGTGGTGCTGGCCTACGAGCGCCACAACAACTACCAGGCCGCGGGCCGCGACGACGAAGGCATGAAGATCGGCCTGTCGTACCAGTTCCCGACTACCAAGGTGTCCGCCATCTACGAGCGGCTGCACTACCGCACCGCCACCGGCGACCTGAAGCGCGATGCCTATTACGCCTCGGTGGTGCAGAAGCTGTGGACCGGCAGCCTGCGCGCGGGCGTCGGCTTTGCCGGCAACGGCCGCGGCAGTGCCACCGAGACCGTCGGCTTCTTCCGCAGCGGTCCGGATACCGGCGCGGTGCAGGCCACGCTCGGCTACGAATACCCGCTGTCGAAGCGCACCGCGGTGTTCGGCTTCTACAGCCGCATCTTCAACAAGAAGAACGCCACCTACGACTTTGCGATCAACGAGCTGGGCATTTCCGCCGGCGCCGATCCGCAGACCTTTGCCCTGGGCATGCGCCACACGTTCTGAACGCGCTTCGCCTCAGGCCATTACCAAGCTTCCCAAGATCAAGATCCAGGAGACCCCACATGAAATTCCGCCACATGCTGCACGCGGCGCTGGCCGCCGCACTGTGCCTGCCGCTGCTGCCGGGCGCGGCGCACGCCGACACCTATCCCGACAAGCCGATCCGCCTGGTAGTGCCGTTTGCCGCCGGCAGCGCCACCGATCTGCTCGCGCGCATCGTCAGCGCCGAGATGAGCTCCGCTTCGAACATGCAGGTCGTCGTCGACAACCGCCCCGGCGCGGGCGGCACCATCGGCACCGCGGTGGTGGCCAAGGCGCCCGCCGACGGCTATACGTTGCTGCTGACTTCCGCCGGCCATGCGGTCAATCCCACGCTCTATCCGAAGCTGCCGTACGACACCACGCGCGACCTGAAGGGCATCTCGACCGTCGCCACCATGCCCTACCTGCTGGTGGTCAGCGCCTCCAGCCCGTACCGCACGCTCAAGGACCTGCTCGCGGCTGCGCGCGCCAAGCCGGATTCGGTGACCTACAGTTCGGCAGGCAGCGGCAGCTCGTCGCACCTGAGCGGCGAGCTGTTCAACGTGACCGCGGGCGTGCAGACCCGGCATATCCCGTACAAGGGCGCGCCGGCCGCGATTACCGATGTGATGAGCGGACGCGTCGACATGTTCTTCGCCCCGTCGATCACCGCGCTGCAGTTCGTCAAGGACGGCAAGCTGCGCATCCTGGGCGTGGCCACCGCGGCGCGGGTGCCGTCGCTGCCGGAGGTGCCCACCATTGCTGAAGCGGGCGTGCCGGGCTATGTGTTCGATGCCTGGTTCGGCGTGCTGGCGCCGGCGGGCACGCCCAAGGAGATCGTGGCGCGCCTGAACACGGCGATGCAGCGGGCCCTAGCCGCGCCGGCGACGCGCGACAAGCTGATGGCGCAAGGCGCCGAGGCCAAGCCGTCGACCCCGGCCGCGTTCGACAAGCTGATCGCCGCCGACATCGCCAAGCTCGAGCCCATCGTCAAGCGCTCGGGCGCGCAGCCGGGCCAGTAACCCGGCAGCCCCGGCCCCCGCAGCACTCCGGGCGCCAGGGCTTTTCAAAATCAGGGAAACATCGCTATGCATTGGATTGCACGGGCCGTGGCGCACGCCATGGCAGCGGCTTGCGTGATCGCGGCCGGGGCAGCGCAGGCGCAGCGCGCGGCCGCGCCAGCGGACCGGATCCTGGTCAACGGCACGGTGCTGACCATGGACGCCGCGGACACGGTGGCGCAGGCCATCGCCATGCGCGGCGACCGGATCGTCGCGGTGGGCGCCAACCCGCAGATCCGCCGCCTGGCCGGTCCGGCCACCGAGGTGATCGACCTGGGCGGGCGCACCGTGATTCCGGGGCTGATCGATACCCATATCCACGCCATCCGCGGCGGCCAGAGCTATGCCTTCGAGACCTACTGGTACGAAGGCGAAACCACCAGCCTGGCCGCCGGGCTGGAGCAGCTGCGGCAGACCGCGCAGGCGCGCGGACCGGGCAAGTGGGTGGCCGTGACCGGTTCGTGGCACCCCGACCAGTTCATCGAAAAACGCGCCCCGACGCCCGCCGAACTGACCGCGCTGCTGCCCGACAATCCGGCCTATGTGCAGTACCTGTACGACTACGCGCTGGTCAACGCCAAGGCGATCGAGGTGCTCAGGCTCGACCAGCCCGACGCGCTGCCGCCCGGCATCCGCATGGAGCGCGACCGCGAAGGCCGTCTCACCGGCCGGATCTTCGGCGCGATCCGGCCGCTGTCGGCGCTGTTCGGGCGCATCCTGGCGCAGAGCCAGGTCGATGCCAAGGCCAGCCTGCAGGCTTTCTTCGGCCGGCTGAACAGCCTCGGTGTCACCGCGCTGATCGACCCGACCGCCGGTCCGGGCGGCGCGTACGATCCACTGTTCGCACTGTGGCGCGAGGACCGGCTGTCGGTGCGGGTCGGCTACCGCATCCCGACCCTGGTCGCGGGCAACGAGGCCGAGTGGTTCCGCAACACGCTGGCGTACCTGCCGCCGCGCATGGGCGACGGCAGGCTGCGCTTCCTCGGGCCGGGCGAGATGCTGGTGTTCGGCATGGACGACGGCGTCACCATGGGCCCTGGCTTCCGCCCCGCGGCAAAGGATCGCGAGGAACTGCTCAAGGTCGCCACCTTCGCCGCCAGCCGCGGCTATCCGGTGGAGATCCACGCTTATACCGACGATGCCGCCAACGCGATCCTCGACGTCTTCGAGGAAGTGGCAAAGCACCATGACCTGGGCAAGCTGCGCTGGGCGCTGGCCCACCTGAACACCGGCAAGCCGGAAACGTTCCGGCGCATGAAGGCGCTAGGGCTTGCCTACACGGTGCAGATGGGGCCGTACTTCGAGGCTGGCGCCATCGGGCACGCCAACGACCACCATGTGGCCGAGTCCGCGCCGCCGGTGCGACTGGCGCTGCAGCACGGGTTGAAAGTGGCGGGCGGCACCGATGCCACGCGTATCGGCATCCCTGGCGTCTGGCGCGCGCTGGAGTTTCACGTCGGTGGTTATTCGATCGGGAAGGAAGTCCGGCGCAAGGAGGACTTCCGGCTGTCGCGGCTGGAGGCGCTGCGGTTGTATACCGCTAATGCGGCGTGGATTTCGTTCGACGAGGGTTCGCGGGGCACGTTGGAGGTGGGGAAGCTGGCGGATCTCGCGGTTCTCGACAAGCCTTACCTGACCGTTCCGGTGGAGGACATTCACCGGATCCGATCGGTCTTGACGATGGTCGATGGGAAGGTGGTGCATGTTGATGGCGCTTTTGCTTCGCTCGAGGTGCGGTAGTTTGGGGGTGCCGTAGGGGTAGTGGGGGAGGTGGTATGTCGTGCTTGGTGACATGCTGTCGGCTGTTGAACCGCGTGGTTCCGCCCTGCTGGGCGGGTCACTTTTTGGCCGAGCGCCAAAAAGTAACCAAAAAGCGCGTTTACTGCCCTGCGGGCGGCATGTCTTATCGTAGTGTGCGCTGGGTTTTCGTACGGGGCTTGGCTTCCTCACAAAGCTGGACTGCCTGCCGCGGTGGTGCGCGACGGTGGGTGGGGCGTTGGAGTGGTGATTGAACGAGCCCAGAGCGCGGAGTGGCAGCCTGCTACTGGTCTTATCGTAGGAACGCCTACGGCTGCGCTGCGCGCCGGCAGTATCGTAGGTCAGGGGCTCTGGCACGGAACGCGTCGCTGCGCTCGCTTGGCGCTGCCGGTCGGTGACCCGGCTGGCCGCCTGCTGGCGGCCGTATCGCGGCGACGCCTGTGGCTGCCGCAGGCTCATTGCGGTGATGATCGATCATTGGCGTTTGTGCGCAGCGCAGCCGATGGGTACTGCGATTTCGCCAGCGGATGGGCTGCTGCGATTTCGCTCGAGACCCCCCGTCCACGCCCGCCAGCGCCAAGCGAGCGCAGCGACGCGTACCGAGCCAGGGCCCACGCCCCGCGATACTGACGGCGCAGCAGCCGTAGGCGTTCCTACGACAAGGCCAGCAGCAGGCTGCCACTGACCGCTCTGGGCTCGTTCAATCACCACTCCAACGCCCCTGCCACCGTAGTGCACCCCTGCGGCAGGCAGTCCAGCTATGTGAGGAAGCCAAGCCCCGTACGAAAACCCCCAGGCACACTACGATAAGACATGCCGCCCGCAGGGCAGTAAACGCGCTTTTTGGTTACTTTTTGGCGCTCGGCCAAAAAGTGACCCGCCCAGGAGGGCGGAACCAGGCGGTTCAACAGCCGACAGCATGTCACCAACAGCAACCACCCCAAATCACGAAACAACATCGGACGAAGAAGTACGCCGCCCCCCCTAAGACCCACCATCCCCCATCTCCCCCAACAACCTACTATGAGGCCAACTCCCCCCCACAGTCAGCTCCCTAGCCACCCGCCTCAACGTCTCCATCACCGCAAGCGAAGCCCGCGACGGCGGCCGTGCCGCCGCATAGCCGATCATCCGCTGCAACTCCAGCCCGCGAATCGGCACCGCCCGTAGCCGCTGCGCCAGCAGTTCTTCCCGTATCGCCGCGGCAAAATGCACCGTCCAGCCGAACCCGCGCGCCACCAGGCGCCTCGCCACCTCGATCGACTCGACTTCCATCGTGACCTGCAGCTCCAGCCCCTGGCGCGCCGCCAGCGCTTCCAGCGCCAGCCGCACGCCTGACTTCGGCACGCCGGTCAGGATCATCGGCAGGCCCTGCAGCTGTTCGATTTCCACCGGCCCATCCCCCAGCGCCGCGTCGCCCCACGGCCCGATCGCGCAAAGGCTCTCCGCCACCAGCGGCACCGCCGAGACCCCGGGGCTCGACACCGGCCCGCTCAGCAGCCCCACGTCGAGCGTGCCTTGCAGCAGCGCATCCTGCAGCGCGGGCGCAAAGTTCTCCACCAGGCGCAGCCGGATCTCCGGATACTGCTCGCGCAACGCCTCGGCCAGCGGGATGAACAGCAGCGGCGCCAGCGCCGGCGTCAGTCCCAGCGCCACCAGCCCGCGCGGCGAGGCAGCGAGGTCGGCGATGTCGACCTTGACCTGGTCGGCATAGCGCAGCAAAAACGACGCGCGGTCCAGCAGCACCAGGCCCTCGGGCGTGGGCGTGGCGCCGCGCACGTGGCGCTCCAGCAGCCGCACGCCCAGCTCTTCCTCGAGCAGCCGGATCTGGCGGCTGAGCGCGGGCTGTGCGATATGCAGCGCCGCCGAGGCGCGGCCGAAGTGCTGCAGCGTGGCCAGCACCTTGAAATAGCGAAGTTGGCGAAGGTCCATGGCCGGTACTCCTGTCATGCGTGTGCAATCGATTGCACAAAATTCACAAAAAAAAGCGGTGGCCGGGGCGCCCGCTTTACACAGCCCGGGTCGATGCCCTGACCACCAGTTCCGGCGCCAGCAGGGTCCGCGCCGTGGTGGTGATGCTGCCGTCCAGCGCGCCCAGCATCAACGCGGCGGCGCGCGTTCCCATCTCGTAGAACGGCACGCGGATGGTGGTCAGCGCCGGGGCGACCGCATGCATCAGCAGCATGTCGTTGTGCCCGACCACCGACAGGTCGGACGGGCAGCTGCCGCCGATGGCGCGCACGGCCGCGTAGCAGCCCAGCGCCAGGAAGTCATTGGCGGCCACCACCGCGGTGACGCGCCGGCGCTGCGCCAGCAGTTGCGCGCACGCGGCCTCGCCGGCGGCCTCCGTGTAGGCCGGCGCCCGCACCACCGGGCAGTGCGACCCGCGCAGGCCCAGCTCGGCCACCGCCTGCAGGAAGCCCGCTTCGCGTTCATGCCCGGTCGACAGGCTGGACGGGCCGGCGACATGCCCGATGCGCCGGTGGCCCAGTGCGTGCAGGTGGCCGACGGCGAGCGCCATCGCCTGGCGGTGGTCGCCGACAATGCTGGAGACGCGCCCGCCATCGTCGCTGCGGTTGACCATCACCAGCGGCACGCCCTGTGCCAGGCAATGGTCCACCACCGGGTCGTTGCGCTCGGCGGTGGCCAGGATCAGGCCGTCGACCTGCCGCGCCAGCAGCTGGTCGACGATAAAGGTCTGGCGCGCCTTGTCGCCGCCGGCGTTGGCCACGATCGGGATATAGCGGTGGCGCGACAGGGCGTTCTCGATGCCGAGCACGATGGGCGGGAACACCGGGCTGCCGATGTCCGGCACCACCACGCCGATGGTGCCCGAGCGCCGCGTGCGCAGTGCCGCGGCAATCCGGTTGGGCGAGTAGTGCAGGTCCTGCGCCGCCTTCAGCACCCGTGCCACCAGTTCGTCGCCGATGCGGTGGCGGGTCTGCGGGTTGAGCACGCGCGACACCGTCGACGGATGCACGTCGAGCGCTTCGGCAATCTGCTTGATGGTGGGTTTGCTCATCGCATGGTGCACGCGTGCGGCAGGCGTTACGCCATGACGCCATACCGCCTGGTTATCGGGATACCGGCAAAAAGTGGATTGGACGCAAGCCGGCGGCCGTGGCTAGAATCCGCCCGGATGCCGCAGGCTTGGCGCTTGTCGTGCAATCGATTGCATTGTAATCTGCCCCGGCGGCCATGCCAAGGCGTGCCGGCCCGGGGCCAGCCAGTATGGGGAGACAGGAATGAAAGCAGCGGTATCGCTCGCCGGCCAGGCGCCGGTGTACCAGGAGTTCGATGACCCGGCCGCCGGGCCCGGCCAGGTCGTGGTCAAGGTTGCCGCGGCAGCGCTGACGCGGCTCGACATGGCCATTGCCGAAGGCCGCCACTACATCAAGCCGGCCGCGGGCCGCTTCGTGGTGGGGCGCGAGGGCGTGGGGCGCCTTGCCGACGGCCGGCGCGTCTACTTCAACGTCAATGCGCCGCGCGCGCCGTACGGCTCGATGGCGCAGCACGCGCTGGTGGACCCGGCGCTGACCTTCCCGGTGCCGGACGGCATCGACGACGCGCGCGCGGCAGCGCTGGGCAACGCCGGCCTGGCGGCATGGCTGCCATTGTCATGGCGCGCGCGCATGCAGCCGGGCGAAACCGTGCTGGTGCTCGGCGCCACTGGCATCTCCGGGCTGCTGGCGGTGGCCGCGGCCAAGCTGCTGGGCGCGGGCCGCGTAATCGCCGCCGGGCGCGACGTGCGGGCCCTGCAGCGGGCCCGCCGGCTGGGCGCGGATGCGGTGGTGCCGCTCGATCAGCCGGGCGACCTGCTCGACGCGTATCGCAACGCCGCCGACGGCAACGTCGACGTCGTGCTCGACTATCTCTGCGGCGCGCCCGCCGAAGCCGCGCTGCTGGCGCTGGGCCACGGCGGGCGCCTGGTCCACATCGGCACCACGGTGGCGCCGACCATCACCTTTGCCGGCGGCGCCGCGCGCCAGGCCTGCTTCGACATCATGGGCTTCGCCTACTATCACGCCCCCATCGAGGCGCAGGCACAGGCCTATGCCGAACTATGCCGCCACACCGCGGCCGGCCGCATGGAAATCGATATCGTCGCCGAACCGCTGGAAGCGGTCGGGCGGGTGTGGGCGGCGCAAGCCAAGGGGGCGCGCCAGCGCTTCGTGCTCGTGCCCTGAAGCGATCAGCGCGCCTTGGAATCCGGCACGCGGGTCTGGTCGATCGAGGCCCCGCCGGTGCCCTTGCGCGGCTTGCCGTGCAGGCCGTCACGGTCGGCCTTGCCGGCGCTTTCCGAGGCCGGCTTGGGCTTGTCGCGGCCGGGCAGGCCGCCCGCGGTGTGCGGCTCCTTGGGCACGTCGCCAAGGTCCTTGGCGAGGCCGCCGGGATTGGTCGGCGTGGCGCCCGGCGTACTGCCCGGCGTGGTGCTGGCACCGGGGGGCGGAATGGTCTGGCTGCCCTTCGGGCCCTTGTCGGTGCGCACGCCGGTATCGGCCGGCTGCGCCAGCGCCGCCCCTGCAAACGCGGATAGCAGCACGAGCGCTGCGGCATGTGGGATGGTGGATCGCATCGGGAGTCTCCTGGTAAGCAAAAGCAGGCTGGTGGTACGGGAAAAGCATTTGCCGGGCCAACCTGCGCGCTGGCGCGCACGGCGTGGCGGCTGCCCGGCGCAAAGCACTTTCTACAAGCGCCGGCGGTTGTTACAAGCATGGGTGGCCGGGGAGCCGCCGGATGCCGGCGTAGCGTGCGGGCAGGGGTGGGAACGGAAGTTGCGCGCATCGCGGTGTTGGCCGGCATTTGTCGCCGGCACTACCGGAGGCGTTATGAAGCACAGCAAGCACGACACCTCGAACAACCCTTCGCTCGACCGGCGCCAGGGCCTGGATGACCGTGAACTGAAGGAAAACGCGGCGGACAACCAGCGCGCCCGCGAACGTGCCCGCGCCGATTGGGAGGATGCCGCATCACACCGCAAGCAAGAACCGAAACGGCCCGGGACCGCGCCGTCCGGCAAGGGCGAAATGCCACCCGGCGTCGGCGCGCGTGACCTGCACGATCCCGGCAGCCGCGATCCCGACGCGCCGCCGACCGTGAACCGGTCCTGACCGCTCAGGGCCTGGCGCCGCGCGCCAGGCGCGCGGCAGCCTGCAGGCTGCGCACGATGCGGTCGAAGGCCGCCGCACGCGCCTCGTCGCTGCGCTGGCGCAGGGCAAAGGAGGGGTGGTAGGTCGCGATGACCAGCCGCCCCTCATGCTCCACCGGTGTCTCCATCATGCCCGCCAGCGTCACGCTCTTGCGGCCCAGCACCGCGCGCGCCGCGGTGGCGCCGAGCGCCACCACCACGGTCGGGTGCACTTGCTCCAGCTCGCGCTCCAGCCACAGGTTGCAGGCTTCGATTTCCTGCTGCGCGGGCGATTTGTGCAGCCGGCGCTTGCCGCGCCACTCGAACTTGAAATGCTTGACCGCGTTGGTCATGAAGAGCTTGTCGCGGTCCAGGCCGGCGGCCTGCAGCGCTTCATCGAGCAGGTGTCCGGCCGGCCCGACAAAGGGCGAGCCCTGCAGGTCTTCCTGCGAGCCCGGCTGTTCGCCGACCAGCATGATGCGCGCGTGGGCCGCGCCGGCGCCGGGCACGCCCTGGGTGGCGTTGCGCCACAACGGGCAGCGCCGGCATTCGTTGAGTTCGCCGCGGCTGACAGGCGGCTTGTTGCGCTCGGGCATGGCGATGGCAGAGATGCAGCGCGCGGGCGCTGCATGCGCTTTGCAGCAGGTTTCGCGCCATGGCAACGCGCGCTGGCGGGGCGCCAGCGCCGCCAGCGCCGCCAGCGCCGTGACGGCATCGGTATGGAATTTGCCTTCCCCCAACACCCCCGCGACGGCCGCGCCACGGCGCGCCGCGGCTAGCCTTGCCGTACCCAACGCCTGACGCCTGAACCGCGCGCATGCCCCAGACCATCCGCCCCGCCTCGCGCCGCCGCATCGCCGCGGAACTGTTCCGCGCGATCTGGCGCTTCCGTGCCCGCGTGCTGGTCGCGGTGTCGCTGCTGCTGCTGGCCAAGGCCTGCGCGGTGGCCGTGCCGCTGATGCTCAAGCTGGTGGTCGACGAGGTCACGCCGGCGGCGGCCGGCACCGATGCCGCGCGCCTGGGGCTGGTGGCGATGCCGGTGTTCCTGGTGCTGGCCTATGCCATCCTGCGGCTGCTCGGCAACGCCTTCAGCGAGCTGCGCGACGTGGTCTTTGCCTACGTGACGCAGAGCACGGTGGCGGGCTTCATGGAACGCGCCTTTGCGCACCTGCATGCGCTGGGCGCGCGCTTCCACGCGCAGCGCGCCACCGGCAGCGTGATCCGCGACCTGGAGAAAGGCACCGCGGCGATCGGCTTCCTGCTGGGCGTGGCGGTCTTCACCATCGTGCCGACGCTGATGGAGATCGTGTCGGTGCTGGCCATCATGATCGGTGCCTATGGCGCGGCCTTCGCCGCCATCATCCTGGGCGTGTTCGTGCTGTACGCCGGCTTTACCTATGTCTTCACGCAGCGGCGCATGCGCGTGCAGCGCCAGGTCAATGCGGTCGAGGCCACCACCAACAGCAAGGTGGTGGACAGCCTGCTCAACTACGACACCGTCAAGTTCTTCGCGCGCGAGTCCTTCGAAACCCGACGGCTGTCCGAGATGCTGCAGCGCTGGATCGGCATCAGCGTCGAAAACCAGTATGCGCTGTCGGCCCTGCATATCGGGCAGAGCCTGTGCATCGCGGTGGGGGTGGGCGCGGTGATGCTGCTGGCCACGCAGCGGGTGATTCAGGGCTCGCTGTCGGTGGGCGACCTGGTGCTGATCAACGCCTACATCATCCAGGTGGTGCTGCCGCTCAATACGCTGGGCTTTATCTTCCGCGAGTCGAACGACGCCATGACCAACGTCGAGCGGCTGTTCGCGCTGCTCGACGCCCACGGCAAGCCCGGCGAGGACAGCGACGCGCCGGCCGCGCGCCCGTTGCGCGTCAGCCGCGGCGAGATCGTGTTCGACCGCGTCAACTTCAGCTACGACCCCAGCCACCAGACCCTGTGGGACGTCAGCTTCCGCGCCGGCGCGGGCCAGACCGTGGCGGTGGTCGGCGGCAGCGGCTCGGGCAAGTCGACGCTGGCGCGCCTGCTGTTCCGGCTGTACCAGCCCGACAGCGGCAGCATCAGCATCGACGGCCAGGACCTGCGCCTGGTGACGCAGCGCAGCCTGCGCGAAGTGATCGGCATCGTGCCGCAGGACACCATCCTGTTCAACGACACCATCGCCTACAACATCGGCTACGGCCGCGAAGGCGCCACCCGTGCCGACATCGTCGCGGCGGCGCGCGCGGCGCAGCTCGACGCCTTTATCGACCGCCTGCCCGACGGCTACGAAACCCAGGTGGGCGAGCGCGGCGTGCGCCTGTCGGGCGGCGAGCGCCAGCGCGTGGCGATTGCGCGCGCGATGCTGAAGCGCCCGCCCATCGTGGTATTCGACGAGGCTACCTCGGCGCTGGACACGCGCGCGGAGCGCGCGATCCAGCAGGAGCTGTCCGAAGTTGCGCGCGGGCGCACCGCGCTGATCATCGCGCACCGGCTCTCGACCATCGTCGATGCCGACCGCATCCTGGTGATGGAGCATGGCCGCATCGTCGAAGACGGCAACCACGCCACGCTGCTGGAGCGCGGCGGCATCTACACGCAGATGTGGCAGTTGCAGCAGCAGCAGCGCGAGCTGGAGCGCGCCGAGCGGCGCCTGGCGCTGCAGCCGGTGCGCCTCGAGATCCTGCTGGCGAGCGTGGTCGACGGGCTGCGCGAACTGATCGCCGAGCGCCATATCAACCTGTTCACGGTGCAGAGCGAGTCCGAGCTGCGCGTCACTGGCGATCCGGGCGTGCTGCAGAAGGCGATCTGGGAGCTGTGCCAGCACATGATCGCCAGCATCGAGCCGGGCGGACGGCTGGAACTGCGGCTGGAGCGGCTGGACGGCCAGGCCGGCCTGCGCCTGTCCGCCACCCCGGGCGAGCTGCCGTTGCCGGATGTGCAGGGCCTGCGCGAATGGCTGGCCGAGCACGGCGTCACGCTGACGGCCGACGGCCCCACGCACGCCTACCAGCTGCTGATGCCGATGCGCGCCGTGCAGGAGCCCGAGCCGCGCCGCGCGCCGGCCGCGGCGCCAGGCGCCGGGCCCGCGCCCGAGGCGCCGGAGGTGCCCGATGCGCAGGCGCTCAAGGGCCTGCGGGTGCTGCTGCTGGACGACGACGAGCCCACGCGCGAGGTGCTGAGCGCCTCGCTCGAAGACTACGGCGCCCATGCCATCGCGCAGCAGCGCGGCGACGACGTGATCGCGCTGCTGGCGGGAACGCATCCGGGGCAGTGGCCGCAGGTGCTGCTGTGCGACCTCGCGCTCGACGAGGAAGACGGCTACACCGTGCTGCGTCGGGTGCGGCGGCTCGAAGCGCAGATGCAGGTGCCGCTGGGCAAACGCATGACCGCGATCGCGCTGTCCGGGCATGCCGAGCCGCAGGACCGCATGCGCGCGCTGATGGCGGGGTTCCAGCTGCACCTGTCCAAGCCGGTGCGGGTGGGCGAGCTGGTGGCGGCGATCCGCTCGCTGGCGGTGCGCTCCACGCAGGACGCGCAGGAGGCGTAGCGCGGCGCCAATGACTGCAGCGGCCGCGCCTCAGGCGCGCGGGTCGCGCAGCCGGCGGCGCAGTTTCAACACCTCCGGCGGGATCACGCGGCGCTCCTGCCAGACCCAGGGCATGCCGCCCAGCACCTCGGCCAGGCCGCGCCATCCCTGGCAGCGCCACAGCTGCGGCAGGGCCGCCGCGGTTTCCTCCAGCGCCACCTGCCAGGGCAAGCGCAGCCAGGCCGACCAGATCGCATTGCGCGCCAGCAGCGAGCGGCGCTGCGCCGGATTGCGCAGCGGACTGGGATGGTGATGCACCACCAGCTGCGGCGCGTACACCAGTTGCCAGCCGCGCGCAGCGAGATCCAGCGCCAGCAGCGTTTCCTCGCCGCCGAGAAAGAAGCGCGGATGATAGCCGCCGGCCTGGCGGAACGCATCGGTGCGGAACGCGGTGGCGCCGGCCATCAGGCCCAGGATGGCGCGGCCCGGCAGCATGGCGGAGGGCAGGGGGCTGGCCGCCATGCGCGCGCAGGTGGGGTCCTCGCCACGGTGCTCGCCCACCAGGATGCGCGCCGTCAGCGCGGCCACGCGCGGATGGCGCTCGAACATGGCGCAGGCCGCCGACAGCGATCCGGGGGCCCACCAGCAGTCGTCATCGCAGAACGCGACATAGCGGGTGCAGGCCCAGTCCGCGCCCAGGTTGCGGCCGGCCGCGCCGAGGTTGCGCGCGCTGCGCAGCAGCGCGGCGTGCGGAAACTCGCACCGCACCATGGCGGCGGTGCCGTCGTCCGAGGCGTTGTCGACCACGGCGATGGGCGGGCGTTCCGGCAGCGCGCTCAGGCGCGCCAGCGCGGTGCGCACCGAATCGCGGCGGTTGTGCGTCAGCACGACCACGCTGATGTCGCAGGGGCGGGCGCGCGGGGCAGGGTGGCCAGGGGCGGCGGTGGTTGCTATCGGCATGGGTAGTGGCATGGGATGAGGCATGGCTCAGGCAGGCCCGGCGCCAGCCGGCTGCAGCATCCAGTAGCGCTCGGGCGCGCACAGGTCGCACAGCCGGTCTTCGCTGAACAGCTGCAGCTGGCTCTGGTAGGCGTTGAGCGCGTAGCTCTTCTGCGTCAGGTACTGCGTCACCGGCAGGTTGACGGGCGTGGCGCGCAGGCCGCTGTCCCGGCATTGCACCAGCCGCTGCTGCAGCAGGCCGGGCATGCGGCGGTAGATCGCGTCCTCGTAGTAGAGCCACTGCACGGGTGGCGGCGCCGCGGCGGGCGGCGTGCGCCAGGCCGGGCCGCGCGCGTGCGCGGCCAGCATCAGCAGCCGGCAGGCGTCATGCACCAGCGCATGGTCGGAATGGAACAGCCCGAGCGGGGCCACCACCACGCCCTCGGTCTGCGTCAGCAGCACGGTGTGCAGCGCGTCGGCAAGCTGTTGCGGGGTGTAGCGGCGGCCATACTGGCTGTCCCAGAAATCCAGCCACACCGCGTGCGCGCCCAGCATGGTGAGCGCGTGGTTGTCTTCGCGGCGGCGCGACAGTACCGCCTGCTCGGCGCTGGCAAAGCCGGCGGCCTGGTCCCACTCGGGGGCCGGCATGTCCGCCGGCGGCACGCCCGCGAACACCGTCACCACGCGCGCCGCGCGCGCGGCCGCGATCAGCCCGCCGCAGCTGAACACGGCATCGTCCAGGTGCGGCGAGATCACGGTCACCGCGGCGGCGAGATCGACCACCATCGCCGTGCCCATGCCGCCCCCTCGCGCGCTCCGGCACGCCGTCAACTGAGCGCGGCACGCGCTTCGCGCGCGGTGGCCGACACCGGCACCACGTTGCCCGGGGCGCCTTCGGCATGCGCCTGCGCGGCGAGCCGCGCGGCAAAGTAATCGACGGTGCGGCGCAGGCCGTCTTCGAGCGCGGTGTGCGGCTCCCAGCCCAGCAGCTGGCGCGCCAGCGTGATGTCGGGACAGCGCTGGTGCGGGTCGTCGGCCGGCAGCGGGCGCATCGCGATGCGGGACTGCGAGCCGGTGGCGCGCAGCACCGCCTGCGCAATCTCCAGCATGGTGGTCTCGCGCGGGTTGCCCAGGTTGACCGGCGTGCCGCTGGCAGGCGCTTCCATCAGCCGGATCAGCGCGTCGACCATGTCGTCGACATAGCAGAAGGCGCGCGTCTGCGCGCCGTCGCCGTAAACGGTCAGCGGCTGCCCGGCCAGCGCCTGCGTGATGAAGTTGGATACCACGCGGCCGTCGGCAGGGTGCATGCGCGGCCCGTAGGTGTTGAAGATGCGCGCGATGCGCACGTCCAGCCCGTGCTGGCGGTGGTAGTCCATGAACAGGGTCTCGGCGCAGCGCTTGCCTTCGTCGTAGCAGGAGCGGATGCCCACCGGATTGACGTGGCCCCAGTAGCCTTCCTGCTGCGGATGGTGCTCGGGGTCGCCATAGACTTCGCTGGTCGAGGCCTGCAGGATGCGCGCCCTGAGCCGCTTGGCCAGCCCCAGCATGTTGATGGCGCCGTTGACGCTGGTCTTGGTGGTCTGCACCGGGTCGTGCTGGTAGTGCACCGGCGAGGCCGGGCACGCCAGGTTGTAGATCTCGTCGACTTCCACGTACAGCGGGAAGGTGACGTCGTGGCGCAGCAGCTCGAAATTGTTCCGGCCCAGCAGGTGCGCGATGTTCTCCTTGGTGCCGGTGTAGAAGTTGTCCACGCACAGCACGTCCTGCCCGGCGCGCACCAGCCGCTCGCACAGGTGCGAGCCGAGGAATCCCGCGCCACCGGTGACCAGGATGCGCTTGCGATCGCTTTCCTTCATTTCCGCTCTCCTTGGATTGCTTGCTTGTGCGGGTGTGCCGCCGTGCCGCCATCAGGCCGCGGCGCGGCGGGCCCCGGCCTGCACCGCCGGCGCCCCGGCGCAGACGCGCGCGTAGACCGCCTCCATCTGCCGGGCCACGCCGGTCCAGGTGAAATGCGCCTGCGCGCGGCGCCGGCCCGCTTCGCCCAGCCTGCGCGCCAGCGCAGGGTTGGCGGCCAGCTGCGCCAGCCGCGCCGCCAGCGCCGCCGGCGCCTTGGGCGGCACCAGGAAGCCGGTGTGCCCGTCCACCACGGTGGAGCGGATGCCGCCGACGTCGGCGCCGATCACCGGCGCGCCGCACGCCATGGCCTCCACCGGCGTGATGCCGAAGGGCTCGTACCACGGCGTGGTCACGAAGACATCGGCGGCGCTGTAGAACAGGCGCAAGGTGTCGCGCCCGCGCCGGCCGGTAAACACCACGCGTTCGGCCACGCCCTCGGCGCTGGCCACGTCCTGCAGCCGGCCGATTTCCGGCGTGGCCAGCACGCTTGGCTGCTCGGCATTGCCGCCCACCACGTACAGCGTCGCGTCGAGGCCGGTGTCGCGGCGCAGGCAGCCCAGCGCACGGATCACGTTGTCGATGCCCTTGCGTGGCACCAGCCGGCCCAGCTGCAGCACGCGGAAGCCGTGCAGCGGCCAGCCCAGTGCGCGCCGCGCCGCGTCGCGCGGCACCGGCGCGAACTCGGCGGCGTCGAAGCCGCACGGCACGGTCTGCACGCGCGCGGGATCGGCGCGGTAGAGGTTGACGAGGTCGTCGAAGTCCTGCGGGCACTCCGCCACCACGCAGTCGGCCTCGCGCACCAGCGTGTCTTCGATCTCGAAGCGGTCGTCGGGGAAGCCGTCGGTGCTGCCCTGGTGCAACCGGCGCACCTTGCCCAGCGCGTGAAAGGTCATCACCAGCGGGATGCCGAGCGTGTGGCGGGCGCGCAGCGCGGCCAGCCCGGACATGAAGAAGTTGGCATGGAGCACGTCGTAGCCGGTGGCATCGCGGCGCACGAAGTCGGCCAGGAACGCGCCGAAGTCGTCCATATACGGCAGCAACTGTTCCTTCGGGATCTGCACCGGCGGCCCGGCGGTGACATGGATCACGCGAACGTTGGGCGCGAACGCCACCACCTCGGGCAGCAGCGCCTTGTCGCGCCGCGTGAAGACATCGACCTGGTAGCCGCGGCTGCCAAGCTGCCTTGCAAGATGCGCCACGTAGATGTTCTGTCCGCCGCAGTCAGTGCTGCCGACACTGGCGAGTGGCGAGGCATGTTCGCTGATCAGCGCGATCTTGCGCATGGTGGGCTCCGGTGTTTTGCGGCCGTGCCCGCAATGCGGTCAGGGGCCGGGAGGTGGTGGCCCCTGCAGCTAGCGTGCCAATGCAATGCCGGCTGCCACGTTCATTCGTCCTTCCTGACGTGGAACCGTTGGAGAAGCGATATAACGGTTCTCGCCCGACATGGCGCACCGCATAGCGCAGAAGACGCACCGGCGGCGCCTTGCGCGCTTTGGTCATTCTTACGCCGCCCCTTTGTAATTTGCGCTTACCGATTTTTCATTTGCCGTCCCGCGATGCGCAGCGTTGCAACCGGCCCGATGTTTGCTGCGTCGATGGCGCTCATGCAGGTCTTGCGGCACGCGCTGCCGATATGCGCGCCGCCCCGCCTGCCGTTCAACCATCGATGGAGTTGCCCATGCCGATGACCCCCGATGCGGGCCAGCCGCCCCGCGCCTCCCACGCCGGCGCCAGCCGTTTCAGCGATCCCGCCGCGGCGCGGCGCGCAGTAGAACTGGCGTTGCCGATGCTGCAAGCCTCGCTGCGCGACCAGGCCGTCGGCGACAGCGGCTGCATGCATGTCGTGGTGATGGACCCGACGCTGCAGCCGGGCGATTGCGCCTTCGAGGAAGCGATCCTCTATGAGCACTCGCTGCCGTCGCGCGAGGCCTGGGACGCCGACTACAGCCGCTATGCGCGCGCCAAGGCCAGCCTGAGCTGGCGCACCGGCATGGCCAGCGCGCAGGTGGTCCACTGCAGTCCGCACCGGCTGCGCAGCGATGACACCCTGCTCGGCGGTGCCGCCGTGGTGGACGGCATCGTGGTCGCCGTCAGCGGTGCCAACGCGTGGTACGACGAGGCCTTTGCCGGCTGCGTGGCGATGCTGCTGCGGGCGGTAGCGCAAGGATCCTGCGCAAGCGCGCAGCCGGCCGGCTGATGGCCGTGCCCGTGCCAGCGCCTGACGGTTGGCACACATTTCGCACCGGCAGCAAGCCTGCGCACAAGGAGTGCCTGTCCTGAACGCAGCATGCCGCGGCCCACAGGGTGCCAGCACCGATGTCCGATTCGTTGTCCGAATCACCGTCCACCACACACTGATCGCCAGGGAACCACCATGCAAACTTCGCATCCGCCACGCCCCGCCGCGCACACCGAGAGCGCCATGCCGCTGCAGGACCGCACCTACCTGGTCAGTGGCGCGGGCCGGGGCCTGGGCGCGGCCATCTGCCGCACGCTGAGCGCCGCCGGCGCCGCCGTGATCGTGGCCGATATCGACGACAAGCTGGCGCGCGACAGCGCCGGCGGCCTGGCCGAGGCCGGCGCGCAGGCGTGGCCGCTGCACCTGGATGTCTCCGACCCCGCTTCCGTGCGTGCTGCCTTCGAAGCCGTGCGTGCGCGCGGCGGGCGTCTCGACGGCATCGTCAACAACGCCGCCATCGACATTACGCTGCCGGTGGACGAGGTCGATGCCGAGACCTGGCGCAAAGTGCTGATGGTCAACCTGTACGGCCCCTACCTGATGGCGCACGCCGCGGTGCCGGTGCTGAAGGCGCAGGGCGGGGGGCATATCGTCAACATCGCCTCGACCGCGTCCAAGCGCGCGTGGCCCAATGCCTCGGCCTACCACGCCACCAAGTGGGGCCTGCTGGGCTTCTCGCACGCGCTGCATGCGGAATTGCGGCCGCACGGGATCAAGGTGTCGGCGATCGTGGCGGGCGGCATGCGCACGCCGTTCCTGCTCGATCGCTTTCCCGATATCGACCAGGGCAACCTGCAGGATCCGGCCAATGTCGCCAACGCGGTGCGCTTCGTGCTGACGCAGCCGGAAGAGACCGTGATCCCCGAGGTGATGGTGCTGCCGATGAAGGAGACCTCGTGGCCATGAGCCCCGCACATCCGCTGCGCGCGGCCGTGCTGCTCGACAAGGACGGCACGGTGCTGCAGGACGTCCCGTACAACGTCGATCCGGCGCGCATGCGGCTTGCGCCAGGCGCCGCCGCCGCGCTGCGGCTGCTGGGCGGGCTGGGCCTGCCGCTGGTGGTGGTGACCAACCAGCCGGGGGTGGCCCATGGCCTGCACGGCGAAGCCGAGCTGGTGGCCGTGCGCGAGCGGCTGGCGGCGATGTTTGCCGGGCATGGCGCCGTGCTGAGCGGCTTCCTGTACTGCCCGCACCATCCCGAAGGGCAGGTGGCGCCCTATGCGCGCGCGTGCCTGTGCCGCAAGCCGATGCCGGGGCTGCTGCTGCAGGCGGCCGCGGCATGGCGGCTCGACTTGGCGCGGTCATGGATGATCGGCGACATCCTCAATGACGTCGAGGCCGGCAACCGCGCCGGCTGCACCACCGTGCTGGTCGACTGCGGCAACGAGACCGAATGGCAGCTCTCGCCCGCGCGCCAGGCCGACTACGTGGTGCCGACGCTGGAAGACGCCGCGCGCCTGGTCGTCGCCCGTACCCGGGCCTCGACGCAGGGCGCGCGCGCGTGCGCGCCGGCCGCGCCACCATGCCAAGCGGAGGCGCCATGAACTGGCAATCCGCGCGCAGCGTGCTGTGCGTGCGCCTGGACAATATGGGCGACGTGCTGATGAGCACGCCGGCGATGCAGGCATTGGCCGAGTCGCTGCCGTCGCGCCGGCTGACGCTGCTGACCTCGCACAGCGCGGCGGCACTGGCGCCGCACCTGCCGATGGTCAGCCGCGTGCTGGCCTGGGACGCGCCCTGGGCCAAACACGCCGAGGCCCAAGCGGCACCGGCGCCGGGGCCGGAGATTGCCGCGTGCGCGCGCTGGCTGGCGCGCTTCCGCTTCGACGCCGCCGTGATCTTTACCGTCTACAGCCAGAGCCCGTTGCCCGCCGCGGTGCTGTGCGCGCTGGCGGGCATTCCGCTGCGGCTGGCCAGCTGCCGCGAGAACCCGTACACACTGCTGAGCGACTGGATCCGCGACACCGAGCCGGGCACGCAGCCGGGCCAGCTTCCGCGCCACGAGGCGCAGCGCCAGCTCGACCTGGTGGCGCAGGTGGGAGCCGTCCCGCGCGATACGCGCATGCGTTTTCGCGTGCTGGCCGCCGACCGCGCCGCGCTCGCCGCGCGCCTCGCAGCCATCCGCGGCGGCCGCAGCGGGCCGGTGGTGGTGGTGCATCCCGGCGCCAGCGCGCCCTCGCGGCGCTGGCCGCCGGCGCGCTTTGCGCAGGTGGCGCACGCGCTGGCGCTGAAGGCCGGCGCGCACGTGCTGGTGACCGGCGATGCCGCCGAGCACGACATCGTGCGCGCGGTCTGCGCCGCGGCCGGCCACGCGCGCGTGGTGCCGCTCGCCGGCGCCTTGCGCCTCGGCGAAATGGGCGCGTTGCTCGAAGCCGCCGACTTGCTGGTGTCGAACAACACCGGGCCGGTCCATATTGCCGCCGCGCTGGGCACGCCCGTGGTCGACCTGTACGCGCTGACCAACCCGCAGCACACCCCGTGGCAAGTGCCGCACCGCACGCTGTTTGCCGACGTGCCGTGCCGCTATTGCTACAAGAGCATGTGCCCGCAGGGACATCATCGCTGCCTCGAAGACGTGCCGGCCGCGCAGGCGGTGCAGGCCGCGCTGGCGCTGCTGGGCGGCAATGCCGACAGCATGCCCGCGGTCGAACTGCCCTGGCCCGGCACGGTTGCCGCCGCAGTGCCGCGGCAGTCCGACGCCGCGCCGGCCATGCCCGACGACATTCCCACCCGCCAACGCTCCCACGACGAGGCCGACCATGTACACCCTTGGCATTAACGCCGCCTATCATGACTCCGCCGCCTGCCTGGTGCGCGATGGCGAGGTCGTCGCCGCGGCCGAGGACGAGCGCTTTACCCATATCAAGCACGGCAAGCGCCCGGTGCCGTTCACGGCGTGGGAGCTGCCGTTCCATGCCATCGACTACTGCCTGGCCGAGGCCGGCATCGCGCTGCGCGACGTCGAGCATGTCGCCTACGCCTTCGATCCGGCGCTGATGCTCGGCGCGCGCCGGCATGACGCCACCGTGACGCTGCCGCTGGAACCGTCGGCGCAGGGTGCGCCCGGCGGGCATGAGTCGCCGTGGGATCCGCTGTTCCTGTCCTACGTGGTCAACGCGCCGCGGCAACTGGCCAGCGGCGCGCCGCACCACCTCGCCGCGCGTTTTCGCGGCGTGCGCCACGACGGGCCGTTCCGCTGGCACTTCGTCGAGCACCACATGGGGCATGAGGCCAGTGCCTTCCTGGCGGCGCCGTTCGCGCGCTGCGCGGTGCTGACCATGGACGGCCGCGGCGAGCGCGCCACCACCAGCTACGGCGTGTTCGACGGCAAGGAATACCGGCGCATCAAGCAGATCGACCTGCCGGATTCGCTCGGGCTGCTGTACGAACGCGTTACGCGCCACCTGGGCTTCCTGCATTCGTCGGACGAGTACAAGGTGATGGCGCTGGCGTCTTACGGCAAGCCAGCGCATCTCGGCGTGTTCCGCGACATGGTCCGGCGCGATGCCGAAGGCGGCTACCGCGTGGCGCAGGCCGACCTGGCGGCGTTGCTGGGCCCCCCGCGCCAGCGCGGCGAAGCCTTCGGCGCCGCGCATTTCGATATCGCGCGCTCGCTGCAGGAGGTGCTGGAGGAAACCGTGGTCGGCATGACCACCTGGCTGGCCGAGGCCACCGGCGAACGGCAACTGGCCATGGCCGGCGGCGTGGCGCTGAACTGCGTGATGAACGCGCGCGTGCGCGACCAGAGCCCGTTCGACGAGGTCTGGGTCCAGCCCGCCGCCGGAGACGCCGGCACCGCGCTGGGCGCGGCGCTGTGGATCGATTTCCTGCAACGCGGACGTCCGGCGCGGCAATGGTCGATGGAGCACGCCTACCTGGGGCCGGCGTATGGCGAGGACGAGATCGCGGCCTTCCTCGACTGGGCCAAGCTGCCTTACCGCCGGCTCGACGACCTGGCCGGGCAGACCGCCGAGCTGCTGGCGCAGAACAAGATCATCGGCTGGTTCCAGGGCCGCATGGAGTTCGGCCCGCGCGCGCTGGGCGCGCGCTCGATCCTGGCCTCGCCGATCGATCCGGGCATGCAGCAGCGGCTGAACCAGATCAAGGACCGCGAAGACTTCCGCCCGGTGGCGCCGGTGGTGATGCAGGAGCGCGCGCCGGAGTGGTTCAGCGCGGCCAAGCCGGGCCGCGGCGAAGCGCCGTTCATGCTGTTTATCTACGACGTGCGCCCCGAGCAGGCAGCGCGGATTCCGGCGGTCTGCCACGTCGACGGCACCGCGCGCGTGCAGACCGTGCGGCGCGAGCAGAACCCCGCCTACTACGACCTGCTGGCCGCGTTCGAGCAACGCACCGGCGTGCCGATCCTGGTCAACACCTCGTTCAACACGCGCGGCGAGCCCATCGTGTGTACGCCGCGCGATGCGGTAGAGTGCTTCTGGACCTCGCCGCTGGACGCGCTGGTGATCGGCCCGTTCCTGCTGGAAAAGCCCGCCGCCGCAGGCGCCCATGGACAGACGGGAGGCGCCCATGGACAGGCCTGAGCTCAGGGTCTCGGTGGTCGTTCCCACCTGGCGCCGGCCGGCGCTGCTGGCGCGCTGCCTGCACGCGCTGTGCGCCCAGCGCCTGCCCGCGCAGGCATACGAGATCATCGTCGCCGACGATGGCTGCGAGGCCCGCATCGAACGGCTGGTGGCGCTGATGGCCGCGCAGCATCCGCACCATGCGCTGCGCTATGTGCCGGTGCCGGGCACGCAAGGGCCGTCGGGCGCGCGCAATGCCGGCTGGCGCCGCGCGCGCGCGCCGGTGATCGCCTTTACCGACGACGACACCGTGCCGGAGCCGGGCTGGCTCGAAGCGGGCTGCGCCGCGCTCGCGGACCAGCCCCAATGCTGCGCGGTCGCCGGCACCGTGCACGTGCCGCTGCCGGCGCGGCCTACCGACCACGAGCGCGATACCGGCGGCCTTGCGCACGCCGAGTTCGTCACCGCCAATTGCTTCGTCCGGCGCGACGCGCTGGTGCGCATCGGCGGCTTCGACGAGCGCTTCACGCGCGCCTGGCGCGAGGATTCGGACCTGCAGTTCCGCCTGATCCGGCAAGTGTGCCCGGTGGGGCGCGCGCCGGCGGCCGTGGTCGCGCATCCGGTGCGGCCCGCCGCCTGGGGCAGCAGCGTCGCGGCGCAGGCCAAGGTGTACTTCGACGCGCTGCTGTACAAGAAGCATCCGCGCCTGTACCGGCAGCGCATCCGGCGCGTGCCGCCCTGGCATTACTACGTGACGGTGCTGGCGCTGCTGGCCGCGCCGATCGCCTGGCTGGCGGGCGCGCCTGCCATGGCCGCGGCGGCGGGCCTGCTGTGGCTGGGATTGACCGCGGCATTCTGCGCGCGGCGCCTGCGCGGCGCGGCGCTGACGCCGGCCCATGTGGCCGAGATGGCGTTCACCTCCATGCTGATACCGCCGCTGTCGCTGTACTGGCGGCTGCGCGGCGCGCTGGCGTTCCGGGTGGTGTTCTTATGAGCGCGTGCGTCGAACCCGTCAAGGCCGTGCCGCTGGCGCAGCCTCCGCATCGGCGCCACGCGGCGGCGCCGCGCGCGCGGCGCATCGCGGTGTTCCGCGCGCTACAGCTCGGCGACATGCTGTGCGCGGTGCCGGCGCTGCGTGCGCTGCGCGCGGGCGAGCCCGAGGCCCGCATCACGCTGATCGGCCTGCCGTGGGCGCAGGAGTTCGTGTCCCGCTTCAGCGCGCTGGTGGACGACCTGATGGTGTTTCCCGGCGCGCCCGGCATGCCCGAGCAACCCTGCGCGGAGGCGGCGGTGGACCCGTTCTACGCCGCTGCGCACGCGGCGCGCTTCGACCTGGCGATCCAGCTGCACGGCAGCGGCGCGCTCACCAACGCCGTGGTGCAGCGGCTGGGCGCGAAGCGCATGGCGGGGTTCTGCCCCGGTCCCGCCGCGGCGCGCTGCAATCGCGCTGACATGCTGGTGCCGTGGCCGCAGGGCAACGAGGTGGAGCGGCTGCTGGCGCTGATGCAGGCGCTGGGCTATCCGTGCCCGGACCGCAGCCTGGAATTTCCGCTGCGCCCGCTCGACCATGCCAGCTGGCGGCTGCTGGCCGCCGAGCACGGGCTGGTGGCCGGCGACTATGTGTGCCTGCACGCCGGCGCGCGCATGCCGTCGCGGCGCTGGCCGGTGGAGCGCTTTGCCGCGGCCGGGCGCGCGTTGCGGCGCCACTGGAAGGTGGTGCTGACCGGCAGCCGCGACGAGTCCGCACTGGTGGGGCAACTGGCGCGGCGCCTGGGCAAGCCGGTGGTCAACCTGTGCGGGCAGACCGCGCTGGGCACGCTGGCCGCGCTGATCCGCGACGCGCGGCTGCTGCTGTGCAACGATACCGGCGCCTCGCATATTGCCGCGGCGGTGGGTACGCCCAGCGTGGTGGTGTCCTGCGGCAGCGACAGCGCGCGCTGGGCGCCGCTCGACACCACGCTGCACCGCGTGCTGGCCGACCAGCCGGCATGCCGCCCGTGCATGCATCAGCGCTGCCCGCTCGCCGGGCATCCGTGCGCATCGAATATCAGCGTGGCGCGCGTGGTCGAGGCGGCGCTGGCGCTGGCGGCGCAGGAGCGCGGCCATGGCTAGGCGGCTGCGCATCCTGACCTGGCACGTGCACGGCAACTACCTGTATTACCTGTCGCAGATCCCGCACGAGCTGTACCTGGTCACGCGCACTGACGGCACCCCGGGCTATGCCGGCGCCGGCGGCGCGCTGCCGTGGGGTGCCAACGTGCACGAGGTGCCCTATGACGCGGTCCCGGCCGGCCGCTTCGACTGCGTGCTGTACCAGCACCGCCACCATTACGAGCACGACCGCGTGGCGCTGCTCAGCGCCGCGCAGCGCGCGCTGCCCGCAATCTACCTGGAACACGATCCGCCGCAGGAACATCCGACCAACACGCGCCATCCGGTGCAGGACCCGTCGATGCTGCTGGTGCATGTGACGCCGTTCAACGCGCTGATGTGGGACAGCGGCGTCACGCCGTGCCGCGTGATCGAACACGGCGTGCTGGTCGACCCGGCGGTGCGCTACAGCGGCGAACTGGCGCGCGGCATCAGCGTGGTCAATCACCTGGCGCGGCGCGGCCGCCGCCTCGGCGCCGACCTGTTCGCGCGCGTGCGCGAGCAGGTGCCGCTGGACCTGGTCGGCATGGCGGCGCAGGAGGCGGGCGGACTGGGCGAGGTGCCCAACCCGGAACTGGCAGCCTTGGTCGCGCGCTACCGCTTCTTCTTCAACCCGATCCGCTACACCAGCCTGGGGCTGGCGGTGGTCGAAGCGATGATGCTGGGGGTGCCGGTGGTCGGCCTGGCCACCACCGAGCTGGCCACGGTGATCCAGAGCGGCAACAACGGCTATGTCGATACGCGCCCCGAGGTGCTGGTCAGCGTGATGCGCGAACTGCTCGATGATCCGGAACTGGCAAGGGTCTGGGGCGAGCGCGGCTGCCGCCTGGCGCGCGAGCGCTTCGGCATCGGCCGCTTCGTCGCGGAGTGGGACGAGACGCTGCGCGCGGCTTGCGCGTGACCAGCGCACGTGCCGGTTAGCCTGGGTCGCCCTTGTTGCCGCTGTTACCGCCGCCATGCAGCCGCGCGCGGCTGCCCGACGATGCCGTGCAGCACACCAGGTAGTAAGCGCGCTTGAACTGCAGCGCCGCTTCCAGCCGGCGTCCGGCGCCCGCTTCGGCAAACGCCGCCTGCAGGCAGCGTTCGATGCTGTCGGCGGTGCCGTCCTGCTCGAACAGGCCCGGCGCGCGCTGTTCCCACAGCCGCATCAGCACGGCCCGCCGCTGCGCCAGCGTGTGCGGCGGCCAGGCATGGTCGCGGCTCAGCAATTCCAGCCGTGTCGCCAGCAGCGTTTCGAGCAGCAGCGTCGGCCTGGCGAAGCGCGCGGGCAGGGGGATAGTCTCGGACGGCCCCATGGCATCGACCAGAGCCACAGGCAGGTCCGTGGCATTGGGCACCCGGTCGGTCATGGCAGCCTGCCCGACGCAGCCGTAGCGCGCGTTGCGGCGGCGGGTTTCATTCGGTCGCCGTTTCGGTGGCGGATTCTTCGGCGTCGGCCAGGGCGATGGCTGCCGCACGCTGCGCCAGCGGCTCGGCGGCGCGGATGCGCAGCACGGTCTGGCGCGAGGTGCTGAAGCGCCGTGCGGTCTCGCTGACCGAATAGCCCGCGGACAGCGCGCTCAGGATGGCGTGGCGCTGCTCGGGCGTGTGCTTGGGCGGACGGCCCACCTGGCGCCCCATCGCCTTGGCCGCGGCCAGGCTCTCGCGCACGCGCACGCTGCGCGTGGCGCCTTCCAGCGCAGCCACCGCGCGCAACACCTCGACGGCTTCAGGCGGCGCTGCGTCGGCGAGGTTATCGCGCGACAGCTGCACGCAGTACAGCGTCACGCCCAGCAGGCGAAAGCGCCGGACCGTGGCCAGCACCTCGGGCACGCTCCAGCCCAGGCTGCACAGGCGCAGCGCGACGACCGCGTCGCCCGGCTGCACCTGGTGCTGCAGCGCGCGCAGGCGCGGGCGCTGCAAGGCGGGCACCGAGGCCGGCGCGGCCTCCCAGAACACGTGCTGCGGGGCGACGCCATAGCCGGCGGCGCTGGCGGCCTGCAGTTCATCCTGGACGGCCGACGGTGCATCGGCGCAATTCGAGTAGAGGAAGGTGGTCGGCATGATGGTGTCGGACGGCGCGCGCGCCGCACGCTGGTGTTGGCGCTCCGGGCAGAGGATTCTGTTCCGGCTGGTTGCGGCATGCCGCAACGGTTGCCGTAGCTGCCGCAACTTTCATGCCGCGCGTCCCGCCTTCCCCTCAAAGCGGCGCAACGTTATACCGGCGCGCAGAGCCGGTGCGAGAACGCCATGCGCGCCCCACGCGCCGCCGCGGGCACAATTACAAGGCTTCGCGCAGGAATTGCAATGACTCGCAGGCGGGTACGCCGCGCGCGCGCCACGGCGCCTGCTGCGACGCGGGCACGGAACCTGCCTGCCTACGGGTCGAAGCCGGAGTGCCGGCTCCCCACCAGGAGAGAACCGTGGACAAGTCGAAGATCCCCGCAGACCAGGCCGAGGCCCTCGGTGCCTTGATGGATGACCATCGCGCGGTCAAGAAGCAGTTCAAGGCGTTCAAGGATGTCGATGACCGCGACGAGAAGGAATCGATCGCGCTCGACGTGTGCCACCAGCTCACGGTGCATGCCACCCTCGAGGAAGAACTGTTCTACCCGGCGTTGCGGGGCGTCAGCGACGAGATCGACGACTTGCTGGACGAGGCCCAGGTCGAGCACCAGGTCGCCAAGGACCTGATCGCCGCGATCGAGGAAGACCCGGCCGGCGACATGCTCGAGGCCAATTTCACGGTGCTGTCGGAATATGTCTCGCACCACGTCGAGGAAGAGGAAGGCGAGCTGTTCAAGAACGTGATCAAGGAAAAGATCAACCTGCGCGAGGTCGCGCAGGCCATGGCCGCGCGCAAGGAAGAGCTGATGCGCGAGACCGCCTGACGCGGCAGGTCATGACGGGCCAGGGCGGGCCAGGGCGGGGCGTGCGCGGCGCCCCGTCGCTTCAGCGGATTTGAAGAAGTCGCACAAGCCGGGGTGCCCCACGCGCCCCGGCCGGCCGTTACCATCACGCACTGATTTGCCGTGCCGTAACTGCCCCATGACCTTTGTCGTGACGGATGCCTGCATCCAGTGCCGCCATACCGACTGCGTCGAAGTCTGCCCGATGTCGTGCTTCCACGAAGGGCCGAACTTCCTTGCCATCGATCCCGACCAATGCATCGACTGCTCGATGTGCGTGCCGTTGTGCCCCGTCGGCGCGATCTATTCCGAGCATGACCTGCCCGAGGACCAGCGCCATTTCGTTGCGCTCAATGCCGAACTGTCGCGGCGGCCGGACTGGCTGCCGCTGACCCAGGCGAAGGGACCGCTGCCGGACCATGAGCAGTGGGCCGGCCATCCTGACCGGCTGTCGTTGCTGCAACGCTAGCGCGGCGGCGTGACGCGCTAGTTGTCGCGGTAGTTGTCACGGTAGTCCGGGAAGGCTTCCGGCAAGGTCAGCACGGTGCCGGTCAGGGTGCCGTCGTAGCCGGGCAGCGCATTGACGCGCTGGCGGAAGGCCTCGCTGGTCAGCGCCCCGACCGCGCCGGCCAGCGCCGCGCTGCGCAGCTTGGCGCGCTCGATCGCAAAGAAGTAGCGCTCCTTGATCACCGGCACGAAGGCCAGCCCGAAGCGCCGCGCCGCGGTCTCCACGCCGAAGCCCACATCGGCCATGCCGCTGCCGATGTAGGCCGCCACCGCGGCGTGGGTGAATTCGCCATTGCTGTAGCCCTCGATGCGCGCGCCGTCGATGCCGCGCGCCGCCAGCATCAGGTCCAGCAGCAGCCGCGTGCCGGACCCTACCTGCCGGTTGACGAAGCGCACTTCGCGCCGGGTCAGGTCCTCGAGCGTATGGATGCCGAGCGGATTGCCCGGCCGCACGAACAGCCCCTGGCTGCGCACCGCCAGGTGCACCAGGCAGTGGGTCTCGGGCTTGAGCCAGGTGGTGAAGTGGCGCCACATGCCGTGCTCGAACTCGCCCACCGGCACATGGAAGCCGGCGATGTCGCAGGCGCCTTCGGCCAGCGCCGCCACGGCCTCGACGCTGCCGCAGTACTTCAGGTCGTGCCGCACCTGCTGCTCGTCGAGGAAGTCGCGCAGCGCCGCCACCGCGAAGCCGTGGCTGGCATGCAGCCGCGCCGTGGCCTCGGGCTGCGCCATCAGCTTCTTCAACTCGATCTCCAGTTCGGACGCCAGGCTGTCGAGCGTCGGCGACAGCCGCGCGCCGATCCGCTTGCTGGCCCACACCAGCTGCTGCGCCAGCGGCGTCAGCACGCTGCCGCGCCCGCGCGTCTTGTCGATCAGCGGGCCGCCGAACAGCGCTTCGGCATCGCGCAGGATGCCCCAGGCATAGCGGTACGACAGCGACACCGCCTGGGCCGACTGGCTGATGCTGCCGGATTCGCCGATATGGCCGAGCAGCGCCACCAGCCGCGACACGTCCAGCGGCTCGCCGCCCGGCCGGGCGTCGTCGCGGATTTGCAGGTGAGGTTGGATCGAGATGCGGATCATATGTAGAAAATAGCTTATTGAAGGGCCGCTGTCACTCCCATATAGTCCGCCTAACGGGCGAAACGGCGATCCGGTAGCCCGGAAAATAGGAAAAAAATAGCATATAAGCGGGATCCGGCAGGCACTTCGGCCGGTCCTGGCGAGCCCTCACAGGAGACGCCATGCCAGATATCGCCCCCCACGCACCCCGTGCCCCCGGTGCCCCGGCATCCCCGGATGCCGCGCGCATTGCCGCCATCGTCGCGGCCCGCCAGCACATGCCGGGCGCCTTGCTGCCGATCCTGCACGAGATCCAGGACACCCAGGGCTTTATTCCCGACACCGCCGTGCCCGTGATCGCCCGCGCGCTCAACCTGTCGCGCGCCGAGGTCCACGGCGTGATCACCTTCTACCATCACTTCCGCCAGCAGCCCGCCGGCCGCCACGTGGTGCAGGTGTGCCGCGCCGAGGCGTGCCAGGCGGTCGGCGCCGAGGCGCTGGCCGAGCACGCGCAGCGCGCGCTCGGCTGCGGCTTCCATGAAACCAGCGCGGACGGGCAGGTGACGCTGGAGCCGGTCTATTGCCTGGGCCAGTGCGCCTGCGGCCCGGCGGTGATGGTCGGCGAGCAGCTGCACGGCTATGTCGATGGCGCGCGCTTCGACGCGCTGGTGCGCGCGCTGCGCGCACCGTCCACCCCGGCAGAATTGGAGGCACAGGCATGAGCACCGTCACCACCCTGTTCGTGCCGCGCGACTCCACCGCGCTCGCGCTGGGCGCCGATGCTGTGGCGCGCGCCATCGCGCGCGAAGCCGCCGCGCGCGGCGAGGCCGTGCGCATCGTGCGCAACGGTTCGCGCGGCATGTTCTGGCTCGAGCCGCAGGTCGAGGTGCAGACCGATGCCGGCCGCGTGGCCTACGGCCCGGTCAGCGCGGCCGACGTGCCGGGGCTGTTCGATGCCGGCCTGCTGCGGGGTGGCGCGCACGCGCTGGCGCAAGGCCCGACCGACGAGATCCCGTTCCTGAAACGACAGGAGCGCCTGACCTTCGCCCGCGTCGGCATCACCGATCCGCTGTCGCTGGACGACTACCGCGCGCACGAGGGCTACGCCGGCCTGGAACGCGCGCTGGCCATGCAGCCCGCCGAGATCGTGCAGGAGGTCACCGACTCGGGCCTGCGCGGCCGCGGCGGCGCGGCGTTCCCGACCGGCATCAAGTGGAAGACGGTGCTCGGCGCCCAGTCCGCAACCAAGTACATCGTCTGCAATGCCGACGAAGGCGACTCCGGCACGTTCTCCGACCGCATGGTGATGGAAGACGATCCCTTCATGCTGATCGAAGGCATGACCATCGCCGGCCTGGCGGTGGGCGCGGAGCAGGGCTACATCTACTGCCGTTCCGAATACCCGCACGCGATCGCCGCGCTGCAAAGCGCGATCGGCATCGCCAGCGCCGCCGGCTGGCTCGGCGACGACATCCGCGGCAGCGGCAGGCGCTTCCATCTTGAAGTGCGCAAGGGCGCCGGCGCCTATGTCTGCGGCGAGGAAACCGCGCTGCTGGAGAGCCTGGAAGGCCGGCGCGGCGTGGTGCGCGCCAAGCCGCCGCTGCCGGCGCTGAAGGGGCTGTTCGGCCAGCCCACGGTGATCAACAACGTGATCTCGCTGGCCACGGTGCCGCTGATCCTGGCGCGTGGCGCGCAGTTCTACCGCGACTTCGGCATGGGCCGCTCGCGCGGCACGCTGCCGTTCCAGCTGGCCGGCAATATCCGCCACGGCGGGCTGGTGGAGAAGGCGTTCGGCGTCACGCTGCGCGAGCTGCTGGTCGACTACGGCGGCGGCACGCGCAGCGGCCGCGCCATCCGCGCGGTGCAGGTGGGCGGGCCGCTGGGCGCCTACCTGCCCGAGTCGCGCTTCGACGTGCCGCTGGACTACGAAGCCTATGCCGCGTTCGGCGGCGTGGTCGGCCACGGCGGCATCGTGGTGTTCGACGAGACCGTCGACATGGCGAAGCAGGCGCGCTACGCGATGGAATTCTGCGCGATCGAATCATGCGGCAAATGCACGCCGTGCCGGATCGGTTCGACCCGCGGCGTCGAAGTGATGGACCGCATCATCGCCGGCGAGCAGCCGGTCCGGCACGTCAAGCTGGTGCGCGACCTGTGCGACACCATGCTCAACGGCTCGCTATGCGCGATGGGCGGCATGACGCCGTACCCGGTGCTGTCCGCGCTGAATGAATTCCCCGAGGACTTCGGCCTCGCATCCAATCCGGCCAGGGCCGCCTGAGCCAGGCAGAGACACGGGAGACCAACCGCCATGAACGCCCGCAACGAGATAGATTTCGGCACGCCCGCCAGCCCCTCGACCGAGATGGTGACGCTGGAGGTCGACGGCGTCAGCGTCACCGTGCCGGCCGGCACCTCGGTGATGCGCGCCGCGATGGAGGCGCAGATTGCCGTGCCCAAGCTGTGCGCCACCGACAGCCTGGATGCCTTCGGCTCGTGCCGGCTGTGCCTGGTCGAGATCGAAGGGCGGCGCGGCTATCCGGCCTCGTGCACCACGCCGGTGGAAGCCGGCATGAAGGTGAAGACCCAGAGCGACAAGCTCGCCGACCTGCGCCGCGGCGTGATGGAGCTGTATATCTCCGACCACCCGCTCGATTGCCTGACCTGCCCCACCAACGGCAACTGCGAGCTGCAGGACATGGCCGGCGTGGTCGGCCTGCGCGAAGTGCGCTACCACGACGGCGGCCCGCAGGCCGCCTCGAGCGTGCCGACCGCGACGCACACGCAGATGCAGAAGGACGAGTCCAATCCCTACTTCACCTACGATCCCGCCAAGTGCATCGTCTGCAACCGCTGCGTGCGCGCCTGCGAGGAAACCCAGGGCACCTTCGCGCTGACCATCAGCGGCCGCGGCTTCGATTCCCGCGTCTCGCCCGGCACCAGCCAGCCGTTCATGGAATCGGACTGCGTCTCGTGCGGCGCCTGCGTGCAGGCGTGCCCGACCGCGACGCTGACCGAGACCTCGATCATCAAGCTGGGCCAGCCCTCGCACAGCACCGTGACCACCTGCGCCTATTGCGGCGTGGGCTGCTCGTTCAAGGCCGAGATGAAGGGCAATGAAGTGGTGCGCATGGTGCCGTACAAGGACGGCAAGGCCAACGAGGGCCACGCCTGCGTCAAGGGCCGCTTTGCCTGGGGCTACGCCACGCACAAGGACCGCATCCTCAAGCCGATGATCCGGGCGAAGATCACCGATCCGTGGCGCGAAGTGTCGTGGGAGGAGGCGATCGACTACGCCGCGTCGGAATTCAAGCGCATCCAGGCGCAGCACGGCAAGGACTCGATCGGCGGCATCGTGTCGTCGCGCTGCACCAACGAAGAGGGCTACCTGGTGCAGAAGCTGGTGCGTGCCGCGTTCGGCAACAACAACGTCGACACCTGCGCGCGCGTGTGCCATTCGCCGACCGGCTACGGGCTGAAGCAGACCCTGGGCGAATCGGCGGGCACGCAGACCTTCAGGTCGGTCGAGAAGGCCGACGTGATCATGGTGATCGGCGCCAACCCGACCGATGGCCACCCGGTCTTTGCCTCGCGCATGAAGAAGCGCCTGCGCGCCGGCGCGAAGCTGATCGTGGTCGATCCGCGCCGCATCGACCTGGTCGATTCGCCGCATATCCGCGCCGACTTCCACCTGCAGCTGCGCCCGGGCACCAACGTCGCGCTGGTCACGTCGCTGGCGCACGTGATCGTCACCGAAGGCCTGCTCAATGAGGCCTTTATCGCCGAGCGCTGCGAGGACCGCGCGTTCGGCCAGTGGCGCGACTTTGTCGCGCTGCCGGAGAACTCGCCCGAGGCCATGGAGAGCGTCACCGGCATCCCCGCCGATCAGCTGCGCGGCGCGGCGCGCCTGTACGCGACCGGCGGCAATGCCGCGATCTACTACGGCCTGGGCGTGACCGAGCACGCGCAAGGCTCGACCACCGTGATGGGCATCGCCAACCTTGCCATGGCCACCGGCAATATCGGCCGCGAGGGCGTCGGCGTGAACCCGCTGCGCGGGCAGAACAACGTGCAGGGCTCCTGCGATATCGGCTCGTTCCCGCATGAACTGCCGGGCTATCGCCACGTGTCGGACTCGACCGTGCGCGGCCTGTTCGAAGATGCCTGGAAGGTCGAGATCAGCCCCGAGCCGGGCCTGCGCATCCCCAACATGTTCGAGGCCGCGCTGGCCGGCAGCTTCAAGGGCCTGTACTGCCAGGGCGAGGACATCGTGCAGTCGGACCCGAACACGCAGCACGTGTCCGAGGCGCTGTCGTCGATGGAATGCATCGTGGTGCAGGACATCTTTCTGAACGAGACCGCCAAGTACGCGCACGTGTTCCTGCCGGGCTCGTCGTTTCTGGAAAAGGACGGCACCTTCACCAACGCCGAGCGCCGCATCTCGCGCGTGCGCAAGGTGATGCCGCCCAAGGCGCGCTATGCCGACTGGGAAGCCACCATGCTGCTGGCCAATGCGCTGGGCTATCCGATGGACTACCAGCATCCGTCGGAGATCATGGACGAGATCGCGCGGCTGACGCCGACTTTCGCCGGCGTCAGCTACCAGCGGCTGGAGGAACTGGGCAGCATCCAGTGGCCGTGCAATGCCGACGCGCCGGAAGGCACGCCGACCATGCATATCGACGCCTTCGTGCGCGGCAAGGGCAAGTTCATCATCACCAAATATGTGCCGACCACCGAGAGGGTCACGCGTGCCTTCCCGCTGATCCTGACCACCGGGCGCATCCTGTCACAGTACAACGTCGGCGCGCAGACGCGGCGCACCGACAACGTCCACTGGCATGCCGAGGACCGGCTCGAGATCCATCCGCACGACGCGGAAGAGCGCGGCATCAAGGACGGCGACTGGGTCGGGGTGCAGAGCCGCGCCGGCGACACCGTGCTGCGCGCGATCGTCAGCGAGCGCATGCAGCCGGGCGTGGTCTACACCACCTTCCACTTCCCCGAATCGGGTGCCAACGTGATCACCACCGACAACTCTGACTGGGCCACCAACTGCCCCGAGTACAAGGTGACCGCGGTGCAGGTGCTGCCGGTGGCGCAGCCGTCGGCGTGGCAGCGCCAGTACCAGGACTTCAACGCCACGCAGCTGCGGCTGCTGGAGGCGGCCAGCGCCGATCCGGCGCAGGCCGCGGGCTGAGCGGAGGGCGTTGCGATGATGCGCTGCATGCAGTCGCCGGAACGCGATCCGGCCGCCGCCGAAGACGCCGTGAGCGCGACCCGCAGCACCTTCGCGGTCAACCGCTGGCGCGGCGGCGAGCTGATGCTCGCCCCCGACGAGGTGGCCGAGGAGGTGCCGGTGGCGCTGGAGTACAACGGCATCTCGCATGCGGTGATGCTGGCGACGCCGGCCGACCTGGAAGACTTCGCGCTCGGCTTCAGCCTGAGCGAAGGCATCGTCGGCAGCGCGCGCGAGGTCTACGGCATCGACATCGACACGCGCGCGCATGGCATCGCCGTGCAGCTGGAAATCGCCTCTGAAGCCTTCATGCGGCTCAAGGACCGCCGCCGCTCACTGGCCGGGCGCACCGGCTGCGGGCTGTGCGGCAACGAATCGCTGGAGCAGGTGATGCGCCTGCCGGCACCGGTGCGCAGCGATGCCAGCTTCCATACCGACGTGATCCAGGCCGCGTTCGTGCAGCTGCAACTGCGACAGGCGCTGCAGCAACACACGGGTGCGACGCACGCTGCAGCCTGGCTGCGTGCCGACGGCCATGTGTCGCTGGTGCGTGAAGACGTGGGCCGCCACAACGCGCTCGACAAGCTCGCGGGCGCGCTCGCCCGCAGCGGCGAGGACATCTCCAGCGGCGCGGTGCTGGTGACCAGCCGCGCCAGCTATGAAATGGTGCTGAAGACCGCCGCCATCGGCGCCGGCGTGCTGGCAGCAGTGTCCGCGCCGACGGCGCTGGCGGTGCGGCTTGCCGAACAAGCCAGCATCACGCTGGCCGGCTTCGTGCGCGCCGGCGCGCACGTGGTCTACGCCCATCCCCAACGCCTGCAGCACGGCAGCACCCACGAGAGCCTGGCATGAAGATCGATAACCTTGTCACCATGGCCAACCAGATCGGCAGCTTCTTCGAAGCCATGCCCGATCGCGAGGAGGCGGTCGCGGATATCGCCGGGCATATCAAGCGCTTCTGGGAACCGCGCATGCGCCGGGCCTTGCTCGGGCATGTCGATGCCGACGCCGGCAGCGGGCTGCTGGAGATCGTGCGGGAGGCGCTGGGCCGGCATCGGGGGATGCTGGAGTAGCTTGCGGCCGGTCCCTGCTATGTGTCCTGCGCCCAGCGCTCCACCAGTTCCGCAGGGATCGCCTGGAACACTTCATCGAAGCGCTTGCCGGCCAGCCGCTCGGCCTGCCTGAGCAGCAGCGCCACCGGGCTGCTGGGTTCGTGGAGTTCGAACCATTGACGCGCGGTGCGGATGCCGGCCAGGGCGGCAGCGCGATCCCGCGGTTCGCCGGCGCCTGAGTACGCGGCGGTTGCGGCAGGAGAAAGACGCCCGACAGCATCGCCGCAGGAAGGAGAAGCGACTGGCGCGCTGGTTGATGCGGCGACCGGCGGTGCCGGGGCGGTCGCGGCAGTGCTCGCCATCATGCCAAGCAGCTTTAGCAGCGGGCTCAAGTCGGGGCCGTCCTGCCGGAGCTTGGCTTTGGCCCAACCGTCAATGGCCGCTGCTTCGCCTGCGGCCTCGTCGAGTGCCGTGAGGGTGGGGCTGTTCTGCCGGCGCAGATCCAGTATCTGCTGCCGCACCGATTCCGGCGCCAGGGCGTCCGCGGGGCGCGGCACGCCGAGCGACCGCTCGACATCCCGGATCTGCAGCCGGAGCGCTGCATTGCCTGTGATCGTCAACTCCCGCACGTCCCGCATCAGCCCCTCCGGGTCGGTCAGCGCGGCCAGCGCGTTGGCGCGCATCGCGGGATCGGTCTCGCCATCGACGCATAACTGCGGATGGATGGCATCCGGCCATTTTGCCAGCAGGTGCGCCATGGCCGCGAGTCCGTCGCGCAAGCCGCTTGCCTGGCCCAGCCGGGTACGGCAGCGTAGCAACAGCACCAGGATGCGGATGTCGCGCGTGCGCAGAAGCAGGTGCCGGCAGTCGCGCTCCAGATCCGCCCAGTTGATGGCCTCGGGCTCGCTGACGAAGTTGCCGTATTGCGCGTCGGGCTTCGGCGCCGCCTTGGCCAGCAGCACGACGAACTCAGGGTCGTACTCCAGGTCGTCACCGCATGGCCTGTCGGGTGCGACAGGTTCCAGTAGTTCTGGGAAAGGAAATTCAGGTCTTTGCGCCGATACGGCCTTGGCTTTGGCATTCATGGTCAGTGTGTTGCATAGTGCTCGGGCTCGAACACCATGCCGGTGATGGCGCGGCTGCGATCCGGCTCGCCCAGCCATGTAGACCAGCCCAGACGTTCCTGCGAGCCCAGGATGGCAGGTGGCGCCGAGTCCGCGATCACCTGCAGCTCGGCTTCCCAGACGAACTCGAAACCGACGAAGGCGCGCACCCATTCGATGAGCGTTGGAAGATCCCTGCCGTTCGGCGTGAAGTTCAAGTATTGCTGCAACCCGAGCGGGCCGATTACCAGGCGGAACCTGTGTTGGCGGTCTGGCACCATTTCGCCAAGCATGGCGCCTTGTCCCATGACGCCGGGGGCGCCCGGGTGTCCCAGGCGGCTGTGCTCGGCCGGATCGACGGCGATCCAGTGCAGTATGTATTCTTCAAGCCTGACGGGCACACCAAAGAAGTGTGAAAGCGTGGCCGCAATGCCGTCGGGATTTCGTGCTTCGCGCACCTGGTGTGCGCTCGCAGCGAGCCGGGCGTGCGGCGGCAGGGTGCTGTGCGCGATTTCGTCGGCTTCATTGCCCGCCAGCCAGCCGACATAGCGGGAGAACACCTCGTCGTCGCGCCGATCGAGGCCCGCGCTGGCTTGCGCGCCTGCCCACGCGCGGTAGAACTGCGTGAAGGCGCGATGGTGGAAGAGGTCCAGGAAGTCGGCGGTGGTGGTGTCCCGGTGTGCCTCGCTACGCTCGCGTACAAGTTCCGTCAGATGAATCGGCAGCGCCCCGTTCGGCCCCAGCATGCCCAAACCAAACAATTGCACCTTGAGCCGGCCGGGCAGCGGCTGCACGTGCGCGATCTCGCGGGGCGCGAAGGTGAGAGCGGCCTGCTGGCCAGCCCGGAAAGGCTCGTCGCGGGGCCGGCTCGCCTGCCCGATCGGGGGCAAATCAGGGTGCCGGGCGGACAGATGCCGCAGGAGCCCCAGGAAACTCAGCTTCCACGGCGCCTGGCCGGCATAGCTTCCGGGCGCGGCCGTCGCCGCCGGCGAGAGCGGCACATTGTCGTCGTTGCCTTTGAACATGGCTACACGGCGCTGCGGCCGCCCATGCGCACGGGCCAACGATGCACCAGGCCGCGTTGCATGGAGTGCAATTCGGTTTGCGTGAAGACATTGACCGAGACGTGGCGCGCCAGGAAATGCTCCAGCACTACGCCGAACAGGTATGGGCTGATGCCGGAGAAGCCGCCTTCGTCCACCGTGAGCTGGCACTGGATGCCGCGGCCGTAGATCAAGGGTCCGTTGCCTGGCAGCCGGCGCATGACTGGCTTCACGTTGGCGCCGATTAGGCTCTGGATCTGCCCCTGGTGCGCGAGGTCGTCGTTCGCTACGAAAAGACGCAGCATGTCACGCAGGCCCTGGCCGCCTGAGCGATGCTCCAGGTCAGTCAGCGACAAGTAGTTGAAGCCTAGCAGCCGTATCAGGCGCCACGCCATTTCACCGTCCGCAAAGGGCGGCCGTGGAGCCGACGGCGCGCGGATCAGGCCGATCCCCTCGACGGGGATGGAAGCCGCCGGGGTCAGGTCGTGCCGGCCATTGCGCGGTACCAGATTGGGCAAATCGCGATTTGTGACCAGCGATTCCACTGACAAGTAGCGCAAGGCGTCTGGGTAGGGCGCTTCGTTCTGGTCCACCAGCGACACGAACAGCTCGGTGCCGATGTATGCCGTGCGCGTGCCGTACTTGCGAGCCTGCTCAGAGATCAGCCGCCGCTCGCGCCGCACGGAAAAATAGCGGCCGTGGTTGCCTTCATCACCATTCAGGGTGGTAAAGAGCGGCTGGAAGTTAATGCCTGCGCTGTGCTGGGACCTCTGCGCACTGAGCTGCTTGACCGCGTGGATTTCGTAATCAAGCGGATGCTGCCGGTCGGCGACCAGATGAAACTCGACGCGGCCCGGCGTGACCTCGATGCGATCGGTGCGCTTTGGAAACAGATTGACCACCGGTGTGCAAAACAGCGCAAACTGTTCGCGGTCGACCTTGCCGGTGAGATCCCGAGGCGGCTTTGACAGCAGCACGACGATCTCGGCTTCCTTGCCGCGGATCCGGCTCAGGCCCTGAGCGAGCCTGTTGAGGCTGAAGAAGTAGAAGCGTTGCGGGCAAGCGAAGTACTCATGCAACAGGTTGTGCCCGTGGAAGCTGTTCCACTGCAAAGGCAGCGCGCCTTCGCCCGGTCCCATTCCCACGTAACTGACAGCATCCTGCGCCACTGCGCAGGGGCGCTCGTTCATGGCCCCGGGCCGTCCGATCAGCGTCGCCACACCGGCGCTGTGCAACAGTTCGAACAGTTGTGAGGCGATCAGGTCATCGCCGCGCAGATAGACCGGCAGGTGGTCCAGGCCCTGCAGTTGGTCGAAGGTGGCGTCTCGCGTACAGCGCAGGCGCAGCCGCAGGGCTCCCTGGACTGTCACATGGGCGGGCAGATAGCGCTCCGGCCCCCTGACATCGGGCGGAATCCCGGTGAGCCGCGCTTCGGTGATCTCAACCGGCCACAGTATCAACGGCTGCGTGGTCCTGAACTGGCAGGCCGTCTTCTCTCCGGGCGCCGTCGCCGCGTTGACTTCCGTGCCGCGCGGAACCTCCACGCCATGCGAAAAATCGCCCTCGCTCTGGCTGGGACGGAACTGCGCGACCGCAATCGATGGCGTCGGCGCCACATAGTTCGGGTAGATCACCTCCAGCAGCCGCTGCGTGAAGCGTGGGAACTCTGCGTCCAGCTTGATCTCGGTACGCGCTGACAGGAAGCAGAACGCCTCGATCAGCCGCTCCACGTAGGGGTCTGCTACCTCGATGCCCTGCATGCCCAGCCGTTTCGCGACCTTCGGGTGCTGTTTGGCGAATTCACCCGCCAGCTCGCGCATATAGACGAGCTCGCGGTTGTAGTAGTCGAGCAGTTGCGGATCCATGGTGTCAGCTGGCGTGGATCGATTGAACGCTCATCCGGCTGGTTTCCAGGTCGAGCGAGCTTTGGGCAGTGAACGCCATCGGATACGGGTTCATATGGATCAGGCCTTTGATCTCGAACACCAGCGTGTTGTAACGTTGCGGCGCATCTTCTTTCAGAAGCGGCTTCACTTCCAGCGAGCCGGGGATGAGCCGCGGTTCGAAGTCCAGGATCGCACGCCTGACGATGGTGACGATATCGTTCCACTTGTGTTCGGCCAGATAACTGCCGGCGACCGGGGACACGCCGTAGTTGATGGTCGATGCGGCTGCAGCGGGATAGCGCTTGCGATCGATTTCATCCTCGCGATTGGTGGTGTTGAGCAGATAGGTGAGATCGCGCTGGATGATCTCGCGCATCTGGGCACGCGTGACGGTGTATTCGTCCGCGCTTTCCGTCTGGCGCTGGGGCGCGTCGTCGCGCAGGCGGTCCAGCAACGTCGGCAGCAGTTGCGAATTCGGGCGGCGCGGCGGGCGGTGTTCAGCCATGCTCCGCGTCCAGGGTGAGCGTTGTCACATCCAGCATGGCGACATCCCCCGCGTCTGTCATCCAGGTCTTTTGGCCGATACCGATGACCCCGGTCTCGCCCGCTTCAGCCCAGCTGGTTTCGCGAGCCAGCCGGATTCCGTCGCTGCCTTGCTCGGAGCTCGGGTAGCGCACCGGCAGGAAGCCATGGCTGACCACCCCATCGGCGAGTGTCACCGTGGCCGGGCGCCATAACAGATCCAGCAACCCGGACGTCTTTCCCAACTCGATCTTGCGCATCTGCGCGAAGGGCGGCCAGGCGTAGCGCCCAGCGGTCACGATTTCGCAGGTCGGTCCCAGCCGTGTGTCAGTGTCGGTGATCCAGGCAAAGCGCACGCCGTCATGCGCGCCGGCTGAGGCTGGCGCCTGGGACAGGGCCAGGTCGCGGCTGATGTCCGCGGCTGAGCAATCGCCGGTGTTGTTCTCCGCCAGGGCTGTGTGGAGCTTTGCCACCCACGCTGGGGCCGGCAGCAGGGAGCCGGGGGTGCGCTGGCCGGCGAATACCTCGCCACGGAACACCTCCGCACGGATCAGATCGCGGTACACGTGCGCGGTTTGCGCGAAGTCGGGCGCAAGCTGTGTGGCGACCTGCACTTGCTTGAGGGCCCTGGGCCAGTCACCAACCACGCAGAGCCACTGGAACAGCTGCCAACGGAAAGCGAAAGAGCCAGGATGCTCGCGGACCTGCGCCTCCGTCTCGGCCAGCGCGCCGTTGACCGAGCCGCCTCGGCGAAGGAATGAAGACAGCCTCGTGTCGGGTCCCTGACGAGGGATGCGCGATTCAAGCGTCATGATCAGAATCAGGCGTTTGCGCCAGCGCGGGACGGTAGGCGCTATCCATCAAGACCAGGTGGTGTTCGCGACGGGTAAGCGGGGCCGTGACATCGCGGCGCCGCGCGGGCGCTATGTCGCCAGCGAACAGCCACAGCACGTCCGGCGCAGCGGGGGGTGAAAAGAGTTCTTGCCCTTCCAGGGATTGTTGGGAGCCGATCAGGGAATCAATACGGCCAGCCGTGCCCAGCATGTCCATCAGGCTATCGGCATGGTTCGCTTCGCGCGCGAGCGCTTGCAGTGGCTTCGGGTCGCCCTGTGCGGGGATCGGAGCCGTCGACGTTGCATGGAAGCTGGCATGTGCACTGACGTAGTTCGGATCGCATAGCGCCGCCTCGGCCTCGCGTTTGAGCCGATCGAGCACGTCGGCCGGGTCAGGGGCAGCCGCCGCTGTGGTCCCTGCGCCCCCGGCTGGCTTCACCAGCGAGAACGGATCGGCAGCGTCCGGCTGCGTCCGGCCGGGCGCATCCCAAGGCCAGGGCGCATGGCTGTCGCCGCCGACTCCGGCGACGACGGCTTTGATGCCTGCTGTGCGGTTCTGCCAGTCGCTCATAGCCCAGCCACCTGAGTTTATTGGTTTTCGAAAGCGTCTGATGATAATCGCAAATCGCGGCGTAATGAAATGATAAGTCGAATGGAATCTTCCTATTAAATATTCAATAAATCAGAATTAAAAAATGATTTACTGGGATTTAAGGGTGAGCCTATGGACGCAGGATGAAAATGATGTGTGTCTTGGGTGGATTGTCAAAATTCGTAATATTCCATAGAGGCATGGTATTGGGTCATTGTCGGCGGGAGGGAATCGTGATAGTCGCGCGATGAAGTGAATAATCTATGTAAATCAAATGGTTATATCAATTTCGGATGTCGATGCCTGCGAGGCCTTGCCGCGGATTAGAAGTTTGCCGGCGTATTGTTTTGGCCATATCCTGAAAAACCGATAAGAAATCGCTGTGCCATGGCAGTCCTCTCAAGAGGGTCGCAAGGCAAAAGGTATCGAATGGATATTTCGCGTCAGGCGCTATTTGGCCGGCTCAATCCCACGCTCTTCAAGGCAATCGAAAGTGCGACGGCCTTTTGCAAGCTTCGCGGCAACCCGTACGTGGAGCTTGTGCATTGGCTCCACCAACTGCTGCAAGCCCCGGATGGCGACCTGCAGCGGATGCTGCGCCATGCCGGCGCCGACCTGTCCGCGCTGGAAACCGACCTGATCCGCGCGCTGGCGGCGTTGCCAGCCGGCGCCACCTCGATCAGCGACTTCTCGTTCCAGCTTGAGTCGGCGATCGAGCGGGCCTGGGTTTATGCGACGCTTGCTTTTTCCGATGACCGCGTGCGCGGCGCCTACCTGCTCGCTGCGCTGCTCAAAACGCCGGAGTTGCGCCGTACGGTGCTGGGCATCTCAAGCCAGTTCGCGAAGCTGCGGCCCGATGACCTGGTGGAAATGGCACCGGCGCTCATCGCGCAATCGCCTGAGAGCCGTGAAGCGGCCTATGACGGCAGTGGCCTGGTACCCGCCACACCGGGTGAATCCAATGGTGCGATGGCACCAGCCGGTGCCGGCAAGCCTGGCCTGGGCAGGTACTGCCGCGACCTGACCGAGGAGGCACGCGCGGGCCGGCTGGATCCCGTGATCGGCCGCGAGCATGAGATCCGCACCATGACGGACATCCTGCTGCGCCGCCGTCAGAACAATCCGCTTCTGACCGGAGAGGCGGGTGTCGGCAAGACCGCCGTCATCGAGGGGCTGGCACAGGCCATTGCCGCGGGTGAGGTGCCGCCCAGCCTGAAGGACATCAGGCTGCTGAGCCTCGACGTGGGTGCGCTGCTGGCGGGCGCCAGCATGAAGGGCGAGTTCGAGGCGCGGTTGAAGGGCGTGCTTGAGGAAGCTGCCAAATCCCCGACGCCCGTGATCCTGTTCATCGATGAAGTCCACACGCTGGTTGGCGCCGGTGGCCAGGCCGGCACCGGCGATGCCGCGAACCTGCTCAAACCGGCGCTGGCGCGTGGGGCACTGCGCACGATCGGTGCCACCACCTGGAGCGAATACAAGCGCCATATCGAAAAGGATCCGGCGCTTACGCGCCGCTTCCAGGTCCTGCAGGTCATGGAACCGGATGAAGCCAGGGCGGTCGCCATGGTGCGAGGTCTGGTCCGGACGTTCGAGGCGCATCACCAGGTACTGATCCGCGACGAGGCGGTGCGCGCCGCCGTCAGGCTATCGCATCGCTTTATCCCGTCGCGGCAGTTGCCCGACAAGGCGATCAGCCTGCTCGACACCGCTTGTGCCCGCGTAGCGCTGTCATTGCATGCGCCCCCGGCAGCAGTCGAACATCTGCGCCACGAACTCGCCGCGGCCGACGCCGAGTGCGCGCTACTGGCCCGGGAAGCCGGCTTTGGCCGGCCGGACGCCGCGCGGATTGAGCTCGCACGGGTTCGGCGCGATCAGCTCGAAGCCGACCTGGTTTTGGCCGAAGCGCGCTGGGACCGGGTGCGCGGTCTGGCGACCGACCTGGTCGCCCGCCGACACGCACTGGTGCAGTTCGTGTCGGATGAATCGCCGCTCACCGCCCCGGCGCGACGATCCCTGGATGAGCTCGAGGGCCATCTTCATGCCGCGCAAGCGGATGCGTCGCTTGTGTACACCGAAGTGGATGAACGCGTGGTCGCTGCCATCGTCGCCGACTGGACCGGTATCCCGGTTGGGCGCATGGTCGCGGACGAGGTGGCAACCTTGATGCAGTTGCCGCAGACACTTGGCGAACGCGTGATCGGGCAAGGTCACGCGCTGATCCAGCTTGGGGAGCGCGTCACGACCGCCCGTGCACAACTGACTGACCCCAACAAGCCGGTCGGGGTCTTCCTGCTGGCGGGCCCGTCGGGGGTTGGCAAGACCGAGACCGCGCTGGCGTTGGCCGACGCCCTGTATGGCGGTGAGCAAAACCTCATCACCATCAACCTGTCGGAATTCCAGGAGCCACATACCGTCTCGACGCTCAAGGGCGCACCGCCGGGTTATGTCGGCTACGGCGAAGGGGGCGTACTGACCGAAGCGGTGCGCCGCCGGCCCTACAGCGTGGTGTTGCTCGACGAGGTCGAGAAGGCCCATGCCGATGTCCACGAAGTCTTCTACCAGGTCTTCGACAAGGGCTACATGGAGGACGGAGAGGGGCGCCATATCGACTTCAGGAACACCATCTTGCTGCTCACCAGCAATGCCGGAGCCGATCTGCTGGCGAAGCTCTGTGAAGACCCGGCGCTGATGCCGCAGCCCGCGGCGCTGCGCGACGCGCTGATGCCCGAGCTGCGCAAGGTGTTTCCGGCGGCGTTCCTTGGCCGGCTGGTAGTCCTGCCGTATCTGCCGCTGGCGGCCGACAACCTTGGCCGCATCGTGCGGCTGCACCTCGATCGGGTGGTGGTGCGCATGCAGCAGCAGCACGGCATTGTGCTGACTTACGACGACCCGGTGGTCGAGTTCATCGTGGCGCGCTGTCCGGTCGGCGAGACCGGCGCCCGGCAGCTGATCGGCTTTATTGAACAGGTCATCCAGCCTCAACTGGCACGCCTGTGGCTGTTGGCCCTGTCCGAGAAGCGCCAGCTCGGGGTGATCGGGATCAGCGTTGCCGACAACGCGCCTGCCGGGCTCGCCTACCACACCGAATACCGCGCTGGCCACGATGCCGTTGTGCCGGAGTGTCCCGAGGCCGGCCCGGCTTGACGCCGGCCGGCATGTCCATGTAACCCGCTGGGGAGATCCATGTCTGTTGTGAACAGTTCGCAGAAATTCATCGCGCGCAACCGTGCGCCGCGCGTGCAGATCGAGTACGACGTCGAAGTTTATGGCTCGGAGAAGCGTATCGAGCTGCCTTTCGTGATGGGCGTGCTGGCCGATCTGTCGGGCACGCCAGCCGAGCCGCTGCCGCCGGTTGCCGATCGCAAGTTTCTTGAGATCGATATCGACAACTTCGACGAGCGCATGAAGGCCATGAAGCCGCGCGTGGCGTTTGCCGTGCCCAATACGCTGTCCGACGATGGCCAGCTCATGGTCGACATGACATTCGAGAGCATTGAGGATTTTTCGCCCGCGGCAGTAGCCGGAAAGGTCGATGCGCTCAGGCAATTGCTCGAAGCCCGCACCCAGCTCGCCAACCTGCAGACCTACATGGATGGCAAGTCGGGCGCCGAATCGCTGATCAACCAGTTGCTGCAGGATCCCGCGCTGCTGCAGTCGCTTGCCAAGGCGCCCAAGCCCAGGGCAGGCGACGACGAACCGCAGTCGCCGCAGTCCTGAATGGATCGGCTGCTTGCCTACCTGAACGACCTCATCAAGCAAGGACTCCATGCCCTCCGCCCAACAAGCCCAACAGCAAGCGCTCGCGAGCGCTGACCATTCGGAATTCGCCGCGCTGATCAGCCGCGAATTCTCGCCCAAGACCGACCAGGCCCGCGAGGCTGTCGACCTCGCCGTCAGGACCCTGGCCGAGCAGGCGCTCGCCAGCTCGTTCACCATGAGCGATGATGCCTACAAGAGCATCGAAGCCATCATCGGCGCCATCGACAGGAAGCTCTCCGAGCAGATCAACCTGATCCTGCACCATGAGGACTTCCAGAAGCTGGAGTCCGCCTGGCGCGGCCTGCACCACCTGGTCTCAAACACCGAAACCGACGACAAGCTGCGCATCCGCGTGATGGATGTGTCCAAGGAAGAGCTGCGCCGAACCCTGCGCCGCTACAAGGGCATCGGCTGGGACCAAAGCCCGTTCTTCAAGCGTGTCTATGAGGAAGAGTACGGCCAGCTTGGTGGCGAGCCCTACGGCTGCCTGGTAGCCGACTACTACTTCGACCACACGCCGCCAGACGTCGAACTCCTTGGCTCGCTCGCCAAGATCTCGGCAGCGGCTCACGCCCCGTTCATTGCCGGCGCCTCGCCGTCCGTGCTGCAGATGGATTCGTGGCAGGAACTGGCCAATCCGCGCGATCTGTCCAAGATATTCCAGAACCTGGAGTACGCGCCGTGGAACAGCCTGCGCAACTCGGAAGATGCCCGCTATGTCGGCCTCGCCATGCCGCGTTTCCTGTCGCGCCTTCCCTACGGCATCAAGACCAATCCGGTCGATGAATTTGACTTCGAGGAAGACACCGACGGTGCGGATCACCGCAAGTACGTGTGGAGCAATGCCGCCTACGCCATGGCGGTCAACATTAACCGCTCGTTCAAGCTCTATGGCTGGTGCACGCTGATCCGTGGCGTCGAAAGCGGCGGCGTGGTCGAGAACCTGCCGTGCCACACCTTCCCGACCGACGATGGCGGCATCGACATGAAGTGCCCGACCGAGATCGCCATCTCGGACCGCCGTGAAGCCGAACTGTCGAAGAACGGCTTTATCTCGCTGGTGCACCGCAAGAACACCGACTACGCAGCCTTTATCGGCGCCCAGTCGATGCAGAAGCCGGCCGAGTACTACGACGCTGACGCGACCGCCAACGCCAACCTCTCCGCACGCCTGCCGTACCTGTTCGCCTGCTCGCGCTTTGCCCATTACCTGAAGTGCATCGTGCGCGACAAGATCGGCGCCTTCAAGGAGCGCGAGGACATGCAGCGCTGGCTCAACGAATGGATCATGAACTACGTCGATGCCGACCCGGCCAACTCGTCGCAGGAGACCAAGGCGCGCCGACCACTGGCGGCAGCCGAGGTGGTCGTCGAGGAATTGGAAGGCAACCCCGGCTACTACAGCGCCAAGTTCTTCCTGCGTCCGCACTTCCAGCTCGAGGGCCTGACCGTCTCGCTGCGTCTGGTGGCGCGCCTGCCGTCGGTCAAGGACGCCGCCTGAGCGTCGCTCAGGCGTTCAAACGCACCGGTAGTTCCACGCCGAGGTATCGCGCCCCTGACCTGACTGGGGCGCGGCCCTGGCTGTGGCTCTTGTCTGCAGTACCTGTCTTAACGTGAAGGAGTTTTGCAATGGCACAGGACATTTTCCTGAAGATCAACGGCATCGATGGCGAGTCGCAGGATTCGTCGCACAAGAACGAAGTCGAAGTACTGGCCTGGGACTGGAGCATCGAGCAGCAGTCCACCATGCACGCGGGCAGTGGCGGCGGCGCCGGCAAGGCGACCGTGTCGGACCTGTGCTTCGAGCACTTCATCGATCGCGCCTCGCCCAACCTGATGAAGTACTGCCTGACCGGCAAGCACATCAACGAGGCCGTGCTGGTGGTGCGCAAGGCCGGCGGCAATCCGCTCGAATACCTGAAGCTCACCATGACCGACGTGATCGTCACCCAGGTAAGCCCCAAGGGCTCGGTGGATGACGAAGTGCGCATGCGCGAGAAGGTGGCGCTGTCGTTCTCCAGGGTGAAGCAGGAGTACGTGGTGCAGAACGCCCAGGGCGGCAGCGGTGGCGCGGTGACCGCGGGTTACGACATCAAGGGCAACAAGGAAGCCTGATTGTCATGACTGGCCTCGCCGATCACCAGTGTTGAAGCTGGCGAGGCCAAGGAGTCTGGCACTGACCGAGTGCGGAATCCATGCGGATGACAACGGCCCGACTCCGAGCGGCCGTTAAAGAGATGACCTCATGAGTGCGCTAAACAATCTGAAGAACCTGGCCATTGGGCGGAATCGCACCGTCAGCGTCTCCAGCTCTGCGATTCCTGACCTGTTGGGACAGCCGCAGCTGGCGTTCGTGAGGCTCTCAGGTCATGAGGGATTAAGCGAACTCTTCACCTACAAGGTAGACCTGCGTACGGTCTCGCCTGCCGCGGAACAGTATCTTGCCGAGGCAGATCCTGATGCGATGATCGGCCGCGAGATGACCGTCACCATCCAGCTCGATGGCATGGGCACCGGCCTGCTGGGTGGGGTGGGGGCTGGGTATCGCGAGATCACCGGCGTTATCTCCGACATCGAACATGTCGGCGGCGTTGCGGAGAATCGCATGTACCGGTTCACGTTGCGTCCCTGGCTGTGGCTTGCGACGCAGACGTCGGACTACAAGCCCTTCCAGAAGAAGACGGTGATTGAGATTCTTGACGAGGTGCTTGCGGACTACCCGTTCTCGGTGGAGAAGCGCCTCGACACCTCGGTGTATCCGAAGCTCGCCTGGGAGGTGCAGCACGGAGAGAGCGATGCGCACTTCATCCAGCGCCTGACCGAAGAGTACGGAATTACCTACTTCTTCGAGCATGACGGCGGACACCATCGGCTGATCCTGGCCGCCGAATCGGGCGCGTACCGCGCGTTCCCCAGCGAGGCCTATCGCACGCTGCCACTCTATCCGCGTGGCTTCAAGATCGACGAGGAACATCTGGTTCGCTTCGATCCGGTGAACCGGCTGCGCACGGGCAAGGTGACGCTGAACGACTACGATCCGCGCAAGCCGCGCGCGAATCTGACCACCGGCAACAGCCAGCCGCGCGACACCAGCTTCGCCGATCTCGAGCGCTACGAGTACCCGGGCGACTATGTCGATCCGGCGGTGGGCGAGATCCGGGCGAGGATTCGTATGGAAGAGCGCCGCGCACGCGGCCGGCGCGCACGTGGCGTGGGTGCGCTGCGCGGGGTGGCGGCGGGCTGCACCTACCTGGTGAGCAATCACAGCAACCCGGCGATGAACCGCGAGTACCTGGTGACCGGTGCGACGCTGGACCTGGAGGATATCGGCGGCGAATCCGGCAGCGGGCAACAGTTTTCGTGCCGCGTTGCGTTTGAAGCGCACCCCACTGATGAAGTCTTTCGCCCGCCGCGCACGGTCGGCAAGCCATACGTGGCCGGCGTGCAGCGGGCGGTAGTGACCGGCCCGAAGAACCAGGAGATCTGGTGCAACGATCACGGCAACGTGATCATTCAATTCGAATGGGATCGCTACGGGAAGTACGACGAGAACTCGTCGCCATGGATTCGGGTGGTCAATGGCTGGTCGGGCGACCAGTTCGGCGCGATGCATATTCCGCGTATCGGGCAGGAGGTCATTGTGGCGTTCATCAACGGCGATCCGGATTGTCCGGTGATTGTCGGGCGGGCGCCGAACCAGCTCAATCTGCCGCCCTGGGCGCTGCCGGGGCAGCATGCCTTGTCGGGAATCCGCAGCAAGGAGTTGTTCGGCGGGCGCCACAACCACCTGTTGATGGACGACACGCAGGACCAGATCCAGGCGCAGCTGTCCTCGGATCACCAGACATCGCAACTGAACCTGGGCTATCTGACCGGGGTGCCGGACCACGCCGGGCGCAAGGACCGGCGCGGTGAAGGCTTTGATCTGCGCACCGATGGCCAGGGTGCGATACGCGGCGCGAAGGGACTGTTCGTCACGGCCGAAGGGCAGGTAAGGGCCATGGGCGGGCACCTGTCACGCGACGAGCTTATTCACTGCATGGAGGCGGCGCTGGAGGCGGCGAAGTCGTTGGGCGACTATGGCCATGCCCATGAAGGGCTGGCTGCCGATACGGATCCGCAGGCCGAACTCGCACGGGCCGTGAGGGAGTGGGACGCTGGTGCCAACAACCACAAGGACGCGCCTGGTAAGGGAGGTCAGCCATTGATCGGTGCCTATGCGCCGGCGGGCATGGTGCTGGCCACGCCCAAGGTATTGACGACGTATGCCGGCGCGCATATCGACGCCGTTTCACGGTTGAACCAGCAAATGACCGCAGGGCAGCAGTTCGTTGTCAATGCGGGGCAGGGGATCGGATTCTTCGCGCACAGCGGTGAGCTGCGAGGCATCGCGCACCAGGGCAATCTGGTTCTGCAGGCGCAGAAATCCAACATCGAAGCGAACGCCAGGCACAACGTAGTGGTGACCGCAACCGACGGCAACATCGTTCTGAATGCGGGCAAGAGCCTGAGCTTGATGACGGCGGACGGGGCTGGGATCCGCATTGGCGGAGGCAAGGTGGACATCCATGGTCCTGGCGGGATCCTGCTGCATACCTCGGATTTCGACATCGTCGGGCCGTCCAGCCTGAGCGGACCGTTGCCGCAGTTTAGCCAGGGTGACGCGGGCCGGAAGTTCCTGCTGAAGGCAGGCGAGCTTGAGCGACCGGTCGCCAATGCACCCTACCAGATTGTCAGGGCGGATGGCAGTGTGATGGAAGGTGTGACCAACGCCGCTGGCGCAACCGAGCAGTCGGCTTCGGATCTGATCGAGGCGGTGAGCGTCAAGATGTTCGCGCCCAAGCTGTACTGAGCCCGGTTTGCATCGATCACCACGGAACCAGAAATGAGTGCATCCACCGTATCCAAGCAAGGGGCCAACCCGATTGCCAGCGCCGACGACATTCACGTCCCAAGTAAGGGAGCCCGAAAGCTCGACCTGAAGACCCTGCCCGGCATCATCATCTTCGTGCATGGCGTGAACTCGAACGGCGAATGGTTCGCCAGCGCCGAAGAAGGCTTGTGCAAAGGCATAAATCAGCGCCAGCAGCGCGGGGAGGCAGGCGACACGTATGATGCCGGGTCGCTACGACCAGCGCAGTATCTGCCAGAGCTGACGCCAAAAGGCTACTTGTCCCGAGAAGTTGATGCGGAGAATTTCGTAGCCGATGGCGACCAGAGCCCCGTTATCCGATTCCGTTGGGGCTATAAAGCTTCCAAGGAAGACTTGGCGACAGTTGGGCCAAACATCTTGCTTGACGAAGAGGATGCCTGGGGCGGCGGTCCCTTCGCCAACGGATGCTCTGCTCTGCCGGATCTGTGGACCACCGGCACGGTCACTGACCTGTTTGCCGGGCTGCAGGCGCAGGACATGAACACGGACACCAGCCGACTGATCTACGGCTGCCCACCGCGCCACTACGGCGCGCATGCCGCCCGGCGCCTGGCCGCACTGGTGGCGCAAGTCCGGGCCAAGCACAAGGAAGCCTATGGCAAGGTGTGTCCGGTCACGGTGGTCTGTCACAGCCAGGGCAATATGGTTGGCATGGCCTCGGCATTTATTGGCAAGCATGACTTCGCCGGCGACGGCGTGGCGGATACCTACGTGTTGGCGAATCCTCCCTACAGTGTGCTGCCTAACTTCTTTGAGAACTTCGCGCAGTACAACGCCGATACTGACCTGGGCCGCGTCACGGTTTATGCGCGGCGCAAGACGCTGGATCGCTTCTTTGAGATTGTTGGTAGCTCCAGCTTTGATCATGCCAGTGATGACTGTGTCAACGCCATGACACCAACGCGGCGGCCCAAGGAAGGCGAAGTCCCATGGACGGCAGGCGAAGACAGCAAGGGGCGTCAGACGCGCAAGCATGTCTTCCTCTACAGCAATCCCCACGATCAAGTGATTTCAGTAAGCACCGTGCAGGGCATGGGCTGGCTGGGCTTGTCGAAGGAGGTGCTGGCCGGCACCGATCACGACATGCGGGAGTCGGCCAAGGCGCGCGGCGATCGCCCCTATGCTTTCGCGCATCACGCGGACGTCTTGTTCCAGCGTGTGTGGGCGCAGGGCAATCCGGGCAAGTATGGCCAGATGCCATTCGAAGTGGGCAGCAAGCCAAGCAGCTTCGTCTACTACGACAAGGGTAACCCGTCGAAGGCCGATCCGATCCAGGGCGATGGGAATGCATTCTGGTACCGCAAGCCATTGCCACTGCGCTTTCACCTGACGCGGGTATGGGAGGACGACCAGCGCGGCGTTGGAGAGAAGCTCGGCGCGACCGTGCTCGGTGGCATCTACGAAATGACTTTCGCCCTGCTGCGGGTAACGACCTTCGGACACGTCAGTTATGTACCCGTAAACGCCGATCCGCCGAACGGCTGGTCCGTGCCGATCAATGCACCAGCCGTGAAGGAGCCCATCGCCGCGCGGGCAATTCACCTGTATCACACCGACAAGCAGGCGCCTGACGATGGCGGACAAAGCGGGAAAGCAGGGAAAGTACAGGGAATCTTCAACCAGGGACCGGAGTCGCACACCGATGCGCTCAATCCGGCAGGCAGGAGCGACGACGTCTACGACAAGTACCGGAGCGCGGGGCAGGGCGCGGCGGACTACAGCGACGAAGCGGCGCTGCGCTATGAACACAATGCCAGCGTGCGTCAACTTGCCCGGCGCAAGGCTGGCGACCCCTATGAGGCGGGCATTGAGCAGATGAGGGATGGCGGGGATCTTACGGGGGACGAGTTTGCGGAATTCCGCGAGTTCAATACCGAAAAGCGCGAGTACTTCCTGAAGTATGCGGTGGACCTGAATGCTATGAACCACTCGACCATTCTGACCAATCCGGTGCACTGCGAAAAGGTGCTCGCCTATGACGTTGATGTAGGCATCTGCATGATGCCGCCGAACGAGCTGAAGTGGCTGCGGCAGTTGGCGGACTGGCGGCGTTGTGATCCGAAAGACGATCAAATGAAGGAATGGAGTTGGTACTACGGTTCTGGTCGGATCAACGGAGATCGGCTGGAGAGCCAAAAATATTACAGAGCGGATGTTCCGGGAGTGCTTGGTATGGACGACGAGCGTTCGGACAGCCGTATCTCACAGACACTTTCTGCAAGCAAGCATCAACGACCCAGCGAGCGTGACCTGGTCTTCGGCGGGCAGATCCTGCAAGGAGAGCCCGGTGAAAACCGCTAATCGAGATTCATTACTCATCAATTGCCTTGCCATCGTCATGGCAGGAGTCGCCATCGTGGCGCTGCTGTCGGCCTGTTCATCGGGAAAGCCCATGTCTACCTACCACCGAGATCCGTCGCCGTATCCACTTGCTGTGCGCGCGCCCGCGAGCGGGTCCGATGCCCCAGCCGCATATGTACTGGGCGTGCAATGGATGAATCCGCTGATGTGGAAGGACTACCCGACCCACTGGAACCTGCTGTGGGCGCAGGGGTTGGCGGATCGCAATCCGTCTGATACTGACAGCCCGCATCTGAAACTCGGTGATGCGCCGGGGCTGCTCGTCGGCGGCGTCAATCCGGTCTGGAAGAACGACAATCCCAACCCGGTGTACTGGAAAGCGCTTAATACCCTGATCCGTGAGCCGCTCTATCCGCTGGGATACCACACCGCGGTCAACGCGAATTACTTCTATTCGATCCGGAACGACACGCGACGGCCCGATTTTGCCGACATCCGTGTATTCGCCGGCATGCCGCAGGCGTGGATCAATACACCGACCTATATCAAGGAGTCCAATCGGTACATGAATGGCCGGGATCGATTGGCAGAGCAGGTCGATTGGGGCATGCCGGCACCGTCGATTCTGGCGGAAAACGAAGAGCATGCCGATGAGCGTATGGCGGACTACTTTGTGAAAGACTATTCGGGCTATGACGGTCAGCCCAGAAGGGGACTTCCTTATGACTCCGACATGGTGATTGGCCTACCCACCTTCACGCCAAATGCCGCGCGCCGGCTGTTCGTCATGGAAATCTATAGCGCGGCCGAGGCGATGAGCCTGAAGATCTTCCCCGAACCAAAGCTAGCCAACGTCACGGTGATGGCGGGCGCGGAAGCCGTGGGCTTCTATGACTTGCGGGCGGCGATTGCCTACCTCAACGCTAACCCAAAGAAGACGGTGTGGGTCTACACCATGGACGCGCCCAATTACCCAAAGGGCAGGCAGACCAACGAAAATTCGGTGCTGCTGATCCTGGGCCATCCCAGCGCGGACTGGGGCTATGCGCCGCTGGCGGCGTTGTACACCCCGCAGCAGCACGAGGGCGGCATCGGAGCGAAGGCAGCTACCCCTGGTGGCGCTTGGCAGGGCCTGCTGCAAGCGGTGCAAGCGCAGGCGCCGCAGGCCTTTCCGATCGACCGCATCTACCACGACATTGACCGGCGCGCGCCCAATGTGAATACGGAGCTTGCGCCCTTGCGCGCGGCGGTGCATCAGCAGTGGCCGGACCTGGACCAGTTGAAGGATTTTCGTAGCGTCTCGGAGCATATGGTGGGCCCGGCCCGCGCGGCCAGCGCGGGACTGAACATTGCCTATGCGGTCGCGTATGCGGACCAGACCGGGCATAGCGCAGTCGTGACCAGTGTGGCGAATCCCAACGATGCGTGGACGGTGCTGGTGGCGCCCCCGGCAGGCTGGACTAAGCGCGAGCCGCCCAAGGAATGGCCACGGGCGCGGGGCAGGACAACTGCCTACTACCCATGGTTCGGCAAGCAGACAGACCGGCGTTGAGGGGATGAGAACAATGGTCACTTGCATGAACAAGGTGGTCGTACGGCGCGCGATTGCCGTCTTGGTGGGCGCCGCCGTCGCGGCGCTGCTGGCGGCCTGTTCATCGGGAAAGCCCATGTCCAACTATCACCGAGATCCGTCGCCGTATCCACTTGCTGCGCGAACACCCGCGAGCGGCCCCAACGCACCGGCTGCATATGTGTTGGGCGTGCAATGGATGAATCCGCTGATGTGGAAGGACTATCCGACCCAGTGGAACCTGCTGTGGGCGCAGGGGTTGGCGGATCGCAATCCGTCCGATACTGACAGCCCGCATCTGAAGCTCGGTGATGCGCCGGGTCTGCTCGTGCAAGGGGTCAACCCGGTTTGGAAGGATGACAATCCTAATCCCGTCTACTGGGAGGCGCTGGAAGATCTGATCAAGGAGCCGCTTTATCCCCTGAGCTATCACACGGCCGTCAACGCGAATTACTTCTATTCCATCCACAACGGCACACGACGGCCAGACTTTGCCGACATCCGCGTATTCGCCGGAATGCCACAGGCGTGGATCAATACGCCGACATATATCAAAGAGTCCAATCGGTATAGGGACGGTCTCGACAGATTGGCGAAACATACCCGGCTTGGCATGCCGGCACCCTCAATATTGGCGGAGAACGAGGAGCACGCCGAGGCGCGCATGAATGATCTGTTTGTGAAGGTCTATAGCGATCGCGGCAGCTCGCAACGAGGCTTGGCTCACGGTTCAGATATGGTGGTTGGTTCACCGACTTTCACGCTTAGCGCGGCGCGCCGGTTGTTCTTCATGGAGATCTATAGCGCGGCCGAGGCAATGGATCTGGAGGCGTTCTCCGAACCAAAGCTACCCAACGTCACGGTGATGGCGGGCGCGGAAACGGTGGGCTTCTATGACCTCCAGGCGGCAATTGCCTACCTTAACGCCAATCCGAAGAAGACGGTGTGGGTGTACACCATGGACGCGCCCAACTATCCGAAAGGCGAGCAGACCAACGAAAATTCGGTGCTGCTGATCCTGGGCCATCCCAGCGCGGACTGGGGCTATGCGCCGCTGGCGGCGTTGTACACCCCGCAGCAGCACGAGGGCGGCATTGGTGCGAAGGCTGCTACGCCTGGCGGCGCTTGGCAGGGCCTGCTGCGAGCGGTGCACGCGCAGGCGCCACAGGATCATCCGGTTGACCGCATCTACCACGATATTGACCGGCGCGCGCCCAATGTGAATACGGAGCTTGCGCCCTTGCGCGCGGCGGTGCATCAGCAGTGGCCGGACCTGGACCAGTTGAAGGATTTTCGTAGCGTCTCGGAGCATATGGTGGGCCCGGCCCGCGCGGCCAGCGCGGGACTGAACATTGCCTATGCGGTCGCGTATGCGGACCAGACCGGGCATAGCGCAGTCGTGACCAGTGTGGCGAATCCCAACGATGCGTGGACGGTGCTGGTGGCGCCCCCGGCAGGCTGGACCAAGCGCGAGCCGCCCAAGGAATGGCCGCGGGCGCGGGGCAGGACAACTGCCTACTACCCGTGGTTCGGCAAGCAGACGGACGCGCACTATGCAGACGGGACGCCCCATGGGGGTTGACAGTGATTTGCGCACACAAGGGCCGCACAGGCCATTAACACGGAGTAGCTCCTCATGATGAATCCCATTCGATGTACTGCGGTTGTTCTTGCTGCAACGACCTGCCTGCTTTCTGGTCTTGCCAGGGCAGATATCACAGCCGGGCAGTTGATGGAACTGCAAGGCCAGGCAGCGATGCAGGAAGTGGCGGCGACGGGCGCCATGATTGCCGTGGTCGAAGGGTGCGCGCAGACCTATCCAGCGCTGCGTGCAGCTGCCCACGACTTATATGTTGCGTTCGGAGTGGATAGTGAGGGAGAGGCTGGTTTTTCCAGGGCGGTCGGTGCTTGCATGGATAAGCGCAGTGCTCCGAAGGAGAGTGAATGCCAAGGCCTGGTTCGGCTGGCCAAGCCGCCGCAGGACAGTCGCGACCTGGAAGCCTTCTTTGAGTCGGCAAGTCCTACCGCGGCCGCGAAGATGATTGCCTTATGCAAATAAGTCCGCTGCCGGCGAAGGTTGTACCGGCCCATTGCAGTCAGTACGTCGTTTACCGGGGAGCAAAGCTATCAATGGCAGATTCCATTGTTGTCGTTGGCGATGGTCACACGCATGGTGGCTTCGTGTTGGCAGGCTCGCCCAACCACAAGGTCAACGGTCGCCCCATTGCACGTCAGGGGGATGCCATCAGTTGTCCCTTGCATGGGATAAGCCGCATTTCGCAGGTAAGGGGCCTGTACAAGGTGGATGGCGTGCCCGGTGCGGCAAGCGGTGATATGACGGAATGCGGAGCGGTTCTGATTGGCTCGGTGTCGGCGCGGGTGGGCTCATGACTCGCAAGGTTGCCTCGATACGGCGCAGGATGGCGAGGACCGTGTCGCTGCTTGGCCTGATCGCAGTATCGGTCCTTGGCTCGGCATGCTCCACGGCGCCGGCCCAGCGCGAGCAGATGAAGCTGGATCTGGCTGTAACCGCCAAAGATACCGTCAACCCTGACGACAAGGGCAGGCCCTCGCCGGTCCTGGTTCGCATCTACGAACTCAAGACCGACAGCGCATTTGAGAATGCGGATTACTACTCGCTGGAGAAGTCAGACAAGACGCTGCTGACGCAGGATCTGCTGGCACGAGACGAGTTCATCCTCCGGCCGGGCGAGTCGCGGGACATTGAGCGCAAGCTCAATCCGGACACGCAAGCCATCGGCATTCTGGTCGGGTACAGGGAGCTTGGCAAGGCCACCTGGAGATCTGTCTACCAACTGCCGACGGCGCCGGACGCCGCGTGGTACCGCATGGCAATTCCGGCACGCAAGGTCAAGCTGCAAGTCTCGTTGGACCAGCAGACCATCACAATTTCCAAACCTGATTGAATCCATGAGCTGGTACAACAAGGTCGTCTGGAGCGAGGGATTGTTCCTGCGCCCGCAACTCTTTCAGCAGCAGGAGCGCTATCTGGAGCACTACGCGCACAAGCGTAGCGCCGCGTTGAGCCCGTTCTTCTGGGGCTTTCACCATTTCTCGATCGATGCTGAAGCGCTCTCACTAGGTAAGCTGGTCGTCTCCAGTGCCGCTGGAATCTTCCAGGACGGCACGCCCTTTGACGCGCCGGCGCACACGGCAGTGCCGGCGCCGCTTGCGCTTCAGGCCGAGCACCTGAATCAGATCATCTGTCTGGCGGTGCCGATCCGCGCGCCCAATGCGGAAGAGACGAACTTCGAGGATGCCACCGATTCGCTGGCGCGATACCGTGCCTTTGAGCAGGAATTGCTGGATGCGAATTCGATCGCACAGGGACCAAAGCTGGTGCAGTTGGCAGACTTGCGTCTTCGGCTGTTGCCGGAGAAGGAGCTCTCCGAGTCCTGGCTTGGCCTGCCGTTGACAAGAGTGACCGAAGTCCGCGCAGATGGTAGTGCCAGGCTGGATACCGCGCTGATTCCGCCGGTCAATGCCTACACAGCCAGTGCATTGCTGCAAACATGGCTTACCGAAATCCATGGCCTCCTGCATCTCAGGGCCGATGCGATGGCAGAGCGGCTGTCTGCCGCCACTATGCGGGGCGGGGACGCTGCCGAAGTATCGGAATACCTGATCCTCCAATTGCTGAACCGGTACGAGCCGATTCTGACCCACCTGCTGAAGGCAAAGGCCGCGTCGCCAGAGGCGCTGTACCTGCACTTGGCGGCATTGTCCGGGGAACTGTCGACGTTCGTGCGCACACAGACCCGTCGTCCGGCCGAACATGCGGCTTATCGGCATGATGCCCCGCATCTGTGCCTGAAGCCACTGGTTGACGATCTGCGCTTCTTGCTCAATGTGGTGCTGGAACGCGCTGCGCAGCGGATTGAGATCACGGAGCAGTCGCATGGGGTCCGGCTGGCGGTGCTCGATCCGAGCGAGATCGGCCGATTCGCGACCTTTGTGCTCGCGGTGACCGCGCAGGTTCCGGCGGATCTGTTGCAGCAGCAGTTTCCTGCCCAGACCAAGGTGGGGCCGTCCGGGCGACTGGCGGAACTGATTCGGTCCCATCTTCCCGGCATTCCGTTGCAGTCATTGCCGGTGCCGCCAAGGCAGATCCCGTTCAATGCTGGCCATGTCTACTTTGAACTATCCCAGCAGCACCCGCTCTGGGACCAGGTTGCGCAGTACGGTGGGCTGGCGTTGCACGTAGCGGGGAGCTTTCCTGAGTTGCGTATGGAACTGTGGGGAGTGCGGCAATGAGCAGTCCACTTGTGTCGAGTGATCCCCAGCTTGACTCGCAAGCAGCGCAGCCCGCCAAGGCAGGAGACCACGCGAGCCCAGGCGCCGCGGCAGAGGCGACCAGCCGGAGCGACGCGCGCACGTCCGTTGCGCAGCGTGTGGATGAGATCAGCCGCAAGGCCAATTCGTTGCTTGCGGCAGCGCGCCCGCTGTTGCGCGCACTGGCGGACATGCCGACATCGCTGCGACAGGACCAGGCGGCCGCGCTGAAGAAAACTCTGGTGCGGGAAGCGAAGGATTTTCAGTCAGTCTGCGAGCGCGCCAATCTCCGGCGCGAGCACGTTCTGGCCGCACAGTACTGCCTGTGCACGGCGCTGGATGAGGCCGCCAACGGCATGTCCTGGGGGCACCATAGCTGGGCGAACAATAGCTTGCTGATCCAGCTACACGGCGAAAACGATGGCGGCGAGAAGGTGTTCCAGCTGCTTGGCAGGCTGGTGGCCTCGCCCGCCGAACACATGGACGTGATCGAAGTGATCTACCACGTCCTGTCACTTGGCTTCCTCGGCCGATATGCCGGCCACACTGACGGTCATCGTCAACTCGACGAGATCCGGCAACGCCTCCTGCACTTGATCAGCGGAGGGCGCGAAAGCGTGCCGCGCGACTTGTCGCCGCACTGGCGGGGCGCGGACGCCGGGCGGCTCAGGCTGCTGCGCACAGTGCCGGTATGGGGCACGGTGTCGGTGCTGGCATTGGCGGTCTTTGGCTTGTTTGCCTGGTACAAATACCAGCTCTTGCTCCGCACCCACGATCTCGAGCAGCAGATTCTTGCGATCGGCAAGGCAGCACCACCGGAGCCGCCTAAAGCTCTGCGCCTTGCAGCGTTGCTCAAGGACGAGATCGCGCGTGGTGTTGTCAGCGTCCAGGAGGATGCGGCGCGCAGTGCCGTAACGTTCCGCGGCGATGACATGTTCGGCGGCGGCCGCGCCGAAGTCAGCGACAGGATCCTGCCGTTGCTCGACAAGGTGGCTGCGGAGATCAACAAGGTCACCGGCAAGGTGACGGTGATCGGCCACAGCGACAACGTTCCCATCAAGACGGCCAGGTACCCGTCGAACCAGGTGCTGTCGGAAGAGCGCGCTGCGACCGTGACCGAGTACCTGGCCAGCAAGGGCGTGGCAAAGAGTCGCCTTGAAGCGATTGGTAAGGGTGATTCCGAGCCGCTTGCCGACAACAAGACACCAGCCGCCCGGGCAAGGAATCGCCGGGTGGAGATCGTGGTAACGCCGTAATCGGGGTCAAGGTCAAGGCATGGAATTCCTGAAACGTATTGGCGCGGTGTTGTTCTCCCGGCAGACGCTCGCTCTCATTGCCGGGCTCATGGTCGCGGCAGCCATCTGGTTTATCGGACCGCTTCTCGGTTTCAACGGCATGCATCCGCTGGCGGGCATCGGCGCGCGCGTCACGCTGATCGTGCTGCTGCTGGCGCTGACACTGTTTTGGCTGCTTGGCTGGCCGGTCTCTACCATCGGTGTGGCCGCGCTGTGCCTGCTGATCTGGCATGCCGGCCCGTTGCTGGCCATTGGCGCCACGCATCCGCTGGAGTCAGATTCGGTGCGTATTCTGCTGATCGCGGCGATCGTGTTCGTATTTGCCGCGTATCTGTTGTACCTGCTTTGGCAGCGCGCACGCACGGACAAGACCTTGGTCGAGAGCCTGCTGAACTTTGGCGGCAAGCGGCAGGAAGTCGTTGCCAGGGACGAAATCGCCAGGCTGAATGCGGCTATCCAGACTGCGCTGGGGCAGCTCAGGAGCATGCGCACCGGTAGCCGGATGGCTCGCCTGTTCGAGGGCCGCCGGTATCTCTACGAACTGCCCTGGTACATGATGGTCGGCGTGCCCGGGGCCGGCAAGACCACAGCGTTGCTGAATGCCGGTCTGCAATTCCCCATCGCGGAGCAGATGAGCCTGGCGGCCCGCGCGCGGCATGGCACCGAGCAGGCGGATTGGTGGTTCACCAATGAGGCGGTGCTGATTGACACGGCGGGCCGCTACACGGCGCAGGAAGCGGGTTCGATGATTGACCCGGCAGAATGGAAGGGATTCCTCGGCCTGCTGCGCAAGTATCGCGCCCGCGCCCCGATCAACGGCGCGCTGGTGACGATCAGCGTAGGGGACTTGCTGCGGCATACCAAAGAGGCGCGGGTGGCCGAAGCGGCCAGGATCCGGGCACGCCTGGCCGAACTGCGCGAGGAATTGGGTATCCAGTTTCCCATCTACGTGCTGGTGACCAAGCTCGACCAGCTCGCCGGCTTTGCCGACTACTTCCAGTACCTGACCAGCGAGGGGCGGGCCCAGCCCTGGGGTTTCACCTTGCCCGTCGTGGCGAAGCGGCGGGGACAGCCCGCTGTGGATGTTTCCGCATTGTGCCGGGAGGAGATGCGGTCTCTGGTGGCGCGGTTGGAGACGGGGCTGGACGGGCGGCTGTATGAGGAATTTGACCTGAGCCGGCGCAAGGCGCTGTACGGCCTGAGCGATGAGCTTGCAAGCGTGACAGAACCGCTTGTGGCGATGCTGGAGCAGATATTCTTGGACTCGCGGTACGACGATACCGAGCGGAACGCAATGCTGCGCGGCGTGTACTTCACCAGCGCCGCGCAAACCGGAGAGGCGGTCGTCGCGGATGCAGGCACTGTCATCAGGCAGGTGTGCGGCGCGGCGCAGTCCGGTAGCCAGGCCGTCGGCGCCGCCACGGATCAGGCCGCCGGCAACCGCAGCTACTTCCTGCAGGATGTCTTCAAGCGCATCATCGTGCCGGAAGCCCACCTGGTGAAGCCAAACCTGCGCTGGGAATTCCGCTTCCGCGTGCTGCGCCTCGCAGGGCACGCGCTGGCGTTGGTGATCTTCCTGTGGCTGGTCGGCGCGTTGTATGCCAGTTTTGGCCATAACCGCAGCTACCTTGACGTGGTGCAGGAGAAAGCCAGGGCACTGGCAGCGACGGTAACGGCGTTCTACAAGAAGCCGGCGCCGGATGCGATGCCCGAAGTGCTGGCGGCCGCCCGCGACCTGCCTGCATACGCCGGCCTGAACCTGGCCGATCCGTCTGTCGACTGGCGTTATGGCCTATACAGCGTAGCGCCGGTGCTGGGCGCCGCGACCTTGACCCATACCAGGCTGCAGGACAACCTGCTGGTACCGTACCTGGTGCGCCGGGTCGAAGCGGTGCTGTCGACGGCGGTCAGCCAGCGCGACGCCAAGCAGGCCTACGACACCCTGCGGGTCTACCTGATGCTGCATGACAAGGACAAGTTCAACGCATCTGACGTGCGTGGCTGGGTGCGCAGCGACTGGGCGACGAGCAACGGGGCGGATGCCTTTGGTGGCCGCGTGGCCGTGCTGGAGCATCTGGACAGCCTGCTGGATAGCAGCCGGCCTGTCTTGTCGCCCTATGCAAAGAACGAGGCACTGATCCGTTCCGCGCGCGATTTGCTGGACAGCGATACCTCGGTCGAACGCCTGTATGACCGCGCCAAGGCGGCCATGATGGAAGAGGCACCGCAGGACTTCACGCTGGTGCGCGCGGTCGGTCCTCAGGCAGGAACGGTTTTTACCCGGGCCAGCGGCGAGCCGCTGGAGCGCGGTATTCCGGGGCTTTTCACCTATGCCGGCTACCACGACCTGTTCAATGTCCGGCTGCCGGAGTTTGTCGCCAGGGCGCAGGCGGTCGACATGTGGGTGATGGGGCGTGGAACAGGGCCCGGCGCTCAAAAAAAAACGGCTGACAATGCCGTCGGCCGGCTCACCGGCAATGATCCGCTCACGCGCGAGATCCGGCGCCTTTACCTGAGCGAATATGCCCGGAACTGGGAGAAGTTTCTGGGTGACATCCGGACCGTGACGGGAAGCAATCTGGTCTTTGACCTGGAGATTCTGCGCAACTTCGCCGCGCCCGATTCACCGCTTGCCCGGCTGGGCCGGGCAGCAGTGCAAGAGACGACGCTCAGCCGCCCGCTCGAGCCCGAGGAAAAGTCTCTTGCGGAGAAGGCGTTGTCAGCGCTGGACAAGAAGGCCGCAACAGGCAGTGCCCTGAGCGTGCGTCCCGAGGCCCGTCAGGAACGTGAACTGGTCGATAACCGCTTCGCCGCGCTGCGCGAAGTGGTTACCGGTCAGGCCGACCTGGCGGCGCCAGGTGCGCGGGAAACCGCTGGCAAGCCGCAACTGGATGCGATTGCCGGCCTCGTCAACGCTTACTACACCAGTCTGGTAGTGGCCAATAACGCGCTGAGTACCCGGAACCTGCCGCCGCCCGCGGATGCAGGCGAGCAGTTGCGCATGGAGGCGGCGAAGCTGCCGGCGCCCTTCAAGGCGGTGCTGGCCGATCTGGTGGTGCAGGGCGCCAGGGACGTCAACAAGGGTGTGGGCGATATCCTGATCGCGCAGATGGACGCCGTCATCGGCGAGAGCTGCCGCAGCGCCATCGACGGCAAGTATCCGTTCGCGCCGACGTCGATGCAGGACGTGGACCCGGAAGACTTTGCACGCGTCTTCGCCGCGGGCGGAGTGTTGGACGACTTTTTCCAGAAGGTGTTGGCGCCGCACGTGGATACCACCATCTCGCCTTGGCGCTACAAGCTGACCGCTCCCGACGTGCCGCCCGTGGCTGGCCCGAGTCTGGTGCCGTTCCAGCGCGCCAGGGAGATCCGGGAAGTGTTCTTCCGGGATCCGGGAGCGAAGAAGATGGCCTGGAAGGTCGACCTGAAGGTGGCGGAACTCGATCCCGAAATCGTCGAGCTGAACATGGACTTCGACGGACAGAGCCAGCGTTACGTGCACGGGCCGGTCATCCCGCTCAAGGTGACCTGGCCGGGGCCGCGGGGCGGGCAAGGGGCTGAGATCACTGCCAGCCCCCGGATTCGTCCGGATACCTCGACGCTGGCCGCCAACGGCCCGTGGGCCCTGATGCGGGTGATCGCCAAGGGCAGGCTCGCCGGATCTGCAAGCGCCAGCCACTTCATGGCCGAATATGACTTCGACGGCCGCAAGGCGAAGCTCGATATCAATACCGGCAGCGTCGCCAACCCCTGGACCACCGGGCTGCTGCAGGGCTTCCAGTGTCCCGGGAGGTCCGGGTGATCACGGCGCCGTCGATTTTCGGCAAGCTGCCAGCGCTGGGAGACTTTGTTCGCCACAATGCGCCGCTGGACCAGGTGCAGGCGTGGCGGAGCTGGTTCGATCATCGGGACGACGAACTCCCGGCGAGGGCGGCGTCGCATTCCGCGGGCGGCAGAGTCCGGCATTGGCTGCACCTGACCCCGCCCGCTCTCTCGGCTCAGTCCCGCTTGCGCCCGTCTGAACCATGCCTCTTCATCCTGCGGCCGCGCGGCCTGCAGTTCCCCAGCCAGAGCAGCTACCTGCTCGGTGTCCTCGCTGCATCGCATGACCGGGTCGGGCGCCGCTATCCGCTGGTGGTCTGGCAGGCCGCTAGCGCCCAATGGGCCGGCCATATCCTTGCCGCGCCCGCGCAGTGGCTTACCGACCTGGTGCAAATCGTTCACCGCCACACGCACATGGCGGACCGCACCTGTCTGGCCGCGGCGGTTGATGCCCTCTGGGCCCATCATCGGCCAGGCTGGCGTGATCGTCTCCAGCTTTCGCTCAGGCGGCTGGCCGATGCATCCCGGCCTGGCTCGTCAGGCGACGGCGTTATCGGGCCAAGGTCAATGCGAGACGACTGGCCCCCGGGCCTGTTGCGCGATGGCAGCCTTGGCAGCGTTTGGCAGTCCGCTGCCGAATGCGTTATCGAGATTGACGGCGTTCCGTCGATTCGCCGAATCGTGGCCGGGCTCTGATCCTGCCCCCGGGACGGGATATTTTCCGCCAGCGCCAGCACCCACGCTTACCTCAACCTCAACGGCTCCAGCAACGCCACGTCATATTCCCCTCGCGAGATCCGCCCAAGCTCCAGCATCCTCTGCAGGATATAAATCTGCCGCTGCCGCGCCCGCCTGGGGTTGACCACCGGGTTGTTCGCCGAGGGCGCCTTCGGCAAGCCCGCCAGCATCGCGCATTCGGCCAGCGTCAGCTGGTCGAGCCGCTTGCCGAAGTAGGTCCGCGCGGCATCGGCAAAGCCATAGGCGCCCTGTCCCAGGTAGATCTTGTTCAGGTACAGCTCGAGGATCTCGTCCTTGCTGAGGGCCTTTTCGATCCGGTAGGACAGCAGCACCTCGTACAGCTTGCGCGTATAGGTCTTCTCCCGCGACAGGTAGAAATTGCGGGCGACCTGCATGGTGATGGTCGAGGCGCCCTGCGACAGCTCGTCCGACAGGTTGGCGACGCCGGCGCGGATGACGCCGACATAGTCGATGCCGTCATGCAGGTAGAACCGCTCATCCTCGATCGCCACCACGGCTTCGGTCAGCGCGCGCGGCATCTTGCCAATGGGCACGTAGTCCGGCGTATCGCGGAAGGCGGTGAGCGCGTCGAGCGACGGCAGTTGCCGGTTGGCGGCGAGGATGGCGATGGCGGCCAGCAGCGCGCCGCCGATCGCGGCGAGCAGCAGCAGCTTGAGCAGGGCGGAGCAGAGGCGTTTCATGGCGCGTATTGTGCCAGCCGCCGCGCCGCCCGCGCGAGTCTGGCTACACCCAGCCCAGCCAGCGCCAGTAGGTCGCGGCGAACAGCAGCATCATGGCGTAGCCGATGAGCGTGACCGGGATGCCGATGCGCGCGAACTGCCGTCCGTTGAAGGTCTCGGTGCCCAGGCACACCATGTTCTGCGGCGCGTTGATCGGCAGGATAAAGCCGAAGCTGACGGTAAAGCCCAGCAGCATGGTGATGCCGACGCGGTGGATGTCGCCGGGCAGGGTCTGCAGCACCGAGATCAGGATCGGCAACAGCGCCGCGGTCAGCGCGGTGGCGCTGGCGAAGCCCAGGTGGATCAGGATCAGGAAGGCCGACAGGATCGCGAAGACCAGCAGCGCGCCATGCGCCGCCAGGCCCGAACGCGTGACCACGAACTGGCCCAGCCACTGGCCCGCCTGGGTCGACAGCAGCGCCGTGCCCAGGCTGATGCCGACCCCGAACACGATCAGCGTGCCCCACGGCGTGCGCTGCTGCATGGTCTTCCAGTCCATCACGCCCAGGCGCGGCAGCATCAGGATCACCAGCCCGACAAAGGTCACGGTGGCGGTGTCGAAGCTGTGCAGCTTGCCCTCGGTGGCCCAGCACAGCAGCAGGCCGAGCGACACCGCGGCCAGCCGCTTCTGCGGCGGGCTCATCGGGCCGAGCGCCGCCAGCTCGCGCTGCACCGCCTCCTTGCCGCCGGGAATGGCTTCGGTCTCGGCCGGCAGCAGCCAGCGCACCAGCACATAGAGCACCACCGACATCGCGAGCGCCCACGGCGCGCCGGCGATCAGCCATTGCAGCCAGGTGATGCGCTCGCCCAGCAGCTTGTCCATGAAGCCCACCGTCAGCAGGTTCTGCGCGGCCGCGGTCTGGATGCCGACGTTCCAGATGCTGGTGGCCTGCGCCACCGTGATCATGATGCCGGCCGCGATATTGGACTTCTTGTCGACCCCGAAGGCGGCGATCACGCCCATCATGATCGGCACCACGCAGGCGCTGCGCGCGGTGGCGCTGGGCACCACCAGGCTCAGCACGATGGTGACCGCGATGGTGCCGACCAGGATGCGGCGCGTGCTGGTGCCGATTGCCGCCAGCGTCACCAGCGCGATGCGCCGGTCGAGCCCGGTCACCGTCATCGCCGCGGAAATGAACAGCGCCGCGGCGACCAGCGCCAGTGCGGTATTGGAGAATCCGGCCAGCGCCATGCCCAGCGCCTTGGAGGTGCCGTATTGGACCGAGGGGTCGTTCACGGTCGGCGCAAAGCCGATCAGCCCGGCCATCAGCGAGGTGATCATGATGGCGCTGGTCTCGTACGACACCGCCTCGGTGATCCACACCACGATGGCGAACGCCAGGATCGCCAGCATGCGCTGGCCGGCGATGGTGAGGCCGTCGGGCTGCGGGATCGCCAGCACCGCGAGCAGCGCGGCGGCGGCGGCGAACAGGCCCCAGTGCAGGGTCAGCTTGGGTGTGGCTGCGGGTGCCGGCGTGGCCGCGGCCGGAGCGGCAGGGGCAGGCGGCTGGGAGGCGGGAAGTTCTGGCATTGCCGACATTCCTTGTAGTTCGACCTGTCTGAAATTTTCCGGCGCGCGGCGGGCGATGTCGAGGACCGGGGCGGAATAGTTACGCCCGTGATGCGCAAGATCAAGACGATGGCAGATCGCCGGATTCTCCGGCCGCCGCACGCGTCATACCAGTAACAGGCTCGCCATACAAGGCCTGCGCGGCAGTCCGCATGATCCGGCACCGGCGCCGCGCCGGGGTGCGTGAGGCACGAGCCGGAGTGATCTGAAATAATTGGAGCCGACCATGAAGGTTTTAGTACGCGGCCTCAAGCCCGGGCTGGAACCGGCGGCGCTGCGCAACGCGCTGGCACGGTATGCGAAGATCCGTTCGGTGGAACTGGTCGAGGAAGGCGACCCCAGGCATCCCTGGGCGTGGGTCGATATCGACGCCAGCCCGCTGGCGGTATGGAACCTGGTGGCGCGGCTGGACCGGCGCTATATCGCCGGCTGCCACCTGCACTGGCATGTGCCGGCGTACCGCGCGCGCTGAAGCGCACGCAGCGGTGCCAGCACACGCCGCAACGATAATCGGAACGAACAATGCTCAAGTGGCTTCAACCCGCGGCCTGGCCGCATGCCCTCGCGGCCATGCCGCCGGCACCGGCGGCGACCGGCGCCGCGCAAGACGTGCAAGACGTGCAAGACGTGCAAGGCCTGGTGTTCGAGCGCATCAGCAATGCGCGCGACCTGGGCGGGCTGGTGGGCGCGGAAGGACGCCGCGTGCGCCATGGCCGGCTCTACCGCAGCGGCAACCCGGCGCTGGCGAGCGCTGCCGACCTGGAGCGGCTGCAGGCGCTCGGGCTCGACAGGGTGGTGGATTTCCGCTCGCCCGGCGAGAAGTCGCCCGGGGAAGCGGCCTTCGGCCAGCGCTTCCGCTGGCAGGCGGTGCCGGTGCTGGAAGGCAGCATGGCAATGGATGTGCTGATGCCGCGCCTGCGCGCGAGCACGCCGGCGCAGATGGATGCCTTCATGCTCGAGGTGTACCGCGATTTCCCGGTGCGCTACCGCGCCGCCTTCGGCGGTTTCATGCGCACCTTGCAGGACGGACAGACGCTGCTGTTCCACTGCACCGCGGGCAAGGACCGCACCGGCTTTGCCGCGCTGCTGTTGCTGGCCGCGCTGGGTGTCGGCCAGGACGAGATCCTGGCCAACTACCTGGAATCGAACCAGCGCAACGCGCAGTTCAACGCCGCCGCGCTGGCGCAGATGGGCGGGCTCGGCATCGATGCCGCGGTGATGATGCCGCTGCTGGAAGTCCGCGCCAGCTATCTCGACGCGTCGATGCAGGCCATCGACGCGGGCTGGGGCAGCGTCGGCAACTACCTGCGCGACGCGCTGCAGGTCGACGTCGCGCAACTGCGCGCGCACTACCTGGCCGATTGAGTCATAGCCTGCCGCTGTCGCGCAGGATGCGCGCGGTGCTGAGCGCGATCATCCCTTCTTCGTCGGTCGGCAGCACCAGCACCGGCACGCGGCTGTCGTCGCGGCTGATGCGCTGGCTGTTGTTGCCGTTGGCGCCGGCATCGAGCGTGATGCCGAACAGCCCGGCCAGGTGTTCGCAGATGCGCGCGCGCACCGGCGGCGAGTTGGCGCCGATGCCCGCGGTAAACACCAGCGCGTCGAGGCCGCCCAGCGTGGTGGCGAGCTTGCCGATCTCCTGCGCGGCGCGGTAGGCGTAGAAGTCCACCGCCAGCCGCGCCCGCGGCGCCTCGCTGGCCAGCAGCGCGCGCATGTCGCTGCTGACGCCGGACAGTCCCTTCAGGCCGGATTCCTGGTACAGCATCGCCTGGATCTCGGCGGCGCTCATGCCTTGCTGCGCCAGCCACAGCAGCGCGCCCGGATCGAGCGCGCCGCAGCGCGTGCCCATCGGCAGGCCGTCGAGCGCGGTCAGGCCCATGGTGCTGTCGACGCTGCGGCCGTCGCGCAGCGCGCACAGGCTGGCGCCGTTGCCCAGGTGCGCCACCACCACGCGGCCTTCGGCCAGGTCGGGCGCGACCTGGCGCAGCCGGCGCGCGATGTACTCGTACGACAGGCCGTGGAAGCCATAGCGCCGGATGCCGCGCTCGAAATACGCATAGGGCAGCGCCATCAGCTGCGCCAGCACGTCGTGGCCGGCGTGGAAGGCGGTGTCGAAGCAAGCCACCTGCAGCAGCTCCGGCATGGCCTGGCGCACCGCGCGGATCGCGGTGAGGTTCTGCGGCTGGTGCAGCGGCGCCAGCGGCACCAGCGCTTCCAGGTGCTCGAGCACGGCGTCGTCGATGCAGACCGCCTGCGCGTAGCTGGCCCCGCCATGCACCACGCGATGGCCGATCGCCACCGGCGGGTGGTCGCGCAGGCCCACGCTCAGCACCAGGCGCACCAGGCGGAAGGCGGCGTCGTGGTCGGCCACCTGCGCCTGCGGAAAGCTCTCGTCGGCGACCACGCGGCCATCGGCCATGCTGGCGCGCAGCCGCGGCGCAACGCCGATGCCTTCGATCTGGCCGTGCGCGCTCAGCATCGGGTTGATGTCGGCATTGCCGTGCGCGGCCTCGGGCACGGCATAGACCGAGACCTTGACGCTGGACGAGCCCGCGTTGACGACGAGGATGACGGCGGGCGCGGCGGTGTGGAGGGTGGTCACGCTGGAAAGCTCCGTTGTCAGGGCACGGGTGGCGGCCCGCTCAGACCTGCGCCGCGGCTTCGGCGCCGCGGCGCGCGTGGGCCAGCAGTACCGCGATGGCGCAGCTGCCGATGCGCGCGCGCACGCTGTCGGCCCGGCTGGTCAGGATCACGGGCACGCGCGCGCCCAGCACGATGCCGGCGGCTTCGGCCCCGGCCAGGAAGGTGAGCTGCTTGGCCAGCATGTTGCCGGCTTCCAAGTCCGGCACCAGCAGGATGTCGGGATCGCCGGCGACGTCGGAATCGATGCCCTTGGTGATCGCGGCCTCGCGGCTGATGGCGTTGTCGAAGGCGAGCGGGCCGTCGAGCACGCCGCCGGTGATCTGCCCGCGCCGCGCCATGGTGCACAGCGCGGCGGCGTCGATGGTCGAAGGGATCTTGTCGGTGACGGTCTCGACCGCGGACAGGATCGCCACCTTGGGCCGCTCGATGCCCAGCGTGCGCAGCAGGTCGATGGCGTTGCGGCAGATATCGGCCTTCTCGTTCAGCGTGGGGAAGATGTTGACCGCGGCGTCGGTGATGAACAGCGGCTTGTGGTAGCGCGGCACGTCCATAGCGAACACGTGCGACAGGCGCCGCCCGGTGCGCAGCCCGCTGGCCGAGGCGGTGACCTCGTGCAGCAGTTCGTCGGTATGCAGGCTGCCTTTCATCAGTAGCTCGGCCTCGCCGGCGCGCACCGCCGCGACCGCGCGCGCCGCCGACGCGTGGCTGTGCGGGGTGTCGATGATGACGGTGTCGCCCAGCGCCATGCCGTGCTCCGCCGCCACTTGCCGGATGCGCGCCGCCGGCCCGACCAGGATCGGCACGATCAGGCCAAGCTGCGCGGCCTGCAGCGCGCCGCCCAGCGAGGCGGCATCGCACGGATGCGCCACCGCGGTCGGGATGGGCGGCAGCCCGGCGCAGCGCGCCAGCAGCGTGGCGTATTTGTCCGGCGCCGGCGCGGAGTGTGCGGCAAGTGCGGACATGGCGGACGTGGCAGACGAGGCAGCAGTCATGACGATGTTCCGTGGACAACGCACCGTTCAGGGTACCGGGCTTGGGTCATGGCGTCCAGCGTGGCTCAGGGCCGCGGGACGGATCGCCAAACGGGATGGCCGGGATTACCATAAGCGCGTTTCCGACTTCATTGCGGTGCCGGCCAGCGGCGCCCGACCCCCATGCTTGAACTCCAGGGAGCCATCTGGTTCCGCTCCGGCTCGCAAGACTGGGGCGGCAAGGACCGCATCGCGCTGCTTGCCGCCATCGGCGCGCACGGCTCGATCACGGCCGCCGCGCGTGCCGTCGGCATCAGCTACAAGGCGGCGTGGGACGCCATCGACGCGATGAACAACAGCGCCGGCGAGCCGCTGGTGGTGCGCGCCGCGGGCGGCAAGGGCGGCGGCGGCACGCGCCTGACCACGCGCGGCGAACAGCTGATCCGCACCTATCGCGCGCTCGAGGACGAGCACCGGCGCTTTGTCGCGCAGCTGTCGCGGCTGGGCGAGGGCGTGGCCGACGATATCCACCTGATGAGGCGAATGATGATCAAGACCAGTGCGCGCAACAAGCTGTTCGGGCGCGTCGCCAGCGTGCGCGGCGGCGCGGTCAATGACGAGGTGGTGCTGGAACTGGCCGGCGGCCAGCGCATCGTCGCCACCATCACGCACGAGAGTGTCGAGACGCTGGAGCTGGCCGAGGGCGTCGAGGCCTTTGCGTTGATCAAGGCGTCGTCGGTGCTGGTGGGGCTGCCCGAGCCGGGCATGCGGCTGTCGGCGCGCAACCAGTTGGCGGGCGTGGTGACGCGCGTGATGCCGGGCGCGGTGAATGCCGAGGTGGTGATCGAACTCGACGGCGGCGGCACGGTGGCGGCCGTCGTCACCAACGGCAGCGTCGAGGCGCTGGGGCTGCAGGCCGGCGTGGCCGCGGTGGCGATATTCAAGGCCTCGAGCGTGATCCTCGGCGTGGTCGGGTAGCGGCTGCGGCGTGCAATAATAGCCGCCCCAAAGCATGTCGTTTTCCCCGCAATGCACGCCGCGCTGGCTGGCTTTTCCCTCGGTCTTTCCCTGATTCTTGCGATTGGTTCCCAGAATGCGTTCGTGCTGCGGCAAGGCCTGCGGCGCGAGCATGTGTTCTGGGTCTGCCTGGTATGCGCGCTGTCGGATGCGCTGCTGATCCTGCTTGGCGTGTCCGGCTTTGCCGTGATGATCCGCACGCTGCCGTGGCTGGCGAGGCGATGCGCTATGGCGGCGCCGCTTTCCTGGTCTGGTATGGCGCGCGCAGCTTCGTCGCGGCGTGGCGCTCGAACGCGGTGCTGGACCCCAGCGATGTCGCGTCGCGGCCGCTGGCGGCGACGCTTGCGGTGTGCCTGGCCTTTACCTGGCTGAATCCGCATGTGTACCTCGACACGGTGATGCTGATCGGTTCGGTATCGACCCAGTTCGCGGGCAGCACGCGTGAATTCGCCGCGGGTGCCATGAGCGCGTCGTTTCTGTTCTTTTTTGCGCTGGGCTACGGCGCGGCGCTGCTGCGGCCCGTGTTCGCGCGGCCGCGGGCGTGGCAGGTGCTGGAAGTGGTGATCGGCATCACCATGTGGGTGATTGCCGCGCGTTTGCTGATCGCTTGAACCGCAGGAGCAAGGATGCCGAGAAACGTCGAGATCAAGGCCCGCATCGACAGCGTCGAGGCGCTGTTGCCGCGCGCCGCCGCGCTGGCCGACCACGGGCCCGAACATATCCGCCAGGACGATACCTTCTTCCGCTGCGCCAACGGCCGCCTCAAGCTGCGCGAGTTCGCGCCGGACCGCGGCGAACTGATCTTCTATGCGCGCGCCGACGAGGCCGGCCCGAAAGAGAGCTTCTACATCCTGTCGCCGACGCCATCGCCGGGCACGCTGCGCGCCGCGCTGGCCGCCGCGCACGGCGAGGGCGGGCGGGTGCGCAAGCTGCGCACGCTGTACCTGGCGGGACGCACGCGCGTGCACCTGGACCGGGTCGAGGCGCTAGGCGATTTCCTGGAACTGGAAGTGGTGCTGGCCGATGCGGAAAGCGCGGCGGACGGTGTGGCCGAAGCCCATGCGCTGCTGGCGCGGCTGGGCATCCCTGCGTCGGCGCTGGTGGAAGGCGCGTACGTCGACCTGCTGCGCGCGGCTCAGGCCACGCGCGCCGACACCGGCGCGTAGACCGGCGCATGGTGGCGGCTGGTGCCGCTGCCGAAGATGCGGCCTTCGCGGATCTCCAGCACGTGGTCGCCCAGCGCCTCGACGTCGGCGGGGTCGTGCGAGATCACCAGCATCGGCACGTCCAGGCTGGCCTGCAGCGTGCGCAGCTCCGCGCGCATGCGCGCGCGCAGCGCGGGGTCCAGCGCCGAGAACGGCTCGTCCAGCAAGACGATGTCGGGCTGTGCCACCAGCGCGCGCGCCAGCGCCACGCGCTGCTTCTGGCCGCCGGAGATCTCCGCGGGGTAGTTGCCGGTGATGTCGGCCAGGCCGAAGGCATCGATCCAGCGCTGGGCCTGCGGATGCATGGCGCCGCGGCGCGGATTGCGCCAGCCGCGCGCCAGCCCGAAGCCGATGTTCTGGCCCACGGTCAGGTGCGGGAACAGCGCATACTCCTGGAACAGATAAGCCACGCGGCGCTGCTGCGGGCGCACGTCGATGCCGGCGTCGGCGTCGAACAGGGTGCGGCCGTTCAGCACGATGCGGCCGCTGTCCGGCGCCAGCAGGCCGGCGATGGCGCGCAGCGTCAGGCTCTTGCCGGCGCCCGAGGGGCCGAACAGGGCAATGCGCCGGCTGGCCGAATCGAAGTCGATATCCAGCGCAAAGTGGCGGTCGGCCGAGACCATCTGCTTGCGGATGCTGACGTGCATGCTCATGGCGATATGCGTGGCCCTGGCGTTAGCGGACGCGCGGGCGCAAGCGCCTGCGTTCGTAGAGTTCAGCGGGATGGCGCGCGGCCGCCGGCACCAGGCGTCCGGCAACCACCAGCAGCAGCACGCAGGTGACCGAAGTCACCAGCACCAGCAGGTTGGCGGTATTGTCGTCGCCGGCCTGGACCGCCTCATAGATGGCCACCGACAGCGTCTGCGTGCGCCCGGGCAGGTTGCCGGCGATCATCAGCGTGGCGCCGAACTCGCCCAGCGCGCGGGCAAAGGCCAGCAGCACGCCGGCGATGATGCCGCGCGCCGCCAGCGGCAGCGTGACGCGGAAGAAGATGCCGGCTTCGGGCACGCCCAGCACGCGCGCGGCGTTTTCCAGCTGGTGGTCCACGCCTTCGAAGGCGGCGCGCGCGGACTTCAGCACCAGCGGGAAGGCAACGATGGTCGAAGCCAGCACCGCGCCCTGCCAGGTAAAGACCAGTTCGATGCCGAGGCGCGCCAGCCACTCGCCGAACACGCCACGGCGCCCCACCAGCACCAGCAGGTAATAGCCCAGCACCGTCGGCGGCAGCACCAGCGGCAGCGTCAGCACCGCATCGACCACGTCGCGCAGCGGCGAGCGCCAGCGCGCCAGCGCCCAGGCCGCCCCCACGCCGAGCACGGCGTTCAGCGCCGTGGCCCAGCCGGCCACCTTCAGCGACAGCAGCAGCGGTACCCAGACAGCATCCATGGCGTGCGCCGGCGCGGCCTCAGGGCTTGTGGAAGCCGAAGCGCGACAAGATCGCCTGGCCTTGCGGCGAGGCGACATAGTCGACGAACTGCGCCGCCGCCTGCGGCTGGCGCGCCTGGCTGGTGACGGCGATGGGGTAGGTCACCGGCGTACGGCTGGGCACGCGCACCGCGACCCTGACCTTGTCGGGCATCACGGTGGCGTCGGTGGCGAAGACGAAGCCGGCCTCGACCTCGCCGCGCGCCACGTAGTCCAGGCTCTGGCGCACGTTCTGCGCCGGCACGCCCTTGGCCGCGACCGCGTCCCACAGCCCGGCCGCTGCCAGCGCGCCGCGGGTGTAGCGGCCCACCGGCACCGAGGCCGGGTTGCCGTAGGCGATGCGCCGGACCTCCGGGCGCGTCAGGTCCTGCAGCGAGGCGATCGGCAGCTTGCTGTCGGCCGGCACGATCAGCACCACCTGGTTGGCGGCGAAGTTGCGGCGCGAGGCCGGCGCGATCACCTTTTCGGCCTCGGCCTTGTTCATCGCTTCCTGGTCGGCCGAGGCGAACACATCGGCCGGCGCGCCCTTGACGATCTGCTGCATCAGCACGTCGGAGGCGCCGAAGTTCAGCACCACGTGGGTGCCGGGGTGGGCGCGCTCGTAGGACTCGGCCAGCGACTTGAAGGCGTTGGTCAGGCTGGCGGCGGCGGATACCACCAGGTCGGCGGCAAAGGCGGGCGGGGCAGCCAGCGCCAGCGCCGCGGCGGCGGCCAGCAGCAGCCCGCGGCGGCGGGAACGGAAGGCAGGCATCGGAATCCTCGGGAAGCGGCCACCGGCCCGCATGGCAGGCGCGGCCAGGCCGGAGGGGGTGGACGGTCAGGCGCAATATACGTCTGTATATAGCGCGGCGTCAATGATGCGCCATGGCGGGCGCCATGGGTATTCCAGCCGACATAAGTGGTGTATCAGGGACAGCGAATGTGCCCCGCGCGAAGCGGCTGGCGCGGCCTGGCGCCAGCCGGCCCCCGGCTTCAGGCCGGCGGCGTGCCTTCCTTGAACATCGATTTCAACTGGCTGCGCAGCTCAGGCGTGTCCTGATGCTGATGCACTGCCACGGCGTGCTGGACCGCGGCCTCGAGCAGTTCGTCTTCGCTGTCGGCGCTCAATGCGACCGTGCAGTGGGTGTCGCTCGGGACTTCGCGGCAATCGATAAACTTGCGTGCCATGATGCCTCCTGACGCCGGCCCACGGCATTGGCCGGGGCCGGTGCATCCAGTATAGGCAGCCGGCCGGCCGCTACAGCACCGGCGTCAGCACCTTGCCGCCGGCGAGGAAGGCATCCAGGTTCTGCAGCGTGAGCGCGGTCATGGCGGCGCGCGTTTCATGCGTGCCGCTGGCCACGTGCGGCGCCAGCACGACATGGTCCATCGCCAGCAGCGCCGACGGTACGTTGGGCTCGTGCTGGAACACATCGAGCCCCGCGCCGCCAAGGCGGCCTTCGGCCAGCGCCGCGACCAGCGCGGCCTCGTCGACCACGCTGCCGCGCGACACGTTGACCAGGATGCCGCGCGGGCCGAGCGCATCGAGGATCTCGCGCGAGACCAGCCCCGCGGTCGACGGCCCGCCGACGGTGGCCACCACCAGGAAATCCGCCCACGTTGCCAGCGCCTTCAGGTCCGCTTCGAAGCGCCACGGCGCGCCCGCGCGCGGGCGGCGGTTGTGGTAGGCGATCTCCATGTCGAAGCCTTGCGCGCGGCGCGCGACGATCTCGCCGATGCGGCCCAGGCCGACGATGCCCAGCTTCTTGCCGGAGACGCGCGTGGTCAGCGGGAAGCCGCCCTGCGGCCAGCGCCCGGCGCGCACGAAGCGGTCGCCATGGGCGATGCCGCGCGCCGCATCCAGCAGCAGCCCGAAGGCGAGGTCGGCGACGCAGTCGTTGAGCACGTCGGGGGTGTTGCTGACCTGGATGCCGCGCGCGCGGGCGGCGTCGAGCGCGATCGCGTCATAGCCGACGCCGAAGCTGACGATGGCTTCCAGGCGCGGCAGCGCATCGATCAGCGCGGCACTGCAGCCGTGGCGCGCCGAGGTCACCACCACGCGCACCTGCTGCCCTTCGCTGCGCGCCCAGGCCAGTGGGTCGGCGTGCTGCCACAGCGCGGCGGCGCCGTACTGTTGTTGCAGGGTGGCATTGGTCTGCGGCGCGAGCGGGCCGACCTGGAGGATCTGGGGAGCGGGCATCGGGGGAACGGGAAGGTCGAGGCGTGACGGGCAATGGTAGCGCAAGGGCGCGGCCCGCGCCGGCGCGCGGCCGGGCGAGGGCGCGCAAGCTGTGCGATGTTCGGGCGCTCTGTTTGGGCGCTGTTTGGGCGATGGCCGGGTGCCACGTGCGCGGCCCCGGGTTATGCTGCGATTCTCGCGGCTTGCCGCCGCGCCCCGTTGCTTCGACGTGCCATGACCACCATCTACCTCGCCGGCTTTGACGTGTTCCGCAAGGATGCGCGCGCCTGGGGCGAGCACCTCAAGGCGCTGTGCGCGGCGCATGGTTTCACCGGCCTGTATCCGCTCGACCAGTCCGCGCCCGCAGGCCTGTCCGGCCCCGACACCGCACGCTGGATCTATGACGCCAACATCGCGCTGCTGCGGCGCGCCGACCTGGTGATGGCCAACCTGGACGATTTCCGCGGTCCTGGCGAGCCGGACTCCGGCACGGCCTTCGAGGTCGGCTTTGCCGTGGCGCTGCAGAAGCCCGTATGGGGCTACAGCGCCGATGCCGGCACGCTGCGCGAGCGCGTCACGGTGGCCACCGATGCCGACGGCACGCCGCTGGATGCGCGCGGCTTCACCGTCGAGGATTTCGGGCTGGGCAAGAACCTGATGCTGGCGTGTTCGGTGCGGCTGGTGCAGGGCGGCGCGGCCGAATGCCTGGCGGCAATGGCCGCCGCCCGCCAGCAACGCGACGCGGCTGCCGGCGGCGGCTAGCGCCGCAGCGCCTGCACGCCGGCCGCGATGTCGTTGGCGGTACTCGCGACGATCTCGCGATACGCCGCCACCACGCCGTCGACCGCGCCCGGCGCCGGCAGCTCGGCCTGGGTCCTGCCGCTGACCACCTTGCCGTCGGGCAGCCGGCGCACGGTCCAGTTGATGGTGGCGCCGGCACGCTGGCCCAGGTCGGCATCCAGGCGCAGCACTTCGGTGGTGATGCGGTACAGCGGCTGCACGTCGGACAGGCCCTGCTGGTAGGTGTCGACCGCGCCCAGCGTGGCCTGCAGGCGCTGCGACAGCGCATCGCGCAGCTCGTCCGGCAGCGGCGCGGACCAGCGCGACAGGTCCAGCAGGCGCACGCCGGCATCGCTGCCATTGCCGTTGCCGCTGTCGCGCACTACCAGCTGCGGCCGGTTGAGGCGCTCCGGCACGCGCACCGGCGCGACTTCGAGCCATAGCGTGTCGGTCGACGGGGCCGCGGCCGGAACCGGCGCCGCCACCGCGACGGGCCCCTGCGCCAGCGTGTAGTAGCGCGGCTCGGGCGAGGCGCAGCCGGCCAGTACCGCCGCGGCGGCGCTGGCGCAGGCCAGGGTGAGCGAAAGGCGCTTCATCATTCTTTCTCCGGCTTGCCGCGCAGCAGCGCTTCAGGGTGGCGTTCCAGGTAATCGGTCAGCGCGCGCAGCGACGTGGCGGTGCGCGTCAGTTCCTGCAGCATGCGGCGCGTGTCCTGCTGCAGCGGCGCGTCCGACGCCAGCGTGCCGTTGGCCGCGGTCAGGGTCTTGCGCGCGTCCTGCAGCGCGGCCAGCACCTGCGGCGCGACATCGCCGTTGAGCTGCTGCACCAGCTGGTCGGCGGTGGCCAGGGTCTTGTTCAGGCTGGCCACGGTGGTGCGCAGGTCCTGGCCGATCTGGTCGAACGGCACCTTGTCGATGCGGTTGACGATGTCGCCCACCTGCGCCTGCAGCTGGTCGAAGGTGCCCGGCGTGGTGGCGAACTCCGGAATCGGCGCGTCCAGGTCGACCTTGGCCGGCGCCGCCTTGGGGAAGAAATCGAGCGCCACGTACAGTTGCCCGGTGAGCAGGTTGCCGGTGCGCAACTGTGCGCGCATGCCCCGTTGCAGCAGGCCCTGGATGATCTTGCGCGCGCGTTCGCGGTCTTCGACGTCGCGTTCGCGGAAGCCCATCCGCGACGGGTACAGCTCGACCACCACCGGCATGCGGAAGGCGCGCTTTTCGCGCTGGAACTCGATGCCGATCGAACGCACCTGCCCCACCACCACGCCGCGGAAGTCCACCGGCGCGCCCGGCGACAGGCCGCGCACGGACTGGTCGAAATTCAGCACCGCCAGCGTCGGCGCCAGTTCTTCCGGCTCCTTCATCGCCTCGGCCTGGTCGCCGGCCAGCAGGAACTGGGTGTTCTCGGCGGCAGCGTCGGTGGCGGTGGTATGGTCCGGCGCCTGGAACGCGACGCCGCCCAGCAGCACCGTCACCAGCGATTGCGTCGACAGCTTGAGGCCGCCGGCATCGAGCTTCAGGTCGACCCCGCTGGCATGCCAGAAGCGCGTGTCGGCGGTGACCAGCTTGTCATAGGGCTTGTTGACGAACACCCGCAGCGTGATGTCGCGCCCGTTGGGGTCGAGCTGGTAGGCCACCACCTGGCCGACCAGCACGCGCCGGTAGTAGACCGGCGAGCCGATATCGAGCGAGCCCAGCTCGGCCGCGCGCAGCACGAACTGCTTGCCGGACGCGTCGGTGGTCACCACCGGCGGCACTTCCAGGCCCTTGAAGTCGCGCGCGGATTCCTTCGACTTGCCCGCGTCGACGCCGATATAGGCGCCGGACAGCAGCGTCTCCAGCCCCGACACGCCGCTGGCGGCGAAGCGCGGGCGCACCACCCAGAAGCGGGTGTCGGCGACGGCGAAGTTCTCGGCGTCCTTGGTCAGGTCGATCGTCGCCACCACGTGCGAGCGGTCGCGCGCCAGCCGCACCGACTTGACCAGGCCGATGTCGACGTCCTTGTAGCGCACGGCGGTCTTGCCCGGGATGAGGCCTTCGGCGGTGCGGAAGCTGACGGTGATCTCGGGCCCGCGCGAGGCCAGCGTGTGCACCAGCAGCGAGATCCCGACCACCGCGGCGACGATCGGGATCAGCCAAACCAGCGAGGGCAGCCAGCGCGCGCGGCGGCGGCGTTCGGGCCGCGGCAGGCCGGATGGCGGGGATGGGGGCGATGGGGGCGGCGTGGCACCCGCCGCGGCTTGGTTGTCAGTGTCGGGCATTGTCAGGTTCCAGCGAATCCCACAGCAGGCGCGGATCGAAGCTGAGCGAGGCCAGCATGGTCAGCACCACGACCGCGCCGAAGGCGAGCGCGCCGCCGCCGGGGATGATGGTGGCCAGCGCCCCGGCCCGCACCAGCGAGGCCAGCAGCGCCACCACGAAAATATCGAGCATCGACCAGCGGCCGATCACTTCCACCAGGCCGTACAGCCGGGTCTGCTGCCGGATCCGCCAGCTCGAGCGGAAATGCACCGACAGCAGCAGGAAGGTCAGGATCACCATTTTCAGCAGCGGCACCACGATGCTGGCGACCAGCACCAGCACGGCCAGCATGTGCGAGCCGGACAGCCACAGGTAGATCACGCCCGACAGGATGGTGTCCTGCTGCGTGCCGAGGATGGACTGCGTCACCATCACCGGCAGCATGTTGGCAGGAATATAGAGGATGTACGCGGCCAGCAGAAAGGCCCAGGTGCGCGCCAGGCTGTCGGGTTTGCGATGGTGCAGGGTCGCGCCGCAGCGCGGGCAGGGCGCGCCTTCGAGCGTGCGCGGGCTGACCAGGTCGCAGGCGTGGCACGACACCAGGCCCAGGCTGGTCGCGGTGGGCACCTGCGGCAGCGGAGTGGTCTCGTCGTCGTCGGTCAGTTCCGCCACCACCTCGCGCGCGAGCTGGCGCGGGCGGGCCAGGCGGCCGGCGGGCGATGGCGGTCGCTGCGGTTGCGTCATCAGCGCTCCCCGTCCGCCGCCGTGGCCTTGTCGTCGGGCGTTTCCAAGTGGCGCCACAGGTCGCGCGGATCGAACGACAGCATCGCCGCCAGCACGATCACCAGCGCCGCGAACGACCACAGCGCCACCCCCGGCAGCACGCGCGCCATGGTCGAGAGCTTCACCAGCGTCACCAGCACGCCGATCATGAAGACCTCGATCATGCCCCACGGCCGGGTCTGGCGGATGCCGCGCACGATGCGGTCGAAGCCGGCCGGCATGCGGTGCTGCGCCATCGGCACCAGCAGGTAAATCATCATCAGCAGCTCGGACAGCGGGAACAGGATGGTGGTGGCGAACACCAGCGCCGCCACCAGCGCCATCTGGTCCGCATACAGCGCCTGCACCGCGCCCAGCAGCGTGGTCTGGGTGCGGACGCCTTTCAGGTCCATCTCGACGATGGGGTAGGCGTTGGAGATCAGGAACAGGATCAGCGCGGTGATCACCAGCGGCAGCAGGCGGTGGTAGTGGCGCCGGCTCTCGCGGTAGAGCTGGCCGCCGCAGCGCAGGCACAGCGCGCGCTCGCCGGGCGAGATCGGCGTGCGTTCGTAGACCGCGTCACAGTATTCGCAGGCCACCAGCCGGTGCAGCGCGGCCGGCGCGGTGTCGGACAGCAAGGGATCGGGCGGCAAGGAATCGGGCCGCGCCGTGGGTACGTCGTGTGCCGCCATCAGCCGGATCGCTTGCCGGTGGCTGCCGGCGGTACATCGGGGTTGTCGACCACGGCCGGCGCCGGCGCTGCGGCCGGCGCCGGTGCGGACGCCAGCGCTGCGCCTTGCTGCAGGTCGCGCTGCAGCTCGCCCTGCGAGCCGATGGTCCAGTCGCGCAGCAGGGCATAGGCCACCGCCAGCAGCGTCGGGCCGATGAACACGCCCAGGAAGCCGAACGCCAGCGCGCCGCCGAGCACGCCCAGCATGATCCAGATCAGCGGCATGCCGGTGCCCTTGCTGATCAGCAGCGGCTTGACGATGTTGTCAGCCATGCTGACCACGCCCACGCCCCACACCACCAGGAAGATGGCCCAGCCGGTGGCGCCGGTGTGGTACAGCCACAGCGCTGCCGGCAGCCACACCAGCGGCGGCCCTACCGGTATCACCGACAGGAAGAAGGTCACGAAGCCGAGGATGGCGGCGCCCGGCACGCCCGCGATCCACAGGCCGATGCCGGCCAGCACGGCTTGGATGAAGGCGGTGCCCAGCACGCCGTAGACCACGCCCTTGACGGTGCTGCCCGCCAGCTCCAGCAGATGGTCGGCGCGCTCGCCGGCGATGCGGCGCATGCCGGCGCGCAGCCAGGCAATGGCGAACTCGCCGCCGGTGTAGAAGAAGAACGCCAGGATGATCGACAGCGCCAGCTGCCCCAGCCCGGCCCCGATCGACAGCCCCGCGCCCAGCAGCACGTGCCCGACCGGCGCGATCAGCTTGCGCAGGTTGGCGACCATCTCGGAATCGGCATTGATCAGGCTGTCCCAGGAGCTTTGCAGGTAGCTGCCGACATAGGGCAGGCTGCTCAGCCACAGCGGCAGCTGCGGCAAGCCCTGCTCCATATAGCGGTCGACCAGCGCGGCGAGGTCGTCCAGGTGCGCGGAGAAGCTGGCGCCGGCGTAGACGAACGGACCCAGCACGATCACCGTGGCCAGCAGCACGCAAATCAACGCGGCCAGGCCGCGCCGGTTGCCGAGCCAGCGCGACAGCACGGTGTACGGGTGCCAGGAACTGAACGCCAGGATCGCGCCCCACAGCAGCGCCGTGGTGAACGGCGCCAGCACCAGCAGCGAGCCGCCGATCAGCACGATCAGCGCGAAGACGGCGGCGATTTTTTCGATTAACTGGCCGGAACTCATGGTTGGGGTTCTCCGATTGTCCTGGGTCGGGGGTGACGGGGACGGCGTAAATATAGCTTACGGGGGAGGGGGGACTGTGAAAGTCCAGGCTTGTGAGAGGCTGTCGTGTTTGGCGGGCGTGGGGGGTTCGCCGGGGTAGCTGAGGGCTTTTGTGGGGTTTGTCGCTGTTGGTGACATGCTGTCGGCTGTTGAACCGCCTGGTTCCGCCCTCCTGGGCGGGTCACTTTTTGGCCGAGCGCCAAAAAGTAACCAAAAAGCGCGTTTACTGCCCTGCGGGCGGCATGTCTTATCGTAGTGTGCCTGGGGGTTTTCGTACGGGGCTTGGCTTCCTCACATAGCTGGACTGCCTGCCGCAGGGGTGCACTACGGTGGCAGGGGCGTTGAAGTGGTGTTTGAACGAGCCCAGAGCGCGGAGTGGCAGCCTGCTGCTGGTCTTATCGTAGGAACGCCTACGGCTGCGCTGCGCGTAGGTCAGGGGCTCTGGCTCGAACCGCGTCGCTGCGCTCGCTTGGCGCGGCTGGTCGATGACCCGGCCGGCAGCCTGCTGCCGGCCCTATCGCGGGACGCCTGTGGCCGGCGCGCGGCTCAATTTTGCGGTGACGGTCATTGGCGTTTTGCGAGCAGCCGAAGGGCCGTGCGATTTCGAAAGCCCCATCCGCGCCGGGCCTGTCAGCGCCAAGCGAGCGCAGCGACGCGTACCGAGCCAGGGCCGGCGCCCCGCGATACTGACGGCGCAGCAGCCGAAGGCGTTCCTACGACAAGGCCAGCAGCAGGCTGCCACTGACCGCTCTGGGCTCGTTCAATCACCACTCCAACGCCCCTGCCACCGTAGTGCACCCCTGCGGCAGGCAGTCCAGCTATGTGAGGAAGCCAAGCCCCGTACGAAAACCCAGCGCACACTACGATAAGACATGCCGCCCGCAGGGCCGTAAACGCGCTTTTTGGTTACTTTTTGTCGCTCGGACAAAAAGTGACCCGCCCAGGAGGGCGGAACCAGGCGGTTCAAAAGCCGACAGCATGTCACCAAAAGCGACAAACCCCAAACCAGACCCAAACCCCAGCCCCTCTCAGTCCGGCACCGCCATCACCCCACTCTTCAACAGCGCCGCAACCAGATCCGATTGCGTCACCATCCCCACCACCCGCCGCTGGTCATCGATCACCGGCGCATGATGCAGCCCGCCATCGGAAAACGCCTGCGCCAGCTCGACCATCGGCTGATCGGGCCGCGCGGTGACGACGGCCCGCGTCATCAGGTTGCGCACCGTGCCGGCCAGCCGCCGCGCCCCCGTATCGCGCTGCGCGGCAAAGAAATCGCTTTGCGTAATGATCCCCACCAGCTTGCGCGTCGCGTCCACCACCGGCAGGGCCTTGATGCGATGCCGCGACAGCAGGTGTCCCGCCTCATGCGCGGGCTGGTCTGGCGTCACCGTGATCACATCGCGCGACATGATCTCTCCGCACAGCACGTTGCCGAAATGACGGCGATAGGCGCGCAGTTGCGCCGCGACCAGGATCTGCTCGAGGTCGTCTTCCTCGATATCCAGGAATTCGCCGCGCACCTTCAGCGCGGCATCCAGGTCCGCGCGGGTCACGCCGACGCGCTGGGAAGGCGGCACGTCCCTGGTGCCATGCTGCACCGCGGGTTCGGGCGGACGATGCGGGTAGCGCCGGCGCGACAGGTTGTTGAAGGCCAGCGCCATCATCAGCAGCAGCATCGAATTGAACAGCACCGGCACCGCCACGAAGCCGAAGCCCAGCGCACTGACGGCGGGCCCGCCGAAGACCGCGGTGATGGCCACCGCGCCGCTGGGCGGGTGCACGCAATGGAACTGGAACATCAGGGCGATGGCGACGGCTACCGCGACGGCGGCGGCGAGGCCGGGGTCGGGGATCCAGCGCGCGCAGGCTACCCCGACCACCCCTGCGATCAGGTTGCCGCCGATGATTGACCAAGGCTGCGCCAGTGGCGAGGACGGCACTGCGAACAGCAGCACCGCCGAGGCGCCCATTGGCGCGACGAACCAGGGATTGAAGCCGCCCAGCGTTTGGTGGCTGATCCATTCGGTGCAAAGCAGCCCCAGCAGGGCGCCGAAGCAGCTCTTGAGGCGCTCCTTGCGGCTGGCGGCGACGGGTAACGGAACAAATGTGCGCAGCCAGGCACGGGCGTTATGCGCCAGGGCGGAGACGGGGGCGGTTGGCATTCTCGGGACGGGGGGCGCTTTGGAATGGTGCGCGTAATATATCACGGGGTGATATATTTGGCCGCCTTTGGTGCAGCGCATCCCGCTTCTGGGGCATGCCGCACCGCACAAGAGCGTGCCAGCACGCCCACCAGCCAGGAGTCCTCACCAATGTCGTCTGTCATGCCGGTCGAAAAACGCGACTATGCCGTCAACCGCCGCCTGCTGCTGCTATCGGTCATCGCGCTGGGCATCGGCGCGCTCAGCACGGTGGCTGCGGACGTGCTGGTGAACCTGATCCGCTTTTTCACCAACCTGTTTTTCTACCAGACGCTGTCGCTGGCGGAGCGCTCGCCGGCGGGCCATGCGCTGGGTGCGTGGGTGATCGCGGTGCCGGTGGTGGGCGGACTGATCGTCGGCCTGATGGCCCGCTATGGCAGCGACAAGATCCGCGGCCACGGCATTCCCGAGGCGATCGAGGCGGTGCTGTTCGGCAAGAGCAAGATGTCGCCGCGGGTGGCGGTGCTCAAGCCGCTGTCGTCGGGGATCGTGATCGGCAGCGGCGGGCCGTTCGGCGCCGAAGGGCCGATCATCATGACCGGGGGCTCGCTGGCGTCGCTGCTGGCGCAGTACCTGCACCTGACCGCGGGCGAGCGCAAGGCGCTGCTGGTCGCGGGCGCGTGCGCCGGCATGACTGCGATCTTCGGCACCCCGGTGGCGGCGGTGCTGCTGGCGGTGGAACTGCTGCTGTTCGAACTGCGCCCGCGTAGCTTGCTGCCGGTGGCGCTGGCGTGCGCGGTGGCCGGGTTCCTGCGCCCGCTGCTGTTCGAGGCCGGTCCGCTGTTTCCGCTGCAGACCGCGGCGGCGGGCACGCCGGCGCTGCTGTCGTGCGTGCTGGCCGGCCTGCTGTGCGGCGTGCTGGGCGCCGGGCTGACGCTGGCGCTGTACCGCACCGAAGACGCGTTCGCGCGCCTGCCGCTGCACTGGATGTGGTGGCCGGCGCTGGGCGGGCTGGTGGTCGGCATCGGCGGGTATTTCGAGCCGCGCGCGCTGGGCGTGGGCTATGACGTGATCGGCGACCTGCTGAACAACCGCATCGCCATCGAGATCGCGCTGGCGCTGCTGGCGGTCAAGGCCGTGATCTGGATCGCCGCGCTGGGTTCGGGCACTTCCGGCGGCGTGCTGGCGCCGCTGCTGATGCTGGGCGCGGGGCTGGGCGTGGTGCTGGCGCCGTGGCTGCCGGGTGGTTCGCCGCAGCTGTGGGCGCTGGTGTGCATGGCCGGGGTGCTGGGCAGCGTGCTGGGCGCGCCGTTGACCGCCATCGTCTTCGCCTTCGGGCTTACCCACGACACGCAGGCGCTGCTGCCGCTGTTGCTGACCACCGCGGTGGCGTACGGTTTCTCGGTGCTGGCGATGAAGCGCTCGATCATGACCGAGAAAATCGCCCGGCGCGGCCTGCATATCTACCGCGAATACAGTGTCGATCCGCTCGAGCGCGCCCATGTGGACGAACTGATGACGCGCGAGGTGGTGGCGATCGACGCTGACCTGCCGGTCGCGGACGCGATGGTGCGCTATTTCGGCGAACACGCAGCGCATCGCGCCTACCCGGTGGTGTCCGATGGCCGCGTGCTCGGCATGCTGGAACGCACGGCGATCCGTGCCCTGGCCGCGGGCGAGGTGCCGCCCGGCATGCGTTGCCGCGACCTGCTGAGCGCGCCCGCGCACGTACTGCTGCCGGGCCAGACCGCGCGCGCCGCCGCCGGCAGCATGGCGGCGCTGAGCGTGGCGCGCCTGCCGGTGGTGGAAAGCGTGGAAACCATGCGCCTGGCCGGCATCGTGTCGCTGCGCGACCTGCTGCGTCCCAGCGGCAGCGTGTTCCACGAAGAGTCGCGGCGCGAGCGCCTGCGCGGCCGCGCCGCGGCCTGAGCCCTGCCTACTTGTAGGTCGACAGCAGGATGCTGGTCTCGGTGGCGCTGATGCCGTCGATCAGCCGGATCCGGTCGAGCGCGCGATCGAAAGCCTCGAGCGTCTCGGCGCGCAGCTCGGCGATGATGTCCCAGCGGCCGTTGGTGGTGTGCAGCGCCTGCACGTGGGGCTCGCCGCGCAGCGCCTGCAGCACGGCGCGGGTCTTGTTGCCTTCGACCGCGACCGTCATCCAGGCGCGGATGCGGTGCGCCTCGGCCTCGGGCCGCAGGCGCACGGTGTAGCCGACGATCACCCCTTCCTGTTCCAGTTTGTCGATACGGTTCTGCACGGTCGCGCGCGACACCCGCAGCGCTTGCGCCAATGCCGTCACCGGGGTGCGCGCGTTGTCGCGCAGGAGGGCAATCAGTTGCTGGTCGGTGGCATCCATGGGCGGTAAGTGCGGGTCGGGGGCGGGCTGGGGCGATTGGCAAAACGACAGCGGAACCTGGCGTTTTGAACAATGGTAGGCGCAAAGCGGGCAGTTTGCTGGCTTTTGGCTAACGCGGGCTTGCACCAGAATTCAATCGACGGATGGATTTCCCAAACGGAAGCCCGTCGCCCCGCCATGCAACCAGGAGCCGCCGTGATCCAGACCCCGACCATCCTGCTAGTCGAGCCGACCTTCTACGACGTGTCCTACAGCATCAATCCGTGGATGGACCCGGCCGCCTGGGCGCGCGATCCGCACGGCATGCACCGCAATGCGATGCAGTCGTTCCAGGCGTTGCGCGACGCGCTCGGCCGCGCGGGCTTCGCCGTGGAGGTGGCGCCCGGCGCGCCCGGGCTGCCGGACATGGTGTTCCCGGCCAATGCCGCCGTGGTGCTCGACGGGCGCGCCTTGCTGGCGCGCTTCCGCTATCCGCAGCGCCGCGGCGAGGAAGCGCCGTTCGCCGACATCTTCGGCAAGCTGTGCGCGCGGGGGCTGCTCGACGAAGTCGCGCTGCTGCCGGAAGGCTGCTACCAGGAAGGCGCCGGCGACTGTATCTGGGACGCGGGCCGCGGGCATTTCTGGGCCGGGTTCGGGCCGCGTTCTTCGCACGAGGCGGCGCTGGCGGTGTCGCGCTATTTCGGCAAGGACGTGGTGCCACTGGAGCTGGCCACCGAGCAGAGCTACCACCTCGACGTGTGCTTCTGCCCGCTGTCGGGCGGCGAGGTGCTGTACTACCCGCCGGCGTTCAGCACAGCGGCGCTGCGCGAGCTGCGCGCGCGCGTGCCGGCGCGGCTGCGCATCGAGGCCAGCGCCGACGACCTGCGCCATTTCAGCGTCAATGCCGTCAACCTCGACGACCAGGTGGTGATGACCCGCACCACGCCGCATCTGCGCACCGAACTTGGACGGCGCGGCTACCAGCTGCATGAGGTCGACCTGTCGCCGTACATGCTGTCGGGCGGCGGCGCCTATTGCATGACCCTGCGGCTGGACCGCAGCAGCGGACGCGGCCTCGCCGCGGCGGCCGCCTGAGCGCAGGGCAGGGCAGGAACAGCCAGGGAGAGGGTCATGAAGAACACCGTCCGAACATTGTTTCTCGACGCGGCCGAGGTCGCCCGGCTGGTGGCCGCGATCGGCCCGCAGGCCGCCATCGTCGACCTGGCCGCGCAGGTGCGCCAGGCGTTCGCGCGCTGGGCCGATTTCGACAAGTCCGCGCGGCTGGCCAGCCATTCGGCGCGCGGCGTGATCGAGCTGATGCCGGTCAGCGACGGCAGCCAGTATGCGTTCAAGTACGTCAACGGCCATCCGCGCAATGCGCAGCACGGCATGCCGACGGTAATGGCGTGCGGCCTGCTGGCCGAGGTCGAAACCGGCTTCCCGCTGATGCTGGCGGACCTGACGCTGGCCACCGCGCTGCGCACCGCGGCCACCTCGGCGCTGGCGGCGCGCGCCATGGCGCGGCCGGGCGCGGCCACCATGGCGCTGATCGGCAATGGTGCGCAGGCGGAATTCCAAGTGCTGGCCTTCCACGCGATGCTGGGCGTGCGCGAGATCGCCGCCTATGACATCGACCCCGCCGCCACCGCGCGGCTGATGCGCAATCTTGCCGCCGTGCCCGGCCTTGCCATCCGGCGCGCCGATTCGGTCGGGGCCGCGCTGGCCGGCGCCGACATCGTCTCGACCGTCACCGCCGACAAGACCCGCGCGACCATCCTGACGCCCGACATGGTGCGGCCCGGCATGCACCTGAACGCGGTCGGCGGCGATTGCCCGGGCAAGACCGAGCTGCATGCCGAGATCCTGCGCCGCGCGCGCATCGTGGTGGAGTACGAACCGCAGACCCGCATCGAGGGCGAGATCCAGCAGCTGCCTGCCGACGCGCCCGTGACCGAGTTGTGGCAGGTGCTGGCCGGCCATGCGCCCGGCCGCGCCGCGGCGGACGAGGTGACCGTGTTTGATTCGGTGGGATTTGCGCTGGAAGACTATGCCGCGCTGCGCTGGCTCTACGCCGCGGCGCAGGCGCACCGTGCCGGCACGGCGGTGGAACTGGTGGCGATGCCGCCCGACCCGCGCAACCTGTACGGCTGGATGCTGGCGCAGGCCGACGGCGGCGGCGCCGGGCGGCCACTGCCACGGCCGGCGGCCGTGGCCTGAAGCGTGACCTGAGGCTTCAGGCGGCGCGGCCCATCATCAGCTGCGCCCGCAGGAAGCCCTTGACCTCTTCGAGCGAGGGCGTCTTCAGGAACACCATGATGCCCCAGTGCTGGAGCGCATCGGCCACGCCGTCATAGGCCTGGCGGTTGGTGATCACTGCGAAGATCACGTGCTGGCTGGCAAAGAAGTTCTGCAGCTTCTCGACCGTGGCCGACTCGGCGTCGTTGAGCTCGTCGACGTAGTACAGCACCACGCGCGGATGCTCGCTGACCGAGGTGATGACGGTGTCGAGCACATCGTCGACCACCACGCTCTTGAGCGGCAGCCCCCATTTGCCGAGCTGGCTGTGGATGCGCTGTGCCTCCTGGTGGTTGGGGTGGAACACCACCAGGTCCAGCCCGTGCGGCGATGCCGACTCGGGCCCGATGCGCGTCGCCAGCAGGCGATGCACGGTTTCCTTGTGGATGCGCCGGTGGCCGCCGTTGGTCTTCCAGGCCCCGAGTTCGCCGCGCTCGACCATCTTCTGGACCGTGCCCAGTGAGACGTTGAGCAGTTTTGCCGCTGTACGCGTGCTGTAGTAAGGCTTTTCAGCCAGTGCCGGATCAAGTTTCATCCCATCACCCGTAGTCCATATGGCAGTCGCGCCGTCATGGCGCACGCGGCCCCTGGCACTGGCGCCGCGCGATTGTCACTGCCAACAGTTGACTGACCCTGTGTGCCCGGCCCGCTCCCCCGCCGGCCAGGCTGCTTTTTGTGGTTGTTTTGATCTTTTCTGCATTTCCAGCAAGCGCAGCGCGATCCCAATGTATGGGATGTCTTCATGCCGGATTTGCTGGAAGCTAATAATATGCCGCAAACGACAAAGTATCTGTAGGAAAAAACATAAATCTGCGGGGCTTTTGTTTCTTAACGCACATTGAGTGCATTGTGATGACAACAGGGTTGTCAGTGCAGACCTGCCAGCGTCGTCATGGTTCCCATGACTGCAATGTTTGCAGCGCGTGCTGAATTCAGCGGGCGCTTCACAGTTCCACGTAACGTTTCCGCGCAAACGGTTCCGATTCCCGGTACCGCTTCAAACACCGCGTTACCGCCAGTTTCACAATCCGTACTTGCGCACCTTGTCGAACAGCGTGGTCTTGGCCACGCCCAGCGCTTCGCTGGCGCGGCTCAGGTTGCCATCGTGGCGGCGCATGGCGTCGGCAATCAGCGCGCGCTCGAACTGCTCGACGGCTTGCGCCAGCGGCATGGCCTCGGGCGCGGTGGCGCCCTGGCCGGGGTTGCAGCCCAGCCCCAGCACGTGGCGCTCGGCCAGGTTGCGCAGCTCGCGCACATTGCCCGGCCACGGGTAGGCCACCAGCGCCGACAGTTCCGCCGGCGTGGCCGGCACCGCATCGCGCTCGAAGCGCAACGCGGCCTGCGCGACGAAATGTTCAAACAACGCCGGCACGTCCTCGCGCCGTTCGCGCAGCGGCGGCAGCTCCAGCGTGATCACGTTGAGGCGGTAGTACAGGTCGGCGCGGAACTGGCCGGCATCGGACAGCGCGCGCAGGTCGGCCTTGGTGGCGGCCACCACGCGGGTATTGACCGGCACCGGCTGGTTCGAGCCCAGGCGCTCCACCACGCGTTCCTGCAGCACCCGCAGCAGCTTGATCTGCAGCGGCATCGGCATGCTCTCGATCTCGTCGAGAAACAGCGTGCCGCCTTCGGCATGCTCGATCTTGCCGATGCGGCGGCGCGCGGCGCCGGTGAAGGAGCCGGCCTCGTGGCCGAAGATCTCGCTTTCGAACAGCTGCTCGGGCAGGCCGCCGCAGTTGATCGCGACAAAGTTGCGCGCGTGGCGCTGGCTGGCCTCGTGCAGGCAGCGCGCGACCAGTTCCTTGCCGGTGCCGGTCTCGCCGTGGATCAGCACGTTGGCGTCGGTGCCGGCCAGGTCCGCGATCAGGCGCCGCAGCCGTTCGACCGCGGGCGAATGGCCGATCAGCCGGGTCTCGAGTTTCTCGCGGCCGGCCAGCCGTTCTCGCAGTTCTGATACTTCGAGCGCGAGCCGGCGCTGTTCGAGCGCGCGGCGGGTGGCGTCGACCAGCTGCTCGGGCGAGAACGGTTTTTCCAGGAAGTCGTAGGCGCCTTGCTTCATCGCCTGCACCGCCAGTCCCACATCGCCGTGGCCGGTGATCATGATCACCGGCAGCGCGGGGTCGCGCGCGCGCAATTGCGCCAGCAGCGCCATGCCGTCCTGGCCGGGCAGGCGGATGTCGCTGACCACCACGCCGGCGTAGCCCGGGCCGGCCTCGCGCAGCGCGGCTTCGGCGCTGCCCACGCCGCGCGTGGCAATGCCCTCCAGGCGCAGCGCCTGCTCGCAACCCAAGCGCACGTCGGCATCGTCTTCGACGACCAGTACGTTCAGCTCAGCCGGCATGTTCGGCATCCTGTGAATTCGATTCCGGCGCCAGCGGCAGCACCAGCGTGAAGCAGGCGCCGCCGTCCGGATGGTTGGTGGCGGACAGGCTGCCGCCGTTCTCGTTGAGGATGCCGGCCGACAGCGTCAGGCCCAGCCCCAGCCCCTGGCCCGCGGGCTTGGTGGTGAAGAACGGCTCGAACAGCCGCGCGAAGGCTTCCTCGGACAGGCCGGCGCCGTTGTCGCGCACGGTCAGGTGGACCATGCCCCCGGCCACGTGCGCATGCAGCGCGATGCGCGGCTCGGGCCTGCCGGCGACCGCGTCGAGCGCATTGCCGAGCAGGTTGACCAGCACCTGTTCCAGCCGGTTGGGGTCGCACACCACCGCCAGGGCCGGGTCGACATCGCGCTGCAGCGCCGGCTGCACGGCGTCGACGCGGGTTTGCAGCAGGAACAGCGCGTTGTCCACCGCCTCGGCCAGCCTGGCCTGGCGCCTGCCGTTGCCGGGCTTGCGCGCGAACGACTTGAGCGCGCCGGTGATGCGGCCCATGCGCTCGACCAGGCCGATGATGGTGTCGAGGTTGGCGCGCACCGTGGCGTAGTCGCCGCGCTCGAGGAACTTGCCGGTATTGCCGGAGATGGTGCGCAGCGCCGCCAGCGGCTGGTTCAGCTCGTGCGCGATGCCGGTCGACATCTGCCCCACCGCGGCCAGCTTGCCGGCCTGCAGCAGCCCGTCCTGGGCCTGGCGCAGCACGGTCTCGGCGCGGATGCGTTCGGTGACCTCGGCCTGCAGGCGCTGGTTGGTGGTGGACAGGTCGGCGGTGCGCTCGGCCACCTTGCGCTCGAGTTCGCTGTTGGCCGCCTCCAGCGCCGCGCGCGCCGCCAGGCGCTCGTTGATGATGCGCCGGCGCACGTTCCAGGCGGCGCCCAGCAGCAGCACGAAGGCGGTCAGCACGCCGGCCAGCGCCGCGGTGTTGAGCGCGGCCACGCGCGCCTGCGAGGTATTGGTCAGCAGCGTCAGCTGCCAGTCGGTGCCGGGCAGCGCGGCATGCTGGGCCAGCATCGGCGGGCCGCGGCGCAGGCGCACCAGCTCGTCGCTGCTGCTGCCATTGCCGTGGTCGACCTTGCGCACCAGGGTCAGCGGCAACTGCGGCAGCGGGGCGCGGTTGTACTGCAGGCTGCGCGCCAGGCGCTCGCGTGCGTCGGTCGACAGCGGGCGCAGCGCGGCCAGCTTCCACGACGGGTCCGAGGCCAGGATCACCACGCCGTTCTCGTCGGTCAGCAGCATCTGGCTGTCGGCACCCTGCCAGCGGTTTTCCAGCGGCTCCAGGCCGATCTTGACCACCGCCACGCCGACCGGGTTGTCGCGCTCGCCCAAGGGCGCCGACAGGTAGTAGCCGGACTCGCTGCGCGTGGTGCCGACACCGTAGAAGCGGCCCAGCTGGCCCTCCATGGCCGCGCGGAAATACGGGCGGAAGCTCAGGTCTTCGCCGAGGTAGCTGTCCGGGCGCTGCCAGTTGCTGGTGGCCAGCACCTTGCCATGCGCATCCAGCACATAGATCACGCGCGTGCCGGCGCGGGTGTTGAGGGCGCTCAGGTATTCGTTGGCGCGCGCGGTGCGCGCGGCGTCGTCGGGCCGCAGCAGCAGCGCGGCGATGCGCTCGTCCAGCGACAGCAGGCCGGGCACGTAGTCGTAATGGGCCAGCTCGCTTTCCAGCGCCTGCGTGTACAGCCGCAGCTGCACCTGGCCGCGTTCCGCCTGGCGCGCCAGCGCGGTGTCGTAGGTGTAGCGGTAGCCGAGCGCGCCGGCCAGGCCCACCAGCACGGCGAGCGCCAGCAGCGCCAGCAGCGGCGCGGCGCCGCGCAGGCCGTGGGGCAGGCGCGCGCCGTGGGCCGAGGCAGCCGAAGTCCCGGAGGCGGCAGGGCTGGCGGTGGTGGCGCTGGGGGTATCGCCGGGAGGGTGTAGCGGGCCGGTCATCAGGTGTTGGGCGAGGCAGGTGGCAAAGCCGCCGCGCCGGCAATGGGCGGCAGCCGGGCGCGGGAGCCTACTTTTACCACACCAACGGGGGGTGCCGGCCGCCGCAATGCAAAAAGGCCCGGTTGCCTGTTCGGCAACCGGGCCCTGGCACGCCTGGCGGACGGTGTTACTTGGCCGCCAGGACCTGGGCAGGTGCCAGGCCGGTGGTGGTATCCGCGGCGGGTTCATCCTCCTCGGACGGTACCGGCGCGCCGATGGCGCCTTCGCTTTTGGCGACGACGGCGGTGGCAATCGCATTGCCGAGCACATTGGTCACGGTGCGACCCATGTCGAGTACGTGGTCGATGCCCAGCACCAGCAGGATGCCGGCCTCGGGCAGGCCGAACATCGGCAGCACCGCGGCGACCACCACCAGCGAGGCACGCGGCACGCCGGCGATGCCCTTGCTGGTGACCAGCAGCACCAGCAGCATGGTGATCTGCTGGCTCAGCGACAGCTCGATGCCGTACACCTGGGCCACGAACAGCGCGGCGAACGAGGTGTACATGATCGAGCCGTCCAGGTTGAACGAGTAGCCCAGCGGCAGCACGAAGTTGGTGATGCGCTCCTTGACGCCGAAGCGGGTCAGCTGGTCGATCACCTTGGGATAGGCCGATTCGCTGCTGGCGGTGGCAAAGCCGATCATCAGCGGCGCGCGCATGCCCTTGAGCAGGCGGAACACGTCGCGGCCCAGGAAGCAGTAGCCGCCGCCGATCAGCGCTACCCACAGCAGCGCCAGCGCCAGGTACAGGCTGCCCAGCAGCTTGGCGTAGACCACCAGCACGCCCAAGCCCTGCGCGGTGATCACGGCCGCGATCGCGCCGAACACGCCCACCGGGGCGAACGCCATCACGTAGTTGGTGACCTTCAGCATCACGTCGGCCAGGCCCTCGATGCCTTGCAGCACCGGCTTGCCGACGCCGTCCTTGACGGTGCCCAGCGCAAAGCCGAAGAACAGCGAGAACACCACGATCTGCAGGATCTCGTTGTGCGCCATGGCCTCGACGAAGCTCTTGGGGAACATGTGCGCGATAAAGTCGCGCAGGTTCAGCGCCCCGGTCTTCAGGTTCGAGGTGGCGTCCGCCGCGGGCAGCGCCAGGTTCATGCCGTGGCCGGGCTGCAGCAGGTTGGCCATGACCAGGCCGAGCAGCAGCGAGGTGACCGAGGCGCCGATGAACCACATCATCGCCTTCATGCCGATGCGGCCGACGGCGCGGCCGTCGCCCATGCTGGCGATGCCGGCCACCAGCGTGGCGAACACCAGCGGGCCGATGATCATCTTGATCATCCGCAGGAAGATGTCGGTCAGGATCGACAGGTGGTTCGCAATCGATTTGGCGGTGGCGGCATCCGGCGCCAGGTTGTGCGCGGCGGTGCCGGCCAGCACGCCTAGCAGCATCGCAATGAAGATCAGGGTGGGCAGTCGATTCAGTTTCATCGTGGATCAGGCCTGTGCGACCGTTCCCGCTGGCGGGACGGACGACTGTGTATTGCAGGAAGGCTGGGCGACGTCGGGGCGCCGGGCCGGCCGTGTCAGGTTCAGCGCGGCAACAGGTGCCGGAGGTGCGCCGGGATGGCGACGGGGGTGGGCAAGGCGGGGTCGGTCATGGGTGTGTCCTCCTTTGTTTTTTGGCATCGGCCGGGATGCTGGCAGCGTGCCGGCGTACCTGTCTGGCGCTGTGAGCGGCGGCCTATATTGCACGCGCCGTGCCAGCGCGAAGGTGCCGCCGGCACTATGCAAGCTGTTGAATACAAAGGGGAAAATGATGTGATGCCGGCGCACGGTTCGGGAAACCGGATGCGTGGGCGGAAACCTCGTTCGGGAAACCGAACGGGGTTCTAGGTGTAAACCCGGGGGTTTGGGCGGGTGGAGAGGGGTGAGGGCGGGGTGGGTCGGCGGCTGAGGTTTTGGGTTTAAAACCGGGGGCCTTGCTGAGGTGGTGCCTTGCCAGACCGCCCCTCACCCCGGCCCTCTCCCCGTGAGGGGAGAGGGAGTACACCGTCGGTGCGTTGGCGATGATGCAAATTTAGCCGCCGAGCAAGCGGTAGCACAGCCTTGCCGCCACCCGCGCGCCGCAGCCGTCGCGGTCGTACGCCGGATTGAACTCGGCAAGGTCCGCCACGCGCAGCTTGCCGCTGTCGCGCAGCAGCGTGGCGATGGCTTCGACCACGGCCAGGGGCACGCCATAGGCGGCCGGGGCCGAGACGCCGGGCATGACCGCGGCGGGCAGCACGTCGAGGTCGATGCTCAGGTAGACGTGGTCGGCATCGGCGACCCAGCGCTCCAGTTCGGCCAGGCGCGCGTCGAGATGGCGCTCCTGCATCTCGGTGTCCTCGACATGGCGCACGCCCAGCGCGTGCGCGCGCGCAAACAGCGCGGCGGTGTTGGCGAGCCGGCTGACGCCCAGGCAGGCGTAGTCGAACGGCAGGCCGCGCTGGCGGCAGTCGGCGGAGATCTGGTCGAAGGGCGTGCCGGAGCTGGCGGGGCGGCTGCCGCGCAGGTCGAAGTGCGCGTCGAGGTTGACGATCAGCACGCGGCCGCGGTCGCCGCGCGCGTCCAGATGCATGCGCAGGCCTTGCCACGTGCCCCAGGCCACTTCATGGCCGCCGCCCAGCACCAGCGGCCAGGCACCGACCGCCAGTTCGGCGGCCACCGCCTGCGCCAGCCGCTGCTGCGCGGACTCCAGCGCATCGCCTGCGCAGTGGATGTCGCCGCCGTCGATCAGGCGGCCGATGCCGTGCGCCGGCACGCCGGCGAGCGCGCGGCGCAGTTCACGCGGGCCGCCGGCGGCACCGGGCCGGCCCTGGTTGCGCACCACGCCGGCGTCGCAGCAAAAGCCCAGCAGCACCGGCACGCCGGGCGTGCGCGGCGTGGCGGGGCCGGCGACGACATCGAACAGGCGCCGGGTGTCGCCGGCCTCGCCGATGTCGCGGCGGCCGCGCCAGACCGTATCGTCGCGGGTGAGGGCGGTCGCGTCCGTTACCGGCGCGAGCTCTGCCAGGTCGCTCATTTTAGCCGCCGCCCCAGCGTTTCAGGCACCATCAGCAGGCCGAGCAGCGACACCAGGCCGCAGCCGATCACGTACAGCGCCGGAGCGTTGACGTCGCCGGTGGCCTGGATCAGCTGGGTCGAGAAGTATTGCGCAAAGCCGCCGAAGATGGCGATGGCCACGCAATAGGCGATCGACAGGCCGGTGGCGCGCAGGCGCCTGGGCAGCACCTCGCTGACCAGCACCATCGACGCCGGCGCGGTCATCGACATCGGCACCGACAGGCACGCCACCACCACCAGCAGCCGCGCCAGCGAGGGCTCGGCGTTGATCAGCACGAAGGCCGGGTAGACCATCGCCAGCAGCGCCACGCGCGACCACAGCACCACGGGCTTGCGGCCGACGCGGTCGGCCAGCCAGCCGGCGAACGGCGACAGCACCACCTGCACCGCGGCGGCGATGCAGCCGGCCCAGATGCCCAGCGACAGCGGCATCTTCAGCACGCTGACGGCGTAGTTGCTGAGGTAATAGACGACGATATAGGTGGAAGAGGCCAGGCCGATCATCAGCAGGATGCTGGCAAAGACCTCGCGCGCATACCGGCGCAGCAGCGGCCATTGCGCGGCGTGCTCGCCGTGGTGCGCGGGCGTGGCGGTCTCTTCCAGGCGGCGGCGGATCAGCAGGCCGACCGGGATCACCAGGATGCCGATCAGGAAGGCCAGGCGCCAGCCCCATGCTTCCAGCTCGGCGGGTGCCAGCAGGTTGCTCAGCACCAGGCCGGTAACGGCGCCCAACAGTGCGGCCAGGCCCTGGCTGAACGGCTGCCACGCGGTATAGAAGCCGCGCGTGCGGTCGTCGGCGTACTCCAGCAGCAGCGCGGTCGACGCGCCCATCTCGCCGCCGATGGCAAAGCCCTGCACCAGCCGCGCGACCACCACCATGACCGGCGCGAGGATGCCGATCTGCGCGTACGTCGGCGTTACCACGAAGATCAGCGAGCTCAGGCCCATCAGCCACAGCGTCAGCGCCACCGCCGGCTTGCGCCCGGCGCGGTCGGCGTACATGCCGATCAGCAGGCCGCCGAGCGGACGCATCAGGAAGCCGACGCCGAAGGTGGCGAACGACATCAGCAGCTGGCCGGTGGGGTTGTCGACGGGGAAGTACAGGCGGCCGATCAGCGTGGCAAAGAAGCTGTAGACCACGAAATCGTAGAACTCGAGGCCGTTGCCGATGGTGATGGCGGCAATGGCGCGCGTGCGCGACAGGGCTGGGGTGTGGGCGCCGGCCCGGGCGCCGGCGACACCATCGTAGGCGGGCACAGTGGTATCAGATGGCATGCGGTTGTCTCCTGTGAAATGCGTTGCTTGCTCCCCTCTCCCACGCCAGTGGGAGAGGGGCCGGGGGTGAGGGCAGGCGTCTCCATGGAGGAGGGGGTGTCGTCATTGCGAACGCCCGCCCTCACCCCCGCCCCTCTCCCGCAAGCGGGAGAGGGGAGCGAACACGGGGTTCTGACTTGAACTGAACGCTGCTCAGCCGCCCAGCATCGGCAGGTCCAGACCCTGCTCGCGCGCGCAGTCGACGGCGATCTGGTAGCCGGCGTCGGCATGGCGCATCACGCCGGTGGCGGGGTCGTTGTGCAGCACGCGGGCGATGCGCGCGGCGGCCTCGTCGGTGCCGTCGCAGACGATCACCACGCCGGAATGCTGCGAGAAGCCCATGCCGACGCCGCCGCCGTGGTGCAGCGAGACCCAGGTCGCGCCGCTGGCGGTGTTCAGCAGGGCGTTGAGCAGCGGCCAGTCAGAGACGGCATCCGAGCCGTCCTGCATCGCCTCGGTCTCGCGGTTGGGGCTGGCGACCGAACCCGAGTCCAGGTGGTCGCGGCCGATCACGACCGGCGCCGACAGCTCGCCGCTGCGGACCATCTCGTTGAACGCCAGGCCCAGCTTGGCGCGCAGGCCCAGGCCGACCCAGCAGATGCGCGCCGGCAGGCCCTGGAAGCTGATGCGCTCGCGCGCCATGTCGAGCCAGCGGTGCAGGTGCGCGTCGTCGGGGATCAGTTCCTTGACCTTGGCGTCGGTCTTGTAGATGTCCTGCGGATCGCCCGACAGCGCGGCCCAGCGGAACGGGCCGATGCCGCGGCAGAACAGCGGGCGGATATAGGCGGGCACGAAGCCGGGGAAGTCGAACGCATTGGCCACGCCTTCTTCCTTGGCCATCTGGCGGATGTTGTTGCCGTAGTCGAAGGTCGGCACGCCCAGCTTCTGGAAATCCAGCATGGCGCGCACGTGCGCGGCCATCGAGGCCTTGGCGGCCTTCACCACCACGGCCGGCTCGCGCTGCGCGCGCTCGCGGTATTCGTCCCAGCTCCAGCCGGCCGGCAGGTAGCCGTTGAGCGGGTCGTGCGCGCTGGTCTGGTCGGTCACCATGTCGGGGCGCACGCCGCGGCGCACCAGTTCGGGCAGCACTTCGGCGGCGTTGGCGCACAGCGCGATCGAGATCGCCTTGCCCTGCGAGGTGTAGCGGTCGATGCGGGCCAGCGCGTCGTCGAGGTCGGTGGCCTGCTCGTCGACATAGCGGGTCTTCAGGCGGAAATCGATGCGGCTCTGCTGGCATTCGATATTGAGCGAGCAGGCGCCGGCCAGCGTCGCCGCCAGCGGCTGCGCGCCGCCCATGCCGCCCAGGCCCGCGGTCAGCACCCAGCGGCCCTTCAGCTCGCCACCGTAGTGCTGGCGGCCGGCTTCGACGAAGGTTTCATACGTACCCTGCACGATGCCCTGGCTGCCGATGTAGATCCAGCTGCCGGCGGTCATCTGGCCGTACATGGCCAGGCCCTTGGCGTCGAGCTCGTTGAAGTGTTCCCAGTTGGCCCAGTGCGGCACCAGGTTGGAATTGGCGATCAGCACGCGCGGGGCGTCGCGGTGGGTGCGGAACACGCCGACCGGCTTGCCCGACTGCACCAGCAGGGTCTGGTCGTCTTCCAGCCGGGTCAGGGCCTCGACGATGCGGTCATAGCATTCCCAGTTACGCGCGGCGCGGCCGATGCCGCCGTAGACCACCAGTTCCTTCGGGTTCTCCGCCACCTCGGGGTCGAGGTTGTTCATCAGCATGCGCAGCGGCGCTTCGGTCAGCCAGCTCTTGGCTGTCAGCGCGGTGCCGCGCGGGGCGCGGATTTCGGTGTCGCGGAAGCGAGTAGGTTGGGTGGGGGTCTGGGTCACGGGAAACTCCTTCGGTCTGGCGGGTCTGGAACGCGCGCTTTGGTCAACGCATAGGCATGTATGTTCCTGTATATACAAGTACGTATGAATCGGGGTAATCCCGTAGGATGAGGGCGCGCGATGCGCCGCTTTCGTTACAAGCGGGGAAAAGGTTGCGGTTTCGGCACCGGGCCTAGGACGTGAACCGGCCTTCCAGGCGATGCAGCGACCCCGGATGCACCAGCCGCACCGACGTCACCACGCGTCCGGCGGACCAGGTGCGGCGGCGGATCAGCAGGCACGGCTCGCCGCGTTCGATGGCGAGCAGTTGGCACTCTTCCGGCAGCGCCAGCACGGCCTCGACCACATGCTCGCCCTCGGTCAGCGGGGCGATGCGCGACAGGTACTGGTAGGGAATTTCCTTGGTGAAGTCCTGCGCCAGGTAGTCCGGGGCGACCACGGCGTTGACATAGCGGTCCTCCAGCTGGATTGCCACGTCATCCTCGTAGTGGACGATCACCGAATGGAACACCCGCGCCTCCAGCGCGACCTCCAGCGCCGCGGCCTGCGCCGGACCGGCGCGCTCCGCCTCCAGGCTGACCACGCGGGCGCGATGGCGGTGTCCGCGCGCGGCGATGTCGTCGGCGATATTGTTGACCGCATACAGCGCGGTGCGCCGCTTGGGTTCGGCCACGAAGGTGCCGACGCCCTGCAGCCGCACCAGCATGCCTTCGGCGGTGAGCTCGCGCAGCGCGCGGTGCACGGTCATGCGGCTGACGCCAAGCGCTTCTACCAGCTCGGTCTCGGACGGTACGCGGTGATGGGGCGGCCAGCTGCCGTCAGCAATCCGGCTGCTGATGTGCTGCTTGACGCGCGCATAGAGCGGCGCCGGCATCGGGTCGGACACGAGCGACAACGGGTTCCCCTTGGATTCGGCCAGGCGGCCATGCGACAGGCGCCGAATGTATCACGGCACGGCGCACCCGCTACGAGGCCTGCGCGTTGCGCTGCGCGTGCCCGGCCAGGAACACGTCCAGCGCCACCGGCCGCCCGATCGCATAGCCCTGCGCGTAGTCCACGCCGATCGCGCGCAGCGCGTCGAGGGTGCGTTCGTCCTCGACCCATTCCGCCACCGTGCGCACGCCCAGGCGGTGCCCGATGTCGTTGATCGAGCTGACGATCTCGCGGTCGACCGCGTTGTCGGCCAGCTGCCGGATAAAGCTGCCGTCGATCTTGAGGTAGTCCACCGGGAACTGCTTCAGGTAGGCGAACGACGACAGGCCCGAGCCGAAGTCGTCCAGCGACACCGTGCAGCCGGCGCGCCGCATCTCCGCCACCAGGCGGTTGGCCGCGGCCATGTTGTTGATCAGCGCGGTTTCGGTGATTTCCAGCCGGATGCGGCTGGCGGGCAGGGCGCTGGCTTCGAGCTCGGCATGCAGGAACGGCAGCAGGAAGGGCTCGCCCAGCGAGTTGGCCGACAGGTTGATCGATACCGACAAGCCCGGCACCGCGCCCAGCCGTTCGCCGTAGCCGCGCAGCACGTTGCGGATCACCCAGCGGTCGACATGGCCCATCAGGTCGTAGCGCTCGGCGGCGGGAATGAAGGCGCCGGGCAGGATCAGCTCGCCGTGCTCGTCAACCATGCGCACCAGGATCTCGATATGGCGGTGGGCGCTGCCGTCCGCGTTCTGTTCCGGCTGCAGCGCGCGGATCTCCTGCGCGAACAGGCGGAAGCGGTTGGCCTCCAGCGCCGAGTGGATGCCGGCGGCCACTTCCAGCTCGCGGTGGTGGCGGCGCGCGTCGCTCTCGTCGCGGCGGTAGACCGAGACCCGGCTGCGCCCCGCGGCCTTGGCCGCGTAGCAGGCCACGTCGGCGCGGCTCATCAGTTCGCTGACCGGCGGCACGTCGAGGTCGATGGCGGCGATGCCGATGCTGGCGCCGACGTCGTACACGCGCCCCTCCCACGGGAAGCGGCGCCCGCGGATGGCGTCGATCACGCCCTGGCAGACCTGCTCGGCCTGGTCGACGGTGCAGTCCTTGAGCAGCAGCGCGAACTCGTCGCCGCCCAGGCGCGCCAGCACGTCGTCCGGGCGCACATGGTGGCGGATCAGGTAGCCGAGCTCGCGCAGCAGCACGTCGCCGGCGCCGTGGCCGGCGGTGTCGTTGACGATCTTGAAGCGGTCCAGGTCGATAAAGCACAGCGCCGCGCGATGGCCGTGCAGCCGCGCCGCCTCGCACGATTCGCGCAGGCGCTTCTCGAACCAGGTGCGGTTGGGCAGGCCGGTCAGCGCGTCGTGCATGGCCGAGCGCGCCAGCTCGCGCTGCAGCGCGCGCGCGGCGGTGATGTCCTGGAACACCAGCACCGCGCCCAGCACCTCGCCGCGCGCGGTCAGCACCGGCGCGGCCGAGTCCTGCACGTCGTGGCGTTCGCCGGTCAGGCTCTGCAGCACCGCGCCTTCCTGCAGGTAGGCCGGCGTGAGCGTGCGCAGGCAGGCCTCGACCGGGCTCGGGATCGGCTCGCCGGTGCTCTCGTCGACGATGCGGAAGACCCGTTCCAGCGGCAGCCCGGTGGCGCCGGCCATGGTCCAGCCGGTCAGCTGCTCCGCGATCGGGTTCATGAAGGTCACGTGCATGGCGGCGTCGGTGCAGATCACCGCATCGCCGATCGAGCGCAGCGTGATATGCAGGCGCTCCTTTTCCTCGAACAGCGCCTCGGTCAGGCGGCGCTGCTCGGTGATGTCCCAGTTGGTGCCCACCAGCGCGTGCGCAGTGCTGTCGGCGCCGCGGGTCACCATCGCCATGGCGCGCACGTGGCGCACCTCGCCGCCCGGGCGCACGATGCGGTATTCGGTGTCGAACGCCGCCTCGCCGCGGATGGCGCGGCGCATCTCGCCGCGCACGCGGCTGACATCTTCGGGATGCAGCAGCGCGATCCATTGCTCCGACAGCGGCGCGCCGCCGGTGGGATCGGTGCCGTGCAGCGCATGCATGCGCGCATCCCAGGTGATGCCGGCGCTGGCCAGGTCCCATTCCCAGATGCCGACGCCGCCGGCCTCGACGGCCAGCTGGATGCGCCGCGACAGCCGTTCCAGCTCTTGCTGTGCCAGCTTGCGCGCGTGGATGTCTTCCACCTGCGTGATGAAGTGCTGCGGCTCGCCGGTCTGCTCGTCGCGCACCAGCGAAACCGCCAGCAGTACCCAGCGGTAGTGGCCGTCCTTGTGGCGGTAGCGCTTTTCCAGGCGGTAGGCCTCGACCTTGCCGGACAACAGGTTGGCGACCTGGCGCAGGTCGCCGGTCAGGTCGTCCGGGTGGGTCAGCTGCTGGTAGCTCAGCTCGCGCAGCTCGGCCGCGCTGTAGCCCAGCAACTCGGTCATGGCGCGGTTGACGGTCTGCCAGCGGCCATCCATGTCGACCAGTGCCATGCCGATGGCCGAATGCTCCATGGCCTGGCGAAAGCGCTTGTCGCTGCTGCGCAGGCTGGCGCGGCCGTGCCGGTTCTGCTCGGCCAGGTAGGCGATGCAGACCGGCAGCACCATGATCACCGCGGCCGACAGCGGCACCGCTTCATGGCGATGCGACAGCAGCATCAGCGCCTGCAGGCACAGCGTCGCCACCAGCGCCAGCAGCGCGGTGGCAAACGGATTGCCGGCCAGCGCCAGCAGCACCAGCGGCAGCGACATCGCCGCGAACGGGTCGTGCCCCTGCCACTGCGCCAGCGCGCCGATGGCCAGGCTCAGCGCCAGCGCGCCCGCCTGCGGCGCCAGCATCGGCCGCGCGGCGGCAGCGCGCACGCGCACCGCGGTCATCGACAGCATCAGCGGCAGCAGCAGCGCCATGCCGAGCGCGCTGGCCTGCCACCAGGTCCACCACACCGGCGCGAAGCGGCTGCCCTTGACCGCGGCGATGGCCGCTGCGCCGGCGCTGGCGCCCACCATCGGCGCCAGGATGCCGCCGACCGCCAGCATCACCGCGAATGCGGCCAGCGGGCCGTGGCGTCCGGTCACGCCATGCCGGTCCAGCAGCCGCAACAGCAGCAGCGCGGACAGCATCTCGGCCAGGTTGGCGCCGGTCAGCATCAGCGCGGTGCCGACGCTGTCGCCGGCGCCGTGGTTGGCCAGCACGCTGGCCACCAGCATGCCGGCCAGCAGCCACGGCCCCTCCCCACGGGGCCGGTTCAGCAGCAGGCCCAGCCCGAACGCGTTGGGCAGCCACACCGCGGCCACGGTGCCGGGCAGCCGCGCCAGCCACAGCGCCGCCGCCGCCAGCACGAAGTAGCAGGCGCCGGCCAGCAGCAAGGGCAGCCAGCGGCGCGGCGCGGCGGAAGGGGCTGGGGCGGCCGGAAGGCTCGGCGGGGCCGTGTCGGGCGTCATGGAGCAGAACGGTGCAAAGGCGGTGCGATGGGGTTCGGGAAGGAGGCGGCATGACCGGCGCGCCCGGCGGCATGCCCCCGAAACGCCCGGACAGACTGCCGCCCAGCGTAGGGGCAATGTAGCGAGGATAAGCGCACGGCCATCGGCAGGACAGGGGGCAGGTTGGGGGTTACTTGCCTCTGGTGTTGGGGGCGATTTTTTGGTAGGCGCGGCAAGCGCGGGGTTCCTCGATGCCGGTATCCGCGCCGATAACCTCCCCGGTAATCGCGCCGCTGCGCCCCCGCGCCGATCATGCGGCCATGGCCTGACGCAGGCCTCCCAGACCCTGACCACCCCAACCCAAGGAGAAAGCCATGTCCGCTGCCACCCAGTCCCCCCAGGCTGAACACGCTGCCACGCTCGCCGACCGCTACCTCGCCGCCTGGAACGAGACCGATGCCGCGCGCCGGCGCGAGCTGATCGCGGCGGCGTGGACGGAAACGGCGAGCTATGTGGATCCGCTGATGCGGGGCGATGGCCATGCCGGCATCGACGCGATGATCGCCGCGGTGCAGGCGAAGTTTCCCGGTTTCCGCTTCACCCGCGTCAGCCCGGTCGATGCGCACGGCGAACACCTGCGCTTTACCTGGGAGCTGGGCCCCGCCGGCGAGGAGGCGCTGGTGGTCGGCACCGACTTTGCCACCGTGTCGGCCGATGGCCGGCTGGCGCGCATGACCGGCTTCATCGACCGGGCCCCGGCCGGGCTTGCCTGAGCGCGGCGGGCGCTGCCCTGTGTGGCCTTGCCCACCGACAGCCCCCCGGCCCCTGGCGGCAAGCTGCTGCATCCAGTGCGGCGGACAGGGGGCGGCAAATGGCGCGGGTTCTGCGGAGGGCGGCATGGGGGCTTGCCGGCACGGCTGCGGTCGTGGCCGCGGCGGCGTTCGCCGCGGCGTGGGTGGGCGAGCGCAAGGCGCAGCGCGTGGTGGAGATCCAGGTCGCCCCGGTCGCCATCCGCGAGGATCCCGCCGCCATCGCCCACGGCAAGTACCTGTATGAGTCGCGCGGCTGCATGGAATGTCATGGCGCCGGCGGGGGCGGCAAGCAGGTGATCGACGACCCCGGCGGCCTGCGCGTGCGCGCGCCGGACCTGACCCCCGCCAATCCGGCCATCGCCGCCTACCAGCCGGTGGACTGGGTGCGCAGCATCCGCCATGGCGTGGCGCCGTCGCTGCGCCCGCTGCTGGTGATGCCCAGTGAAGACTACAACCGGCTCAGCGACGAGGATCTCGGCGCCCTGATCGGCTACCTGCGCAGCCTGCCGGCGGCGATGGGCGCGCCGGCCGAGATCACCATGCCGTGGCCGGTGCGGGCACTGTATGGCGTGGGCGTGGTGAAGGATGCAGCGTCCAAGATCGACCACAGCCTGCCGGCGCAGCAGGCAATGGTGCCGGAGCCGACGCCCCGCTACGGCGCCTACGTGGCCAACGTCTGCCTGGGATGCCATGGGCCGGCGTTTCGCGGCGGCAAAATCCCGGGTGCGCCGCCCGACTGGCCGCCGGCCGCGGACCTGCGCCCGGTGCCCGGCGGCGCGATGGCGCGCTACGGCCAGCCCGCGGCGTTTATCGAGATGATGCGCAGCGGCAAGCGCCCTGACGGCACCGCGCTCAGCCGGGTGATGCCGTTCGATTCCTTCGGGCGCATGAACGATACCGAACTGACCGCCCTGTACCTGTTCCTGGCCGGCCTGCCGCAACGCTAGCCGCGGGCCAGCCGGCGCCCGGCGGCGATGCCGGGCAGCTCGACCCAGCGGTGCAGCAGCCAGGCCAGCGCCAGCGCGAGGACGGCATCGATGGCAAAGCGCAGCAGTTGCATCGCGGTCTGGTCCGGGCCCAGCTCGGGCATCAGGCGCTTGACCGCCTCGATCACGGTGGGATGGGTCAGGTAGAGCGCGTAGGACAGTTCGCCCAGCCAGATCAGCGCGCGCGGCACGCGCAGCATGCCGGTGTGCTCGGCCGCCACCACGCCGGCCACCAGCAGCGCGGCGGGCAGGCCGCGACCCGCCAGGCTGAAGTCCGGCCCGACCAGCGGCAGCGACAGCGCGAACGCCGCGCTGCCGACGGCCAGCAACGCCAGCGCCAGTGCCGGTGTCAGCCAGTGCCGCCAGCGCGCATAGGCCCAGGCCAGCCCGCAGCCCAGCAGGAACTCCAGCACCAGCGGATTGCTGGCCATGGCCAGCCACGGCGCCGCGAACGGGTAGCCCTGCGCGGGATCGGCCACCAGCGTGCCGAAGCGCCACCACGGCAGCAACAGCGTGAACAGCGCGAACACCGCCAGCACCACCAGCAGCGCGCGCCGCCCGGCCAGCAGCAGCCCGAGCGCAAACACCGCGTAGAACGCCAGTTCGTAGTTGAGCGACCAGCCCACGTACAGCGCCGGATAGCCGTAGTAAGGCGCATGGCTGGTGGCAGTCGGCAGGAACGCCAGCGACGCGGCGAACACCGCCGGCGTGACCGGATTGAGCAGCAGCGCGTGCAGCGCCGACATGGTCCAGTACGGCGGCGCCAGCCGGCACAGGCGCCGGATCATGAAGCTGAGCGGACGCTCCGGGCGGGGCCGGGCCAGCACCGCGACCCAGGCGATGATGAAACCGCTGATGACGAAGAACACATCCACGCCGACATGGCCGCGCTTGATCACGTTGTGGGTCAGCCAGTTCAGCACCGGCGCATTGGTGCCGCCCAGCGTGAGTCCGGAGTGGTAGACCACCACCAGCGCGGCGGCCAGGCCGCGCAAGGCCTGGATGCTGTCGAGCCGCGCCACCGCAGGTGACTGCGTGGCGCGGGCGCGGGCTGCCGCGGAGGCGGAGATGGCGGGCGTGGCCGCGGCATTCGAGGCCGGGGTGGTGCCGGCTGCGGGCAACGCGTTTTCTGGAATAGTCGATGGCACTGTTTCAGCGGCAGGAACCGGGTCCCGCCGGGATCGCAAGGCAATCCATGAGGGACAGCGGTTCCTTGCACAAAGTTCGTGCAGCCGGCGCTGACGGGCACGGTAGTGCGCAAAGCCTCCGGCAAGGTGCCGGAAATTGCACTATCCTCACTTGTCCGTTGCGCCAGGCTGCGCGCAAAGGCAATGACCAGCGGGCAACGTACCCAAGGAGTGTCCCCCAAAATGACCACCCTCTCCATCAACGTCAACGGCAAGACCCGCGAAGTCGACGTGGACCCGTCCACGCCGCTGCTGTGGGCGCTGCGTGACAACCTCGAAATGACGGGCACCAAGTTCGGCTGCGGCATGGCCGCGTGCGGCGCCTGCACCGTGCACGTCAACGGCCAGCCCACGCGCAGCTGCGTGACGCCGGCCTCCGCGGTGGCCGGTGCGCGCATCACCACCATCGAAGGCATCGGCACCGACCGCGTCGGGCGCGCCGTGATGGATGCCTGGATCAAGCACGATGTCGCGCAGTGCGGCTATTGCCAGAACGGCCAGGTGATGAGCGCCGTCGGCCTGCTGCGCAGCAAGCCGCGGCCCACCGACGCCGACATCGACCAGGCCATGGCCGGCAACCTGTGCCGCTGCGGCACGTACCAGCGCATCCGCGCGGCGATCAAAGACGCCGCCCGTGCGCTGGCCTGAGCGGGAGCGAACCGATATGCGTATCCGAGGCATCGAAGCCCTGGCCGGCGGCCAGGCAGGCAATAGCGGCGAGGCACGTGCGGACGTCGGCGTGGCGACGCTGGACCGCCGCAGTTTCCTCAAGCTGACCGGGCTCGCCGGCGGCGGGCTGGCGCTGGGCGTGGCACCGCTGGCGCAGGCGCAGGAAGGCGCCAAGCCCAAGGCGCCGCCGTCGCCGCCGCAGGCTTTCCTGGTGATCGCGCCGGACAACACCGTGACCGTGGCCGTGAACCGGCTCGAATTCGGCCAGGGCGTGCATACCGCGCTGCCGATGGCGCTGGCCGAAGAGCTGGATGCCGACTGGCGCAACGTGCGCGCGGCACTGGCGCCGGCGGGCGACCCGTACAAGGATCGCGGCTTTGGCATGCAAATGACCGGCGGCTCGACCGCGCTGAACCACTCGTTCCAGCAGTACCGCGAACTCGGCGCGCGCGCCCGCGCGATGCTGGTCGCGGCCGCGGCGCAGCGCTGGAAGGTCGACCCGGCCAGCTGCAAGGTCGAGCAGGGCGTGGTCACGTCCGGCAGCCAGCGCGCCACCTTCGGCGAACTGGCGCCGGCGGCGATGGAGCTGCCGGTGCCGCAGCAGGTCACGCTGAAGGATCCGGCGCAGTTCCGCATCGTCGGCAAGCCCACGCCGCGGCTGGATGCGCGCGGCAAGATGGAAGCGACCACGCCGTTCGGCATCGACACCCAGCTCAAGGGCATGGTGGTGGCCGTGGTGGCGCGTCCGCCGCGCTTTGGCGGCAAGGTGAAAAGCTTCAGCGCCGACAAGGCCCGCGCGGTGCAAGGCGTGCGCGGCGTGCTGCAGGTGCCGGTCGACCGCGGCGGCAGCGGCGTGGCCGTGATCGCCAGCGGCTACTGGCCCGCCAAGATGGGCCGCGATGCGCTCGAGATCCAGTGGGAAGACGCGGGCTCCAAGGTCTCGTCGCAGGCCTTGTTCGATGAATACGCGAAGCTCGCCGGGCAGCCCGGCACGGTCGCGCGCGCGGGCGAGGGCGCGGGCGAAAGCGATATCGCCGCGGCGATCCAACGCGCGCCGCGCAAGATCGAGGCCGACTTCCGCTTTCCGTACCTGGCGCACGCGCCGATGGAGCCGCTCAACTGCACGCTGCAGCCCCAGGTGGCCGGCGGCAAGGTGCAGTCGGTCAAGGTCTGGGTGGGCTCGCAGTTCCAGACCGTCGACCAGGCCGCGGTGGCGCGCACGCTCGGACTCGCGCCGGACAAGGTGGTGCTCAATACCATGATGGCCGGCGGCGGCTTCGGCCGGCGCGCGGTGCCGACCTCCGACTACATCGTCGAAGCGGCCAACGTGCTCAAGGCCTGGGTCGCCGCGGGCCACACCGAGCCGCTCAAGGTGGTGTGGAGCCGCGAGGACGATATCCGCGGCGGCTACTACCGCCCGCTGCACCTGCACCGCGCCCGCATCGGCCTGGACGCGCAGGGCAAGGTGGTGGGCTGGCAGCACACCATCGTCGGCCAGTCGATCCTGAAGGGCACGCCGTTCGAGCCCTTCATGGTCAAGAACGGCGTCGACGCCACCATGACCGAAGGCATTGTCGAGAACGACTACGACCTGCCGCTGCAGATGTCGGTGCACCACCCGCAGGTGGATGTGCCGGTGCTGTGGTGGCGCTCGGTCGGCAATACGCATACCGCCTTCGTCAAGGAAACGCTGGCTGACGAGATGGCTGCCGCCGCCAGGCAGGACCCGGTGGCGTTCCGCCTGGCGCGGCTCGACGAGAACAAGCACGCGCGCCATCGCGCCGCGCTGCAGCTGGCGGTGGAGAAGTCCGGCTACGGCAAGCGCAAGCTGCCCAAGGGGCATGCCTGGGGCGTGGCGGTGCATGAGTCGTTCAGCACCGTGGTGGCCTATGTGGTCGACGTGTCGCTGGTAAAGGGCGAGCCGCGCGTGCACCGCGTCACCGCCGGCGTGCATGCCAACCGCGTGGTCAATCCGTTGTCGGCCGAGGCCCAGATCCAGGGCGCCTGCGTGTTCGGGCTGGCCATGACCCGCCCGGGGTTTGCCATCGAGATCGAGAACGGCGCGGTGAAGAACAGCAACTTCCCCGACTATCCGCCGCCGCGCATCACCGACGCGCCGGTGGTGGACGTGTTCTTCGTGCCGTCGCAGGACAACCCCACCGGGCTGGGCGAACCCGGCGTGCCGCCGATCGCGCCGGCGGTGGCCAATGCGCTGTTCACGCTGACCGGCAAGCGCCAGCGGCAATTGCCGTTTGTGCTGGCCTGAGCGCGGCCGGGCGGCACTGGCGCTGTTGTAATCGCGCCAGTGCCCGCCCGGCCGTGGCAGCACCCTATTGCCTTTGCGGGGCGAGCCGCGTAGAACGGGGAAAACCGCGTGCGCCAGGCGCGTGGCAAGAATGACCCCGCATCGCCCCGACGCCGCATGACCGCCCGGCCCGGGAGCCGTGCCCGGAGACCGAGGTGTGATCATGGAGACCCAGGAAAGTACGCTGACGCTGGCGCTGATGACCGAACCCGCGCGCATCCGCATCTGCCGCGCGCTGCTTGAGGCAGGCGAGGCCGGGCTGCCGGCCACCGACCTGGCGCAGGTGGCGCGGCTGAGCCTGGGGCGTGCCGGCCATGTGTTCTCTGAGCTGGTGCAGGCCGACGTGCTGGCGCTGTCGATCCAGGAGCGGCGGGTCTGCTACGTGCTGAAGGCGCGGCGCGCCGTCACCGAAGCGCTGGGCTATATCGACGCCAGCGGACTGGCCGACTGACACGGCAAAACGGGCCCCGCGGGGCCCGTTTGCATTGGCGCGGCGGCGCTCACCGCGACCGCTGCATCACTGCTTCGGCGCAGTCATTTCCTGGCGCGCGGCGGCATCCGCTGCCTTGTTCTCGACCTTGCGTTCCTGCCTGGCAGCGCCGACTTCATCCTTGTACTCGCCCTTGGCGGCCTTTTTCTTCGCCTTGTATTCGGCGGCGGCCTGCCGGCGTGCCTCGCGGCGCTCGACCAGCGGGTCCTTCGGCGGCTGGATCTGGGTCACACCGGGAGCGACGCCCTGACCGCCGGCGGGGCTGGCCGCGGTGGCCGGCACGGCAGGCGTTGCGGGGGTTGCGGGCATGCCCTGCGCGGCAGGGCTTGCCGGCGTGGCCGGGGTGGCGGGCGTGGCGGGCGTGGTGGTGGTCTGGGCGATGGCGGCGGCACAGCTGAGGCCTGCCAGGCCTGCCGCAATCACGCTGGCGATTCGGGTATGGCGAGCGGGTTGTTTCGGATCCATGGAATACCTCCAGGGTTAGGGTCGGAAGCGCCGGCCTGGCAGGCGCGGCGCCACGTATGCCGCACCGGCCTGCCTGGCAGGCCACGCGGCGACAAGGCCAGTCTAGGCAGCGGGTTGGCTTCGCGCTGTCGGGCATGCGCCGATCAGAGGTCGGCCTTGTTCCTACAAGTGCCCCGCTCACCCGGGGGAAAACCCGTATCCGGCACCTGTCTTGAAATGCCCCCACCCCGTCCCTATAATTAGCACTCGTCAGGGGGGAGTGCTAACAGCCCTCTGCGACACCTGAACATTTCTGACGGCCGTCGCCTCGGTAGCCGGCCGATTTGTGATCAAAAACTCACTTTGTATCTAGGAGTCCGTATGAATCTGCGTCCTCTGCACGACCGCGTGATCGTGAAGCGTCTGGACAACGAAACCAAGACCGCGTCCGGTATCGTGATTCCCGACAACGCTGCCGAGAAGCCCGATCAAGGCGAAGTGCTGGCAATCGGTCCCGGCAAGAAGGATGACAAGGGCAACAACATCGCCCTGGACGTCAAGGTCGGCGATCGCGTGCTGTTCGGCAAGTATGCCGGCCAGGGCGTGAAGGTGGATGGCCAGGAACTGCTGGTCATGCGCGAAGAAGACATCATGGCCGTGGTCAACAAGTAATCCGTTACTTGTAGCCCCACCCGTACAGATTTCAGGAGATTCAGAACATGGCAGCAAAAGACGTAGTGTTCGGCGACGCCGCACGTGCCAAGATGGTCGAAGGCGTGAACATCCTCGCCAACGCAGTCAAGGTGACCCTGGGCCCGAAGGGCCGCAACGTGGTGCTGGAGCGCAGCTTCGGCGGCCCGACCGTGACCAAGGACGGCGTGTCCGTGGCCAAGGAAATCGAGCTGAAGGACAAGCTGCAGAACATGGGCGCCCAGATGGTCAAGGAAGTGGCTTCCAAGACCAGCGACAACGCCGGTGACGGTACCACCACCGCAACCGTGCTGGCCCAGTCGATCGTGCGCGAAGGCATGAAGTACGTTGCCGCCGGCATGAACCCGATGGACCTGAAGCGCGGCATCGACAAGGCTGTCGGCGCGGCCGTGGAAGAGCTGAAGAAGATCAGCAAGCCCACCACCACCAGCAAGGAAATCGCCCAGGTTGGCGCGATCTCGGCCAACAGCGACGCCTCGATCGGCGAGCGCATCGCCGAAGCCATGGACAAGGTCGGCAAGGAAGGCGTGATCACCGTCGAAGACGGCAAGTCGCTGGCCGACGAGCTGGAAGTCGTGGAAGGCATGCAGTTCGACCGCGGCTACCTGTCGCCGTACTTCATCAACAACCCGGAAAAGCAAGTTGTCCAGCTGGACAACCCGTTCGTGCTGCTGTTCGACAAGAAGATCAGCAACATCCGCGACCTGCTGCCGGTGCTGGAGCAAGTGGCCAAGGCCGGCCGCCCGCTGCTGATCATCGCTGAAGACGTCGAGGGCGAAGCCCTGGCAACGCTGGTGGTCAACAACATCCGTGGCATCCTGAAGACCGCCGCCGTCAAGGCCCCGGGCTTCGGCGACCGCCGCAAGGCCATGCTGGAAGACATCGCCATCCTGACCGGCGGCACCGTCATCGCCGAAGAAGTCGGCCTGACGCTGGAAAAGGCCACGCTGCAGGACCTGGGCCAGGCCAAGCGCATCGAGATCGGCAAGGAAAACACCATCATCATCGATGGCGCCGGTGACGCTGCTGGCATCGAAGGCCGCGTGAAGCAGATCCGCGCCCAGATCGAAGAAGCGACCTCGGACTACGACCGTGAAAAGCTGCAAGAGCGCGTGGCCAAGCTGGCCGGCGGTGTTGCCGTGATCAAGGTTGGCGCTGCCACCGAAGTCGAAATGAAGGAAAAGAAGGCCCGCGTGGAAGACGCCCTGCACGCCACCCGCGCTGCGGTGGAAGAAGGCATCGTCCCCGGCGGTGGTGTGGCCCTGCTGCGCGCCCGCGCCGCGATCTCGGCCCTGACCGGCGACAACGCCGACCAGAACGCCGGTATCAAGATCGTGCTGCGCGCGATGGAAGAGCCGCTGCGCCAGATCGTGCTGAACGCCGGTGAAGAAGCTTCGGTGGTCGTTGCCAAGGTGATCGAAGGCAAGGGCAACTACGGCTACAACGCCGCTTCGGGCGAGTACGGCGACCTGGTTGAAATGGGCGTGCTGGACCCGACCAAGGTCACCCGCACCGCACTGCAGAACGCCGCTTCGGTGGCTTCGCTGATGCTGACCACCGACTGCGCCGTGGCCGAAACGCCGAAGGAAGAGTCGGCTCCGGCAATGCCGGGCGGCATGGGCGGCATGGGCGGCATGGAAGGCATGATGTAATTCATTGCCGACCGACTGCCTTCACGGGCAGGCTGTCATGAAAAACCCCCGCGGGTGCGAGCCCGCGGGGGTTTTTCTTTGGATCGCCGACGTTTGGATCGCCGGCGCGGCAGACAGCAGGCCAGGCCGGGTCAGACCTCGACCACGCAGCACCAGTCGAAGGACTTGTTCTCCACCTCGCCGGTGCGGCGGCTGACATAGCCGCGCGGATTGCAGACCACGCGCGAATTGTCGACGCAGTAGTCGAAGCTGGTGTGGGTATGGCCGTGGATCCACAGGTCTGCCTGCGCCACCAGGTCGGGCCGGCGTGACAGGAAGCCGCCGGAGACCAGATCGTGCGAGAAACGCGGGTCCAGGCTGCCGAGATCCGGGCCGTGGTGCGTGACCACCACCGTCTTGCCGGCGTAGGGCAGCGCCAGCTGCGCCTGCAGCCAGCCAGACGCGGCCAGGTGGCGTGCCAGCGCGTCCTGCGGCGTGAACTGGCGCATGTGGCCGTCATCGCCGCGGATTTCGATCAGCCGGTGGTCGTACATTGCCTTTGCGCACGCCTGCATCGCCTCGTCGCGCCGGTCGGTGCCGAACAGCGTGTAGTCGGTCCACCAGGTCGTGCCGATGACGCGCACGCCGTCGAATTCCGCGACCGCGCCATTGAGCAGGCGCACCCGGGGATGCGCGGCGGCGGCCTCGGCCATCTGCTGGTCCACGACCTCGAAATTGCTCTCGTAGTACTCGTGGTTGCCCGGCACATAGACCACCGGCTGGCTGAACGTGCTGACGGCCCAGTCGATGCCGTCGCGGCCGTTGGCGATGTCGCCGGCCAGTACCACGAGGTCGGCGTCGCACGGGGGCACCGATTCCGGCAAGTGGTGTTCGATGTGGAGGTCGCTCAGGATGCGTAGCTTCATCGGGACTCCGGGCGGGTAGGGCGCGCGCTGCAGGGTCTCGGCGCCGGCAGGGGGATTGCCTGCATTCTTCAGAAGCCAGCCCGTCCGGTCAAGCCCTCGGGTTTGCCCCGGAAAGCAAAAAAGCCCGGAACCTGGTTCCGGGCAAGTGACTGTCTTGCCGGCATTGCACCGGGAGACAGCCGGGGGAAACGGTCGCGGTTTCCCGGGAGTTTTATCCTCCTTGTCCCGCCATGGTTGGCAGCAGCACGCGATAGATCTGGATGAAGGCCGGTCCCAGCAGCACCAGCAGCAATGACGGGAAGATGGTGAAGATCAGCGGGAACAGCAGCTTCAGCGCAATCTTGGCGGCCTGCTCCTCGGCGCGCATGCGGCGCTTGGTGCGCAGCATGTCGGACAGCACGCGCAGCGACTCACCCAGGCTGGTGCCGAAGCGGTCGGCCTGGACCAGCATCGACGCAAACTTGTCCACGTCCTCCACCCCGGTGCGCAGCGACAGGTTGGTCAGGGCCTTTTCCTTCGAGAAACCCGAGCGCAGTTCCAGCAGCATCAGCTGCAGCTCGTCGGCCAGCACCGGGCAGCGCAGCGCCAGTTCGTCGGCCACGCGCATCAGCGCCGCGTCCAGGCCGAGGCCGGCTTCGACGCAGACGGTCAGCAGGTCGATCACGTCGGGGAATTCTTCGAAGACGGTGCGCTGGCGTTGGGAGACTTTGCGGGCGAGGACCAGATTCGGCAGGTAATAGCCGATCGCGCCCAGCACTGCCAGCAGCACGAACATCAGCTGCTGGTTCTGCAGCCCGGGCTGGCTGCTGACCGCCAGTAGTCCCAGCATTGGCAGCCCGACGGCCAGGACGGTCTTGGCGCCGAAGTACAGCGGTGCGGCGCTGGCACTGCGCCAGCCCGCATTCATGAAACGCACGCGCAGCTGCGAATTCTCCCAGCCCTCCTTGGGCAGCGAAAGCCGCGATACCGGCTGCGCCCACTTCACCAGCTGCTCGATCACTGCCTGCTGCCGACCCGAGTCGGCCTCGAATGGCCCGGCCTGGCCGGCGATCTGCTCGGCCCGCCCACGCAGCCGGTGGGGCGCAAACACATAGAGCACGCCGAATACCGTGCCGAACGCCGCCACGAAGACCAGAACGAGTACGATCATCTGGTCGCCCTGGAACCCCTGGAAAATCTCTTGCATGATGGACTCCCGTCAGTATGGCTGTCCAAGGCCTGCTTCTTCTCGTACTGCGCTGAGGTGACCGCAGCCGGTTTCAGACCCGGATCCGGATGATCTTGCGCATCCACAGCACCCCGAAGCTCATCGACACCAGCGCCCCGCCGATCAGGCGCAACCCCAGCGGATCTTCCCACAGCACATTCATGAAGCCCGGATTGACCAACAGGATCAGGCCCGCGGTGCAGAAGGGCAGCAGTCCCAGCACCCATGCAGACATCTTGCCTTCGGCCGACAGCACGCGGATCTTGTCGAACAGCTTCAGGCGCTCGCGCACCATGGTGCCGATCGTGTCGAGGATCTCGGCCAGGTTGCCGCCGCTTTCGCGCTGGATCAGGACCGCGATGACAAAGTAGCGCAGGTCGGCCACCGGCACGCGTATGGCCAGGTTGGTCATGGCTTCGTCCAGCGCCACGCCGTAGTTGATCTCTTCGAAGGTGGTGCGGAACTCCGGCCCGATCGGTGCCTTCATTTCCTGCCCGACCATGCTGAGTGCCCCGCTGAACGAGTGCCCGGCGCGCAGGGCGCGGCTGATCATGTCGACCGCATCGGGCAGTTGCGCCTCGAGTTGCTTGAGCCGTTTGCCGCGCAGGCGCACCACATGCAGCACCGGCAGCATGGCGGTCAGCACCGCGCCGAGCAGCACCAGCGAGGCCGGCACGGGCAGCAGCGGAATCAGTGCGAGCGTGCACAACACCACCATGGCGCAGTAGCCCAGCAGCTGCGCCACGGACCAGGTGCTGCCGGACTGCTCGAGCCAGCGGTCGAGCGCGCCAATGCGCGGCACGCGCATCAGCCACTGCTGCAGGCGCGGCGAGTCGGCCAGCATGCGCTTCTTCAGAATCGAGAGCTGCTCGGCACCGACGTGTCCGCCGGCCGACAGCGCGCGCAGCCGGGCTTCGATACGCTTGGCCGCGGGACCGTGGGCATTGTTCCACCACAGGTAGATGCCCTCGACGCAGAGCACCACGGCAACGAACAGCAGGATGCCGAAGGCGTAGAAGATCGTGCTCATGGGTAGCTCCCCCGGATGGATCGCATTGGTATGGGCCCTGGCAGGTCAGACTTCGTAGCGCTTGGCCGGGTCGTAGGTGTCATCCGGCAATCCAACGCCGAACACGCGCAGCCGCTCGGCAAACTTGGGATACACCCCCGTGGCGCGGAAGTTGCCGCGCACGGTGCCGTCCTTGTCCACCCCGGTGCGCTGGAAGGTGAAGATCTCTTGCATGTTGATGATGTCGCCCTCCATGCCGGTGATCTCCTGGATGCTGATGATCTTGCGGCGGCCATCGGTCATGCGCGCGGCCTGCACGATCACGGTGATGGCGGAGGCGATCTGTTGCCGCATGGCCTTGGCCGGCATGGTCAGGCCCGCCATGCTGACCATGTTCTCCAGCCGCGTCAGCGCATCGCGCGGGGTGTTGGCGTGGATGGTGGTCAGCGAGCCTTCATGGCCGGTGTTCATCGCGTTGAGCATGTCCAGCGCCTCGCCGCCGCGCACTTCGCCCAGGATGATGCGGTCAGGCCGCATGCGCAGTGCATTGCGCACCAGCGCGCGCTGCGTGATCTCGCCCTTGCCCTCGATATTGGGCGGGCGCGTTTCCAGCCGCAGCACGTGGGGCTGGCGCAGCTGAAGTTCCGCGGCATCCTCGATCGTGACCACGCGCTCGTCCTCCGGGATAAAGCCGGACAGGATGTTCAGCAGCGTGGTCTTGCCGCTGCCGGTGCCGCCGGACACCAGCACGTTGACCTTGGCCTGCGACAGCGCCTGCAGCAATTGCGCCATCGGCGGCGTCAGGCTGCGCAAGTTGACCAGGTCGGCCACCTGCAGCGGATTCACGGCAAAGCGACGGATCGACAGCAGCGGCCCGTCGATGGCCGAGGGCGGAATAATGGCGTTGACGCGCGAGCCGTCGGGCAGGCGCGCATCGACCATCGGGCTGGTCTCGTCGATGCGGCGCCCCACGCGCGACACGATCTTCTCGATCACCTTCATCAGGTGCGCGTCGTCGTAGAACAGGACATCGGTCAGCTCCAGCTTGCCGCGCCGTTCCACGTAGGTCTGGCGCGCGGTGTTGACCAGGATGTCGGATACCGTGGGGTCCTTCAGCAGCGGCTCGAGCGGGCCGAAGCCGAACATCTCGTCGTAGATCTCCACCGTCAGCTGGCGGCGCTCGTTGTCGTTGAGCAGCACCTTCTGCTCGTCGACGATCAGGTTGACCAGCGCGGTGATCTCCTGGCGCACCTGTTCCTGCGGATAGCGCGCCAGGCGCTCCAGCTCGACGCGGTCGAGCACGGTTTCGTGCACGTCGCGCTTGAGCTGATGGTAGCCACCCGAGACGGAGGCGGCCGAGGTCGCAAACTGGATCGCGGCGTGGCCGTTGACGGTGAAGGCAGGCTCGGCATTGGCCAGTTGTTCTCGGATCGACATGATGGACTCCTCGTTGGCGGGTGCGGATGACCGTGGCCGGTCGGCTGCAATCGGTGCAATCAGGTGCTCTTCGCGCGCAGCATCAGCCGGCGCAGCGGCGATGCGGTTTCGGTGCGGCTGCGCCGCTCGGCCTCGGCCGGCGTGCAGAGCTGCGTGGCCATCGCCTGCAGCGCGCGCGTCATGGCGCTGCGCCGGCTCAGCTTGGCCACCGGCTCGCCGTGGCTGATGGCTTCGTCCACCGCGGCCGGGTCGTCGGGCAGCGTGAACGCGGCTTTCATGCCGAAGATTTCTTCCATCGTCGCGCGCGGCATCTCGTGCTTGCGGCCGGTGCGGTTGAGCACCAGGCGGACCTTGTCGGCGGGGTAGTGAAGGGCGCCCAGGATATCGAGCAGCCGGCGGCCAGGACGGCCGAAGGAGATTGCGGGTTCGGCGACCACGCAGATGCGGTCGCTGTGGTCCAGCACGCCGATCGACAGCGGGTCGATGCTCTGACCCAGGTCGAAGATCACGAAGTCGTAGGCCGGCTGTACCACCGAGAGGATCCACTCCAGCTTGTCCTTCTGGATCTGGCTGGCCTTGACCGGGTCCGACGCGCCCGCCAGCATGTCGAAGTCGTTGTCCACGTGCACCAGGCAGGCCTCGAGGAAGGCGCTGTCCATGCGGTCGATCTGGCTGCAGATTTCGGGCAGCGTGGACGGCGGGACCTTGTCGCTGACGATATAGGTCAGGTCGCCGAAGTGCCGGTTCAGGTCGATCACCAGTACGCGCTTGCCAAGATGCCGCGCCAGCGCGTCGCCGAGGTTGGCCGCGATAAAGCTGGTGCCGGCACCGCCCTTGCAGGAAATCACGGAAATCACTTGCCCGTTGTCCTGCGCGCGCGGCACGTGGGCGGCTTCGACGCGCCTGAGCGCCTCGGCCAGCTGGACCTTGTCCAGCGGCCACGGCAGCACGTCGCGGATGCCGGCGCGCATCGCCTTGATCAGCACCTCCGAGTTGGGCGCCGGCGTGATCAAGATGCACGGCAGCTCGGGATGCTGCTGGCGCAGCATCTCGACTGCCTGCATCTGCTGCGGGCTGATGGCGGGCAGCTCCAGGACCAGCAGGTCCGCCATGCGCAGTCGGCTGGCATGCAGGGGGAAGCGGCCCAGGCCCTCCTGCAGCGTCATGGCCTGGAAGTTGCCCACCGCGGCGCTGATCCGGTGGATCTCGGCCAGGCGGTTGGCGTCTTCGGAAACGATCAGAATCTTGAGCATGATGAGCTCCTGGCTCGTGCGCGCTAGTTGCAGATCTTGCCGCCGGTGGAGGAGTCGAGGCTCTCCCGCGGCAGCGTGGTCGTGAACGGAGGCAGCGACACCGTGATCGGCACCACCGGAATGAAGGTCTTGACCGTGACATTGGCCACGCTGACGGTGACGGAGCGGCAGGAATTGCGCGCCATGTCATCGTCGGCGTCGCAGCCGCTGGGCTCGTAGGCGACCTGGATATTGCTGGCCTTCAGCAAGGGCATCAGATGCGTCATGCGGTCCTTGAGGGCGCTATCGGTGACGTCGCAGACCACGGCGATGCGCGCGCCCAGCCGGGTGGCTTCGCCGGCGGTGTTCCAGTAGAACAGCACGCGCGAAAACTCGGCGATGCCGATCAGCAGCATGAAGAAAATGCTGGCGACCAGGGCGAACTCGATGGCGGCTGCGCCGGTCTGGCGCGTACGCAGGCGCGGGGTGCGGAGCGGGGTCATAGCACCTGCCTCATTACCGTTGCGATATCGGAGAACGCGAGCGCCCCCACATTGAGGTAACTCTGCATGGGCGAGTAGGTGAAGCCCGAAATCTTCACCTCCACCAGGTTGATTGTCCCCGCCGGCGTGCCGGAACTGCCCCCGCCTTCGTAGATGGCAACGTTGGCATACTGCTTGCCGGCGCAGCCGGTGGCGTCGACGCGGTCGCAGACCACCACCATGGACGTGCTGAGGCCTTTCACCAGCGCCGTGCCGCCGCAAGTGGTCTTGCCATAGACGGCGACGCATTTTGCCTGCTCCACCGGATAATTCGGCTCGCTTGGCGCGTATTGCGACAGGTAGCGCGCCGCGTCGCGCGTGGCCTTGGCCAGGGCGTTGTACTGGTAGATGGCGCGCCCGTACTCCGCCACCCCGGTCACCAGCATCAGCAAGGGCACCAGGACCAGCGCAAACTCCACGGCGACCGCGCCGCGTCGATTGCACCTGCGTTGCCAGCATCGCTTCATGATCGGCTCCTATTGCACCAGCACCGGCACGCGCGGGCCATTGCCCGTGCTGGAACCGGGCACGCCCTGGGTTGCGCACGGGCTGGTCGGGTCCTTCGAGTCGCCGAGGTACTCGATGTAGGTCACGTCCTTTGCGCTGGGTTCCTGCATCGGCTGCACCAGCAGCATGCAGGCCCAGGAGGCCACCGTGGCCTGCTTGGACGAGGCGAGCTCGTTGCAGTCCACCACCGGCACCTGTACCAGCCTGCGGTCGGCGCCAGCCTGGTGCACCTGCCTGGTCGACGGCGTGCCCTTGGTGACCAGGCCGGCGTTGGCGTCGGTCTGGTACGGCTCGTTGGCGGCGCGCTTCTGGATGAAGTCCGGGTAGGCGTTGCCGCCGTTGGGCGGGTTCCATGACTTGACGCTGTAGGCATAGCCGGCAAAGTCGGGGGTACCATGCTCGGGTCCCTTGTAGGAGCCGGTATAGAGCCCGAAGCGCGTATTCCATGCGGGTATCAGTGCCGAGATGCTGCCCGGCTGGCCGACCTTGGACCCCACCACCGACATGTCGCACTGTCCGGAGCCTGCAAGAAGATCCGCCAGCTCGGAGGCACCGCCTCCCGGGGGCGACAGGTCGGCCCAGCCAAAGCTGCCGGGACCGTATGGATCCTTTTCGTCCTTCGATCGGATCCAGTCGCCGCGGTTGTACGCGGTCCTGACCGGGTTCGCCGTTTGCGGCGTGCAGATGTAGACCGGGATGGCGCAGGCGGTCTGCGCGCTGGTGGTGGTGGCGACCGCCATGGCGTTGACGGTGCTGGGCTGGATATTCATCCCGGGCAGGGCATTGAGGACCTGGATGAACCAGTGGGCAATGCCTGTGCGCTCGGCCGTGCATTTGACGTATTTGATCTTGTCGAGCGAGTAGGGAACCTTGTCCTTGGTATAGAAGGTGTTGTCAGGGGTATCGCTGTACGAGACGTTGAGGTTCTCGAACATCTCCACCGCCTTGCCCTGGAACAAGGCGGCGTTGCTCGAGCCGGTGGTCAGGCCCGCCGCCTCGGACACCAGCAGCGGCGTGGCGCCGGTGACGTCGCGCGCCGCGGCCAGCGCGCAGGCATCGACGCTGTTCTGCAGCTCGCTCTTGGTCACATAGAGCTTGCCCAGGTCGAGCGCCAGCCCGACAAAGCCGATCAGCACGGCCAGCGACAGCCCCACGATGATGGCCACTGCGCCACGCTGGCGCTTGCGCCGCGTCAGCGTGGGTCGTGCGAAGCCCGATGCAGACATGATTGCCTCCCGCGGTTCCGATGCTCAACGGCCGCCGCCGCCCATGCCCACGCCGCCATAGCCGCCGGCGCCGAAATCGATGGTCATGGACGGCGATCCGCCTTGCTGGCCCTTCGACAGCGATCGGTCGAAGTTCTTCATCGCCGCCACCGCGGTCTTGCCGTCCGTGCCGGTGACAGTCGGCAGGCCGGCCGGCGCGTCGGGGTTGATGATCTGCATCTGCGTCACGGTGGCCAGCGCCACACCGCGCTGGCCGTCCCATACAGGCGTGGTCGTCATGCACGCCGACAGGCCGAGGCAGGCCAGGCCGCCCAGCACCACGACGGTGGCGCCGCGCGAAAGCTTCAGGGTCTTGTTCATGGTCGTTCTCCGGTTCTGCGGTTGGCGCGGCGCTCAGTTGCCGCCCGATGCGGTGCGGCCGGTGGCCGTGGCCCTGGCCTGAGCGAGGCGGGCAGCGGTCGCCTCGATGCGGGCAATGCGCGCGGCGGTGTCTTCGGCCGGTGCTGTCGCCACCGCGGCCGCCGCGCTGTTGCGGGCCGGCGCGGCCGGTGCCGCCGGGGAGGGCAGGGACGGAGGCGGGCTGGCTGCCGCCGCGGCTTGCGGCGCGGCCGGCGCCGGTTCCTCCAGCGGCCTGCCGGTCGGCACCGCTGAAACCGCGGTGGCCGGCGCGCCTTCGCTGCGCGGTGCCGCCGGCGGTGCGGCGGGCACCGCGGCCGGCGCGGCGGGCTGCGACGGCGCCGGGGCCGGTTGGGTCGGACGCTTGCCGTCGCCTTCCATATTGCCCATGAAGTACAGCGACAGCGGGTTGGGAGTGGAGAAGCTGTCGGTCGGCAGCGGGTAGTTGCTGGTCTGCATCGGCTTGACCAGGCGCGGCGTGATGATGAACACCAGCTCGGACAGGTCCTGCTGGTATTGCGTGCTGCGGAACAGCGTGCCCAGCACCGGCACTTCGCCGGCACCCGGCAGCGCCTTGAGCGAGCCGCGCGCGCTGTCGGTCAGCAGGCCGCCGATGGCGAAGCTCTCGCCGTCGCGCATCTGCACCGTGGTGGAGGCGCGGCGGGTGGTAATGACCGGCAGCACGGTCTGGCCTGACAGCGTGCCGCCACGGATGGTGGCGCCTGTGGGCGAGAGTTCGGATACCTCGGGCGCAACCTTCAGGTGGATGCGGCCGTTGGCCAGCACCGTGGGCGTGAATTTCAGGCCCACGCCGAACTCTTCCTCCTGCAGCGTGACGGTGCCGGCCCCGTTCAGCACGTTGGCCTGCGCCACCGGGATATAGATCTTGCCGCCCGCCAGGAAGCTGGCTTCCTGGCCGCTGATGGTGACCAGGTTAGGCTCGGCCAGGATCTTGACCAGGCTGTCGTTTTTCTGCGCGTCGATGGCGAACTCGAACGGCCGGTTGTTGGCCTTGCTGCCGAAGATGGCTGTCGACGCGCCGGTCAGCAGCGACGTCACCAGGCCGCCGCTCCAGGAGCCGAAGCCGCCCTGCAGGTTTACCGAGGAACCGAGCTGGTTCAGCAGTGTCTTGGACACTTCGGCCACCTTCACTTCCAGCATCACCTGCTGCGGCGTGTCGACCGACAGCATGTTCAGCACGCTGCCTTTCTTGTTGCCATCGCCGCCCTGCGCCGCATTGGCGTAGGCCTGCGCGATCTCCATGGCCTGCTGCGCCGCCTGTGCGTTGGTGACACTGCCGGTCAGTACGAGGTTATCCGCGGCGGTGGTCACGCGGATGCCGGGCTCGCCCGGCAGCAGCTGGCCGAGCGAGGTCTGCAGCCCGCCGGCATCGGCGTTGACCACCACGTTGATGATGCTGCAGCTGCCACTGCGGCCCTGCACGATCATGTTGGTGGTGCCCACGGTGCGGCCCAGCACATAGAGCGTCTGCGGCGACACCATGGTGGCCTGCACCACGTTCGGGTTGCCAAGGGTCCGGTTGCGTACCGGCTCCTGCAGGTTGATCAGCTGCGACTTGCCGACCGGCACGATCACGCTCGATTCACCGCGGATGGCGCCGGTGCAGTTGGGGCCGCGCGCCTCCGCGACAGGCGCGGCAGGGGCTTGTGCGGCCGGCGCGGCGGCGCCGGGCGTCATGCTGATGGTCATCTGCATCGGGCCCTGCGGTGCCTTGGCGGCGGCTGGTGCGGTGGCCTTGGTCAGGTTGCCTGCCTCGAGCGCGGCCTGCGCCGCGGCGGCCACAGGCGTGCAGAGGATGGCGGCCAGCACCAGGATGCGGGTGCCGCCCGCGGCGTCGGATCGTGTCTGGTTCATTTTGAATCTCCCCCCGGAGAGGCTGTGTTGCAGCTCAGAATTCGTTGGATGCCGTGGTGCCGGCGCTCAGAAGCACTCGACGCCGCCCTGCATGCCAGCGAGTACGCCGATGCAGTTGCCGCGCGCGGGGGCTGCCGCCACCGTGCGCGTCTTGACCACGGTACGGGTCTCGGTCTTGGTCACGACCTTGGCCGGTGCCTCCGGTGCCTTGCCCAGCAGCGTGCCCTTGGTGGCGCCGCCTGTGCTGATGTCGGCCACGTCCAGCTGGTTGCGCAGCACCAGCGAGAGCGTGCCCACGCTGCGTGCCACGTCGAGCTTCTCGGCCTGGTCGGGCGTGACTTCCAGCGTCACGGCGTTGACCACCTTGGGCTGGGTTTCGTCACGGCTGACCTGCTGCGCGACCGCCAGCACCAGGATCTTCTCGAGCACGATCTTCGAGATGCTGCTGTTCTGGTTGGTCTTCGCTTCTTCGTTGGTGTTGACGATCACGTCGACGTAGTTGCCCGGCAGCGCGAAGCCGGCCACGCCCACCACGTCGTTGACGCGGACGGTGATGGCGCGCTTGCCGTCGTTGATCACCGCCGACAGCCCGCCCTTGGTGCCGACCGGGGCCAGCTTGGCGTCGAGAATGGGTTCGCCGCGCTGCAGGCTGGTGCGGACCACGCGTCCTTCCAGCGCCTTCAGGTCGGTGAAGGCGCCGGGCGGCACGCTGCCCGCCGGCCAGCTGACCATGCGCAGCTGGCCGCCGTTGAGCGGCTGGCCCAGATTGAGGTCATTGGCCGCCACCACTACCTGCTTCACGGAGCCGGACGACTGCTGGACCAGCCAGCGCGACGCCGATACCACTGCCGCCACGCCGGCGACCAGGGCGATCAGCAGCATCAGGATTGCGCGTGTGTTTTTCATGATGACTCTCCCCTACAGTTGTTCCGAGTATTCGGTCGTGCAGTTCAGCTGGCGGCGCGGTGATCGTCCGCCCATCGGTGGGCGGCGCCCAGGTGCGGCATCGGTTCGGCCGAGCTGCGCAGTCCGTAGTAGCTCTGCCACGCCGACAGCAAGCCGGCCTCGGTGACTTGCGTGGCCTGGCCGTGGTAGCGCACGCCCGAATCCACCAGGCGCAGCAGGTCGCGCGGGATGCAGGCAAGCAGCGGCGTATCGCTGGCGTAGTGCAGGCTGTCCACCAGGAAGTCGAAGACCGCGTCGGTGCTGGTCAGTCCGAATTCGGCGGCGGTGCGGTGATACACCTCGCGGTAGTCGTCCACCGACAGCGGCCCCACATAGAGCTTGCTGCCCAGTCGGCGCAGGAAGGCATCGTCGCCCAGCGCCGCCGGTTCGAGATTGGTCGAGAACACCGGCCAGACGTCGAACGGCACCGAGAAGCGCACGCCCGTGTTCAGCGTGAACATGTCGACTGACCGGTCCAGTGGCACGATCCACCGGTTGAGGAGGTCGGCGACACCGACTAGCTGGCGGCCCAGGTCATCGACGATATAGATGCCGTTGTTGGCCTTCATGTGCGGGGGCGCCTGGTAGAAGCCCGACGTACGGTCATAGCGCAGGTCCAGCATCGACAGCGTCAGCTCGCCGCCGGAAAGCACCACCGGTCGGTGGCACAACGTCCAGCGGCGATCCAGCGAGCGGTGCGCCAGCGATGTTTCGCTGTCGTCGAAGGGGACATGGACCAGCGGGTCGAACACCTGGATGATCTCGCCGCCCACGGTGATGGCGTGTGGCACGGGCACCGCGCCCGGCAGCAGCGTACCCAGCCGTTGTGCCAGGTAGGTCTTGCCGCTGCCGGCCGGGCCGTAGATCATCAGTGCGCGGCAGGTGTTCAGCGCCATGCCGATCGAATCCAGCAGATGCACCGGAATCACCAGGTCATGGAACGCCGCGGTGACGTCCGCCTTGGTCACGCTGGCGTGGCTGACCGAGTGGTGCTTGACGGCATCGAGGTAAGCGTCCAGCGTGACCGGCGCCGTGCCGACATAACTGCAGCGCGCCGCGGCTTCGGCAGCGCGGGCATAGCCGGCATCGGTCAGGCGGAAGCGCACGTCCAGGTCGCTGGCGCCGCGGTGCGCGATCTCCAGCAGGCGCTCGCGCACGGCGACCGACGCGATTTCATTGACCACCAGTGCCGGCAGCTTGAGGGTGTCGGTCAGCACCGCCAGCGTGACGGTGCGGTGCTGGTAGGCGGCCTTCATCAGCAGCCCGAGCAATTGCGCTATCTCCAGCCCGGTGTCGGCGATCGTGCGCGGCAGCACATGCCACGGCGGCAGCGGCGGCGTGCCGTGCTCGGCACGAACATTCCTGCCGGTCGCCACGGGCTCGAGAAGCCTTGGTGCGTGACCTGTGTCGTGATGCTCGTTCATTGCCGTCCCCCGTTCCCTGGTCAGTTCGTTCTCATTGCCGAAGGCCCCGCTGCCCGCGGTGCTTGCATCATGTGCCTGCAAAGAGCATGGTCAGCGTTCCCGCGGCAATCGCTACGCCGTAGGGCATGGAGCCGGCAGACTCCGTGGCCTGGGACGGCGCGGACCTGGAGACAGGCGTCACGGAGGCTTTCAGCATGTGTCCCACGCGGGCGAGGGTGGTGCGCCCCTGTCCGGTCGCAAACACCTGGATCAGCGCCCACAGCCCGCCGATGACGAAGGTGGCCAGCGCGATCTTCAGGGCCATGCCGGCGCCCAGCCAGGCGCCCACGGCGGCCATCAGCTTGACGTCGCCGGCGGCCATGCCGCGCAGCAAGTAGAAGGGCAGGAACAGCACAAGGCCCACCGTCCAGCCCGACAGCCACGCCAGCCCGCCGGCCGCCACGCCGTGCACGGCCGCCATCACGGGCAGCGCGGCGATCCAGGCGCCGAAGGTCAGCCAGTTGGGAATGCGCCGCCGGTTCAGGTCGATGGCCGCGGCGGTGAGCACGATGCCGATCGTGGCGGGACCGATGAAGGGCGCGAGGGCGGTGGCGGCTTGCATGGTGATGGGCGCTGGCGCTTGGTTGTTGTCAGGTATGGGCAGGCTGGACGCGGATCCGGATAGAGTCCCTTAGGGCATCTTTCCGGCGATTCGCTCGTACATGCCTTGCACGGTCTCGCCGAGCGTCACCACGGAGCCGAAGATGGCCATGGCGATCAGGCTGCCGAGCAATGCGTATTCGATGGACGTGACACCGTCGTCGTCGCGCAGAAAGTCTGATGACCTGGCGAGGAGCTTCGACATTTGGCGTCTCCGGTGTCTGTATGGATGAGTTGCTTGGATGGGCCTACCGCATGGCTACCCGGAGCCGGGTAGCCATGCGCGCGTTGCCAACTATCAGCCGCCAGCGCCAGGCAGGGCGTTGGTGAGGGTGTCGCCGATGAAGTCGAAGATGATGTTCAGGTTGGTGCCGATCAGGCGGACCGAAACGATGATCACAACGGCGATGAGTGCGGCGATCAGGCCGTATTCAATGGCGGTCACGCCGTCTTCGTCACGGATGAATTGCTTGAACATGGTGGTCAGGTTTTGCATGACAGACTCCTTTGGTTGGGAACAAGCACTGCAGGACTACGGAACTGCGATAGGGCTTTGGATGGCACCGGATATCAGCGCCTGGAAACCCGGCAACAGGGCGGGGCGCAGATCGCGCAGGCATGAAACGGCCACCGGCCGGGACCGCCGTGCTCGATGCGCGGGTTGCGTGACTGCAACCGGCGTTGCGCCGACGCATGCATGCACCGCGCGGCGTGCTGTACGTGGCCGGAGCGAGCCATGCAACGGAACGGCGCGCTGCCGCTGCCTCTGGCGGCAGCAGCGTGGCCGGCATTCCGGTGTGACATCGCAGGTTGGCGCACGACTGGCATGGTGAGGCTCCCCATATTGTTCTTGGTTCGATGCCGGCGAACGTTGCGTCGGCATTGCGGCAACCAGGACTGCGCTGCCGGACGCCTGACATAGGCAAACGGCGGGCCAGGGCAGCGCAAACCTTTGCCCCGCAAGGGTTTGCGGGTGGCGCTGCGTGCTCGGTGCGGGGCTGGAGGGCCTGCAGGGGGCGTTCCGGCGGGGCTTCGTTGCTGGGTGGAAACGCGGGACGCGCAAGACCATTTCAGCGCACGCTACGCATGTTCTAGATCGCGCAGCATGCGTATCGGCGCCGGGTTGACGAAAAGAAGGAGCCACTTCATCCGAAAGCATGAGGCGGTGTCCGGGTCACGGGCCGGTGTACGCCGCGGCCGTTCGACTTCGTGCCATCGCTGGTGCCTTTTGCCGGTGCGGGCCAGACTGACGGATGAGGGCGCCTGCCAAAGGGGCTGCGTTTCCGGATAGAAACGTTGCGAACACGAGCCGGCGTGCGAGAGCGCTGGCAGCGGCCCCGGGCATATCCCGGAAATCCTTGTGTGGCGCGCCTTGCAGCCATGCGCAGCGACGTGATTCAGCTTGGATACATGGGGCACGAAAGTGCGCTTCTGCGTTGCTATCGCAGGCGGGCGCGAAGGCGGCTGCCATCCTGTGCATGGGGAAAACGCATCGTGGCAAAGCCTGCGTTCGTGCCGCCACGTGCCGTGGCGGCGCCTGCCGGACGTGCGTTCGAAGAGCGTTGGCCAGGCGCTGCGATGCTCGCTCGCAAGGACGAAAGGCGGGAAGCGGGGGAGGCAGTGACGGCTGACGTGCCGCAGGGCTGCGGGGGTGCGGTATGCGGACGGTGGCAGCGGCAGGGCGCGCGCAGCGGTTCCAGACAGCGCTGCGGCGCGCAGGCATTGAGCCATGGCCCGACTCGCCGGGGCCATGCAGCCCGGGTCAGCCGGATACGCGAACAGGCGTGCTGGCGGCGCCCCTAGCGTTCCCGGACATAGGCGACGGCAACGTCATCCTCATGCACTTTTCGCCAGCCGGGCAGGCCATGGATCCACTTTGATGCAGGACTCGCGGGTTCCAGAACCGCCCACCGGATCTGGTATTCGTCGAACATGGCCTGCAGCACCTCGGCGTCGCCAGAATACGCTTTCATGTACCTTCGCACGAAGGCGTCGCCGTAGAGATCGGCGCGGCCGTCGATGAGTGGGGGAATGCCGGAGAAGATCAGGTAGCCGCCGAAGTTGTAGCTGTTGAAGACCGGCCCTGCGCCGCCCGCCGCCATGGCCGCGCTGACGGCCTCGCGGGGCTGGATGCGTCGATGATCGTGCTGGATGCCCCGCGCAAGCAAGATGATGCTGGACATGAACAGTGCCAGGCATAACGCGGTAAGGGTGCGAAGCACCAGTGGCGACAGGCGCAGCCGGATCTCCGGACGGATCGCCGCGCGCAGCTGGGGGCCAACGCTCGGCATCAGCAGCAGCGGGGCCAGCAGTCCCAGCAGTTCGGCGTAGCGTGCCGCGATCAGCGCCAGGTGGACCAGGCCGAAGCACATCACGATCCGCATCGCCGGCAGGCGGAAGCCGAAGTACAGCGCGCCGAACAGCACAAAGCCCAGCCACAGCTCGATCGGCTGGACCAGGCGGAAATCCGGTGCCTTCCACTCGCCGATGACGCTGAGCGTATAGCTCATGCCGGAGACGTGGAAAGGAAAGAGCAGGCCATCCAACCCGTGCGGCGTCATCAGGCCCGCGACGATCGTGCCTGCGACGAAGGGCGCCCATGCCTTCGCGCTCTGGACCGGTTGCTTCTCGGTGAGGATGGCCTCGGCGGCAAGTGCAACCGCCAGCCCGATGCCGAGCACGAAACTGCCATGCAGGTTGGCCCAGGCCAGCATGACGAGCAGCGCCCAAAGGCTGGGCCGCTTGCCTTGTTCGCGTGCCAGCACCAGGTGGGCGGTCCAGATCACCATCAGCGGCCAGGCCATGGCGTGGGGGCGGGCAACCAGATGCTGGGCCAGAGTCAGGAAGGTGAGCAGGGTCCCGCTGAACGCGTGCAAGGGCTCGACATAGCGCAGCAGGAACCGCAACAGCACGGTCAGCGTGATGGCGGCCGCCAGTGCGGTGACCAGCACCGGCCCGGCCCAGCCGAGCCAGGCATGGGAGGCCGCGAGGATGACTTCGGCCAGCCATTCATGTGGCACCCATTTGGCGCCGTGAAACGAGAAGGAGAATGGATCGGTGGCCGGCACGGCCAGGTGGGCAAGCATCCATTTGCCCGCGGCGATGTGCCACAGCGTATCGGCGTCCACCAGCAGGCGGGCGCCGGCAAACGAGAGGAGCGCGAATACGCTGAGCCCGTAGAGCGCTGGCCAGAACCACGGCTGTCTGGCGCACTGCTGCAGCATGCTGTCCGTGCCGGTTTCCCCGACCCAGGTGGTATTGGTTTTCATGGCGTCTCGCGATGGCTACGATGCTGGCCCGTTCTTACGATCCGGCGCGCACTTCCCCAATGCGGCCCGCGGGCGCGTTGCCTGCTTGCAAAGAGCGCGCCATTGTCGGAAAGGTCCAGGTTCTAAGCGGTTTTTCAGGGGCGGTGCGCGGGGGGCGGCCTGGTTCTATGGCGATGGATCCCGGCCGTCGTTTCCGCTTCGAATCGTGCTTAAATTCTGGTTGAACGATGGCCTGTGAACGGAGATTGGCGATGTGCCGCTGGTTCTGCGCCGAAAGGATGAGCCGGATCACGCCGCACCCCGTGCCTTTGGCGGAGCCGGCCGCGAAAAGCTGCGGCCTGGCCATGACGGACCGGACCTCGCCAGGCACGTGTCGGCCGGCGCAACGCGTTTCAGGGGAGAAACGCGGACCAGGGCGCCGGGAGGCGAGGCGTCGCCCGAGAGCCGCCGGAATCCAGACGGCGTGCGGGCGCATGGCCACACCGGCTGGTGATTCAAACGGGAAACGCTCGCACAAGGTGGATTGGTGCGCCTGGACAGCGATCTCCGTGGTGCTTGTATATCCCTGGTCGGCTGACCAGAATGAAGCGAATGCACCGATGCGTCGCTGCTGCACTTTCGACAGCAACGCGGCCACCAGCAGGGCGCGGCAGGACGGCAGTCGCACGACGTGCAGTGCCATCCGGCGGCCGCGCCGATAACAAGACCATGCGCAGGGCACGACGCCGTCCACCTGCGCCACGCCGTCCGGGGAGAGCATCATGTCGGGTCCATACGAAAGCAGGCTGCTGTCTCTGGTGGTGCCCTGCTACAACGAGTCCGAAAGCATTGGCAGATTCTTCGACAGCGTGATCCCGGTGCTGGAGTCGATCGACGCGACCCGCTTCGAGATCGTGCTGGTGAATGACGGCAGCACCGACGACACGCTGGAGCAGCTGATCGCCTATTCGCACCGCGACCCGCGCGTGCGCGTGGTGGACCTGACGCGGAACTTCGGCAAGGAGGCAGCGCTGACGGCGGGGCTCGACGAGGCCCTGGGCGATGCGGTGATTCCCATCGACGCCGACCTGCAGGACCCGCCCTCACTGATTCCCGAACTGGTCAGACGCTGGCGCGAAGGCGCCGAGGTGGTGCTGGCGCAGCGCAGCAGCCGCGCCTGCGATTCGTGGCTCAAGCGCGCGACCGCAGGGGCGTACTACCGTGTCCATAACAAGCTGTCGGACCAGAAGCTGCCGGTGAATGTGGGCGATTTCAGGCTGATGGACCGGGTCGTGATCAATGCGCTCAAGCAGATGCCGGAGCGCCGGCGCTTCATGAAGGGCCTGTTCGCCTGGGTAGGCTACCGCACCGTGATCGTGCCATACGAGCGCGAGCCCCGCAGCGCGGGGCATTCCAAATTCTCCGGCTGGCGCCTGTGGAATTTCGCGCTCGAGGGCATCACCAGCTTCAGCACCATGCCGCTGCGCAGCTGGACTTATATCGGCGTGGCGATCGCGCTGGGCGCGTTCGGCTACGGCGCTTTTATCGTGGCGCGCACGCTGGTGCTGGGCATCGATGTCCCGGGCTATGCGTCGCTGCTGTCGGCGCTGCTTTTTCTCGGCGGCATCCAGCTGATCGGCCTGGGCGTGGTCGGCGAATATGTCGGCCGCATCTACGACGAGGCCAAGGGCCGGCCGATCTACCTGGTGCGGCGGCGCTACCAGGAGACCGGGCAGAGCAGGAGCCTGGCGTCGGGACGGCGCGTGATCCGGATCGACCGCGGGCAAGTCAGCAACGGCCGCTGAAGCATGCTGCCGCCTGGGCCCCGCCGCAAAATCAGTCGCGGTAGGTCCAGGCCCGGTGCAGCAGGTACGTGAGCACCGGCACAGTCAGCACCACACCCGCCAGGCCTGCCCAATAGCTGGCCCCAAGCCGCTGCGCGGTCCACGAGATACCCACGGTCAGCGCCAGCCCCAGCAGCGAGACGCCGGCAAAGCGCCCCAGGGTGCGATGGCGCAAGCGTGACGAGAAACTCCACAGGGTATTGAGCAAGTACGAGCACACCGTGGCGGAAACGAAGGCGATGCCGTTGGCCGCCACGGGCGAGGCGTCGAGCACGCTCACCAGCGTCGCAGTGATGGCGACATGCACGCCGGTCGAAGTGGCGCCGGAAACCAGGAACCGCGTGAATTGGCGCAGCCCGGGCGCAGTGCCGCTGGCGTTCACGATGCGCGCAGCACGGCCATCAGCGAAATGCCGAACGGCAGCGACCCGCGCGCAAGCCAGTGGCGTTCGGTGCGGAACACGCGGTGCAGCGCGCCGTTGACGGGCGCGGGCGGGAGACCGGCGCCGCTCGCATGGCGGCTGCCGCATAGCCGGTCGCCAATGCGCGCGGCAACCGCGAGCGGGAACAGCATCGTATTGAAGTACGACATCCGTTGCACGCGCAGGCCGCAGCGGCTGGCCAGCGCGTGCAACGAGCGCTTGCTGTAGCGGCGCTGGTGATGCAGGAAGACGTCGTGCGCGCTCCACAGCCACTGGTAGGCGGGCACGGTGATAAAGACCGTGCCGCCCGCCTTCAGCAGCCTGGCGGCGCAGTCGAGCGAGCCGGCATCGTCGGCGATGTGCTCGAGGCAGTCGAGCAGGCAGACCAGGTCAAAGCTGCGCTCGGCAAACGGCATCTCGTCGGGGCACTTGCCGGCGCGCAGGTCGTAGGCGTCGCCGGTTTTCTCGCGCGCCAGGCGCAGCGCGGTGCCATCCATTTCCACCGCGCTGACCTTGCCGAACTGCGACAGCATCGCGAGGTTGCCGCCGGTGCCCGCGCCGATCTCGAGGATCGACGCATGGCGCGGCAAGTCCAGCCCGGCGAGGATGGCGGCGACGATCTCGCGCCGTCCACGGAACCACCAGTGGCTGGCTTCGGTGTCGGCCATCTCGAGGTAGGCGTCAGGGGACATGAAGAGATCCTTAAAAGAGAAGGTGTCGCGTGCTAGCCCTGCACGCAGATCAACCCCAGATCTCCCTTCTTCACCTGCAGCTTGTAATCCCGCATCAGCCGGAACAGCGTCACTCGCGAGATGCCGAGTTCGGCGGCCACGTCGATCAGCCGTTCATGGTGCCGCTGCAGCGCTTCGACGATGGCATGCTGCTCGGCGGCTTCGCGGATCGCGGCCAGCGTCAGCGGGCGGTCGTCGGCGGGCGTGGCCAGTTCCAGGTCCTCGGGCTGGATCACGCCGTCTTCGCACATCGCCGCGGCATGGCGGATGCGGTTGATCAGTTCGCGCACATTGCCGGGCCAGGTGTGCAGCTGGATCGCGCGCAGCGCCATCGGCGAGAAGCCGCGGATGCGCGCCGGCGACTGCTTGCGCACGGTGTCCAGCACATGTTCGGCGATCAGCAGGATGTCGCTGCCACGCTCGCGCAGCGGGGGCTGGCGCACGCGCAGCACGCACAGCCGGTGATACAGGTCGCCGCGGAAGCGCTCGGCGGCGATCGCCGCTTCCAGGTCGACGTGCGTGGCGGAGATGATGCGCACATCCACCTCGACCGACTCGGTGCCGCCCAGCCGCTCGATGCGTCCGGTCTCGAGGAAGCGCAGCAGGCTGGTCTGGCTTTCGATCGGCATGTCGCCGATTTCATCGAGGAACAGCGTGCCGCCCTGCGCCATCTCGATGCGGCCGGGCTTGCGCTTGGTGGCGCCGGTGAAGGCGCCGCGCTCATAGCCGAACAGTTCCGACATCAGCAGCGTGGGCGGGATCGCCGCGCAGTTGACCGCGATGAAGGGGCGCGAGGCCCGCGCCGAGGCGCGGTGGATGGCCTGGGCGGCGAGTTCCTTGCCGGTGCCGGACTCGCCCGAGATCAGCACCGGCGTGTCCCAGCGCGACACCTTCTCGATGCCGCGGAACAGCGACTGCATCGCCGGGCAGCTGCCGATCATGCCATCGGGGCGGGCGGTGCGCGGGGCCTCATGCTGCGCGCCGGGCCGCAGCCGGGCCATGCCGAGCGCATGGCCCAGGGCCTCGGCCAGGCGTGGGTGCTCGAGCGGGGCGGTGTGGTAATCGACGAAATACAAGCCGAGCAACCGGCGCGCGCTCTCGCTCAGCGCGTGCTGGCCGGCGACGATGCCGATCCAGCCGATATGCGGCTGCGCCAGCCAGGGCTCGAAGGCTTCCAGCTCGGCATCGCCAAAGCCGCCTTGCAGGTCCAGCAACGCGGCCAGCGGCTGGTTGCCCGGCGGCAGAGCCTGCAGGTCGTGCAGGTTCGACGCGAAGCTGATTTTCCAGCCACGCTGGGCGAACAGCCGGCACAGCGTGGCGTCATGGTGCTGCGACAGGTACAGCAGCGGGCGGTTGGCGTACGCGCTCATGAGATTTCCCCGGATTCTTGTTTTTTCGGAACTGGCGGCCGGCATGGCCGGCCGCTCGCCCCGTTGGCTCTAAGCCTTGCACCGGCCGCATCGTGGCGATGCCGCGCGGCGCGCTCCCCAATTTCTGTTGTTTCACCCCGTTCTGCTGCCGCGGGACGCCGCGTTGACCGGCATGCCGCGGGATTCAGGTGGCACGGGCCGCTGGCTTGCGCTCGCGGCCCGTGTTCCTGAATGACCTCCGCTTTATCTTGTCGGCGCCGAATGTCATGGCTGGTGCCGATGCGGGCCAGTTCCTGCCGCGTGGCCCTCGCTTACAGCGCCAGTCCAATTCCCCGCCCTGGGTTGCGGGATCGTCCTGAAACTGATCCTCGGCGAACGCGTGCCAGTATGTTTGCCGCTCTCGTTTCAGACTTCCCCTTTGTTCCGGGCTTCTGTTCGCGCCGACATATCTGCGACGAATGTGCCAGAGTGCGCTAAGTCATTGAAAAGAAAGGAAAGGAAATGTCGCGAGCGGCGCATTGCCGGCTACGCGCGAGCCAAAACGTTCCGCTCCTGTAACCTCGAGCGCCAACCTTATGTTGCGACGCAAAAAGTTCCCGTGGCGCCAGGCGATGTCCCAGGCACTGAATGAGTGCCTGACGTGTTGGGATCGCCATTTTTCGAAGCGTCGGGCCACCTGAACGAGGGGAGTGCAAAATCTGAAACGCTCGCGGCTGAGGGCTCCGATACTGCACGGCACCGCCCTTCGAGCAGTTTCATTTCCGTTACAAGGATTTGAAGTGCATACATCTTTCGCTGACAGTGGGCGACACTGCCGACCTCAGCCTTTTGGTGCCACACGTACGCTGGCAGCGGCGGCGCGATGGAGACAATCGGCGTGTTGACAGGCCTTCGCACGAATCGCGGCCGGACGTCTCAGCCGCTTCTCATCTGTTTGGATGGGGTCCGCACGTTTTACAGCGCGGCTGGCACGCTGGTCAAAATGGTTGCATCCGTGAAACTCGGCACACCGCGCCGACGCAGTGGCGATGCCTGGAATGGTTGTTGGCGGCGGGGGCGGCGCAGGCACCGAGGCCTTGATTTGGCAGGCCTAGACGAAAATGATTCGTATTGCCAACATCGCCGCGCCAAACAATTTCACGGATGAAACGGCCCGGCATCGCCGGCGGCGGCATCCGCGTGCGCGCCTTCCTGCCGCACCTGTTCCTGCAGCCAGGCATGGAACTGCTGGATGGCCTTCTCGCGCGGGTTGCCTTCGCGCCAGGTGACCCAGTAGTGCAGGCTCGAAGGGATCCGGGTGGGCCCGATCTGCACCAGTTCGCCGCTGGCCAGATAGTCGTGCGCCAGCTGCGCGCGCGCCGTGGCCACGCCCAGCCCGGCCACGGCGGACTGCAGCATCAGCCCGGCGTCCTGGAAGATCGGGCCGCGCTCCGGTTCGTCGCCGGGCAGTCCGGCGGCTTCGAGCCAGTCGCGCCAGGGGCGCAGCGCAAAGCGCAGCATCGGCAGGCGCGGCACGTCGGCCAGCGTAAAGCCCGGGTAGCGCGCCAGCAGCGCCGGGCTGGCCACCGCGATCACATGGTCTTCGATCAGGTTGTGGCACTCGAAGCCGGGCAGGTCGATGCGCTGGTGCCAGATCCCCACATCGACGCTGTACGGGTCGGGCGGCGTGATCTCGGCATGCAGCCGCAGGTGCAGGTCCAGCGACGGCACCTGGGCGTGCAGGCTGGGCAGGCGCCGGATCAGCCAGGCATTGGCCAGGTCGGCCATCACGCTGACCTGCAGCCGGATCACCGGCGGCCCGGCGCTGTTGCCGGCCTCGCGCAGCGCGCTTTCGATGTCGTCGAGCGCGCCGCGCACCTGTTCGGCCAGCCGCGCGCCCACGCTGGTGGGTGCCATCTGGCTGCCGCTGCGCTGGAACAGCTTGGTGCCGAGGCTGGTTTCCAGCGCGCGGACATGGTGGCTGATGGCGCTGTGGGTCAGGGCCAGTTCCTCGGCCGCGCGCGAGAAGCTGCGGTGGCGCGCGGCGGCTTCCAGTGCACGCAGCGCTTGCAGCGGCGGCAGATGGACGGGGCGTTGCGGGGATCTGGCGGGGGTTTTGGCCATGGCCGTCAAATTCTACTCACAATTGCCGCGGGTATCTTTCGTTGGCTTTGCCCCGGGATGGGGAAGACAATGCAGGCCATCATGACGACTTCGACTTCAAACTTGTCTTCCGCATCCTCGCAGCGCTCGCACGCGCAACCGGCCGCCGCTGCCGCGTCCAGTGCCCGCTGGCGCGTGCTGGTCGTGTTCTCGCTGGGCTTCCTGGTGTCCTATGTGTTCCGCGGCGTCAACCTGGGTTTCGCGCCGCACCTGACGCGTGAACTCGGCCTCAATGCCGGCGACCTGGGCCTGCTCACCAGCTTTTATTTCCTTGGCTTTGCCTGCGCCCAACTGCCGGCCGGCATCCTGCTGGACCGCTACGGTCCGCGCCGCACCGAGGCGGCGATGCTGCTGGTGGCCGTGGCCGGCTCGCTGGTGTTCGCGCTCGCGCCCGGCATGGCCGGGCTGGCCGCGGGCCGGCTGCTGATCGGCGTGGGCGTGTCGGTATGCCTGGGCGCCGCCATCCAGGCACTGTCGATGTGGTTCCCGCTGTCGCGCATGCCCCTGCTCAACGGCGTGGTGATGGCCATCGGCGGACTGGGCGCGGTGCTGGTCGGCACGCCGCTGTCGTGGCTGCTGTCGCTGACTGACTGGCGCACTGTCAGCATCGGCCTGGCCGGCGTGTCGCTGGCAATGGCGGCGCTGCTGTGGTTCAGCGCGCCGGACAAGCCCCGCGTCGGCAAGGAAAGCCTGCGCGAGCAGCTGCGCGGCACGCGCCAGATCCTGGGCAGCGAGCGCTTCTGGCGCGTGGTGCCGCTGACGCTGCTCAACCAGGGCGTGTTTCTGGCGGTGCAGACGCTGTGGGTGGGTGCCTTCCTGCGCGATGTGTCCGGCTACGATGCGGGCACCGGCGCGCGGCTGGTGTCGGTGATCGGCTTTGCCATGATGGCCGGCTGCGTCGGCTCGGGCTGGGCCGCGCGCCACCTGGAACGCCTGGGCGTGAGCCTGTATGCCTTTGCCGGGGCCGGCATGACCGGCTTTATCGTGATCCAGCTGCTGCTGATGGCGCAGGTGCCGCTGCCGCCGGTGCTGCTGTGGGCCGCCTATGGCGTATTCGGTTCCAGCGGCATCCTGACCTATGCGGTGCTGGCGCGCAGTTTTCCCGATGCATTGATCGGCCGCGCCACCACGGCGCTGACGCTGACCGTGTTCCTGTCGACCTTTGCCTGCCAGGTGGGCGTCGGCTTCGTGCTGGACCTGTGGCCTGCCACCGGCGGCCATTACCCGAAGGTGGCACATCTGGCGGCGTGGTCGGGGCTGGTGGCGCTGCAGGCGCTGGCGGCGGTGTGGTATGCGATGGGCGGGCGGCGCGGGCGCCGCGAAGCGGTTGCCGCCCGCTGAACCGGTACCAAGGACTATAGAAACACCGGACGATCGTCCAGCTCGTTCGGGTTGTGCCCTCCGTCCGACGGGAAGTGCGTGGCCAGCAAGCCGTGGATGCGCGCCACCGTGGCCAGCACCGGCCGCACCGACAGGTCCTGCCTGAGCCCTTGTGCCAGTTCGTCGCACAGTTCGCGCCAGGTGACGGGCCCCACGCTGGCGTCGATGCCGCGGTCGGCCAGCAGTTCGACGGCGTGGTCGGCGAGGTTGATGTAGAGCAGCACGCCGGTCTTGTCGGCAGTGTTCCAGACCTCGAGCGCGCCGAACAGGAAGCGCGCGCGCTCGCGCGGGGTGACCCCGGCCCAGGCGTCGCCGACCGGCAGGCTGGCTTCGATCACCACGCGGATCTCGCCGCGGTGGCTGGATTCGCCGGCATGCACGGCGTGGTGCAGCTGCTGCTGCGCTTCCGGTGGAAAATGCTTGCGCGTGGTGGCGGCGGTGGTGGCGATATGGTGCAGGGCGCGTTTGAGATGCGGCATGGTTGTCGTTCCTCGTGCTGTCACCAGTTGCCGGAGGCGCCGCCGCCGTCGAAGCCGCCGCCGCCTCCGCCGCCAAAGCCGCCGAAGCCGCCGCTGTCTCCGCCCCCGCCGAAGCCGCCACCCCAGCCGCCGCTGCGCCGACCCCAGTCTTGCCCGATGGTGTAGCCGCCCAGGCCGCCGAGGCCGCCGGCGATCACGTCGCGGCCGCGCCGGGTGGTGACGATCTGCGGCCCGCGCCGGCGCAGGATCGCGCTCAGGAAGAAGAACACGATGATCGCCAGCGGCAGCAGCGCCGGCAGCCAGTCGTCAAGCGCCGAGGCCTGCTGCGCCTTGCGCTGCGGCGCTGCCAGGCCCTCCTTGTCGATGGTGGCCTGGATTGCCGAGATGCCGGCCGCGAGCCCGCCGTAGAAATCATTCTGGCGGAAGTGGGGCGCCATCACGTCCTGCAGGATGCGCTTGGACATGGCGTCAGTCAGCGACCCCTGCACGCCGCGGCCCACCTCCAGCCGCATCTTGCGCAGGCCCGGTGGGTTGTCCTTGGCGATCAGCACGATCACGCCGTCGTCGATGCCCTGGCGCCCGGCGCGCCAGGCGTCGGCCACGCGGATGCTGTAGGCGTCGATCGGTTCCGGATCGGTGGTCGGCACCATCAGCACGAAGATCTGGCTGCCGCGCTGCTGCTCGTACTCGGCCAGCACGTTTTCCAGCGCGCCGCGCTGCTGCGGCGTCAGCGTGTTGGTCAGGTCGGTGACGCGCTGGGTCAGCGGCGGCACCGCGACGAAGCCGTCGGCGGCCAGCGCCGGGCCGTAGAGCAGGGCGCCCAGCCACAGCAGGGCGGCGGCCAGCCAGCCGTGCCGCGCGAACCAACGCCGGGGGTGGCGCATCGCTGCCATTCCGATCAGAACTTGACCGCGGGCGGGGTGGAGATGGCCTTCTCGTTTTCCACGGTGAACGAAGGCTTGACCGGGTACTTGAAGATCATCGCCGTCAGGTTGGTCGGGAAGCTGCGCGCCAGCACGTTGTACTGCTGCACGGCGGCGATATAGCGCTGCCGTGCCACGGTGATGCGGTTCTCGGTGCCTTCGAGCTGCGATTGCAGGTCGCGGAACGAGGCATCGGCCTTGAGCTGCGGGTAGTTCTCGGACACCGCCAGCAGGCGCGACAGCGCCCCGGACAATTCCCCCTGCGCCTGCTGGAAGCGCTTGAAGGCTTCGGGGTCGTTCAGGGTCTCGGGCGAGACCTGGATGCTGGTGGCGGCGGCGCGCGCCTTGGTCACCGCTTCCAGCGTCTCGCGCTCGTGCGAGGCGTAGCCCTTGACGGTGTTGACCAGGTTGGGGATCAGGTCGGCACGGCGCTGGTACTGGTTGATGACTTCGCCCCAGGCTGCCTTGACGGCCTCGTCCTTGGCCTGGAAGTCGTTGTAGCCGCAGGCGGACAGCAGGCTGGCCATGACCGCCAGCACCAGCCAGCGCAACACGGACAGGGGCGAGCGGGTGGGCAGCGGAGTGGGCAACGAAGGGGACAAGAATGCGCGCATCGGAGGCTCCGGCGATTGGACGAAACCCAAGTGTAGCGCACCGCCCTTGTGGTCAGGCGTGCAGCAAGCGGCGCACCATGCGCCGCCTGCCGCGAACCGCCTCAGGCCGCGGCGAAGGCCTTGCGCGCGGCGTCGAAGGTGGCGTCCAGGATGGCGTCGTCGTGCTGCGCGGAGACGAAGCCGGCTTCGAACGCCGAAGGCGCCAGGTAGACCCCGTGGTCCAGCATGGCGTGGAAGAAGCGGTTGAAGCGCGCGGTGTCGCTCTGCGTGACCTCGGCGAAGCTGCCGGGCACGCCGTCGCGGAAATAGAGGCCGAACATGCCACCGACCGCATCCGCGGCGAACGGCACGCCCGCCGCGCGCGCGGCTTCGGCCAGGCCGTCGGCCAGCTTGCGCGTCTGCGCGGCCAGGCGGTCATAGAAGCCGGGCGCCTGGATCAGCTTGAGCGTGGTCAGGCCCGCCGCCACCGCCAGCGGGTTGCCCGACAGCGTGCCGGCCTGGTACACGCCGCCCAGCGGCGCCAGGCTGGCCATGATGTCGCGCCGGCCGCCGAAGGCCGCCGCCGGCATGCCGCCGCCGATGACCTTGCCCAGGCAGGTCATGTCGGGACGGATGCCGTAGTGCGCCTGCGCGCCGCCCAGCGCCACGCGGAAGCCGGTCATGACTTCGTCGAAGATCAGCACCGCGCCGTCGCGGCTGCACAGTTCGCGCATGGCCTGCAGGAAGGCAGCGCTGGCGCGCACCAGGTTCATGTTGCCGGCCACCGGCTCGACGATCACCGCGGCGATCTCGCCGGCATGCCGGGCGAAGGCCTGTTCCAGCTGCTCGACGTTGTTGTACTCCAGCACCATGGTGTGGCGCGTCACGTCGGCCGGCACGCCGGCCGACGACGGCGCGTTGCGGGTGGTGTCGGCAAAGGTCAGCAGGCCGGAGCCGGCCTTGACCAGCAGGCTGTCGGCGTGGCCGTGGTAGCAACCCTCGAACTTGATGATCAGGTCGCGGCCGGTGAAGCCGCGCGCCAGGCGCAGCGCGCTCATGGTGGCTTCGGTGCCCGAAGAGACCAGGCGCACCTGCTCGATCGACGGCACCAGCTTGCAGATTTCCTCGGCCATGGTGATCTCGGCCTCGGTCGGGGCGCCGAACGAGAAGCTGTGCGCGGCGGTTTGCTGGACCGCGCGCACCACCTCCGGATGGGCATGGCCGACGATCATCGGGCCCCACGAGCCGATGTAGTCGATATAGCGCTGGCCGTCCGCGTCCCACATATACGGGCCCTCGGCGCGCGTGATGAAGCGCGGCGTGCCCCCCACCGAACGGAAGGCGCGCACGGGCGAATTGACGCCCCCGGGAATGGTCTGCTGGGCGCGGTCGAAAAGCTGCTGATTACGGGACATGGCGTTGAGGTGAGGACAGGACTGCAGGGATCGTGCTCGGCAGGCCTCCGGGCCTGGCGTTGACATGCGGCAAAAACAGCGGGAGTTCGCTGCAATTGCCCGCCAATCGTGCGCTAACAAGGCGCTAACGGGTGCGAACACGGCGGAACTGGCACGATTCCGGTCCTCGCGCGGCTGGCGCCGGCGGCACGGTTTCGGTACCATCTGCGCTGGATTTTAATGGAGAGTGGCCAGAGCCTGTTATGGAATACAAGACTTGGATGTGCCTGATCTGCGGCTGGATCTACGACGAAGCCGCTGGCGCGCCGGAAGACGGCATCGCCCCCGGCACCCGCTGGGAAGACGTGCCGATCAACTGGACCTGCCCGGAATGCGGCGCGCGCAAGGAAGATTTCGAGATGGTCGCGATCTGAGCGGCCTCTATTCAGAAGAACAACAACATGGCAGGCGCGCCCGTCGCGCCGATGCGACAGAACGCCGCCAGGGCCTGGCGGTACCGGATTGACGGCCCCCCGGCGTCTTGTCACACTCTGTTGCAAAAATGACTGGCCGTCCCTTCGCCCCTGGCGTGGAGGACGGCGGGCAGATGCGGGGTCACGCATCGCCGCTGCCGGGCTCAGCCCGGCCTTGGAAGGGAAATAAATAGAATTTCGGGGGTCCGTCGGGGCGCGCATGGGTCGCGTTGCTCCGCACGGGTGTTCTCTGGTGCTTGCCGGCGCTCCGCCAGGAGCCGCTGGTCGCGGGAACAACATGCGGGTCGCTCATCTAGAAGAAAACCAGCGGGTCAATACCGCCGGCGCCCAGGGTCTGGCGCCTGGCGTTCCTGTTCCGGGTACCGCGCCGGACATCAAGCAGGACCTCATGCACGAGATCGCGCCGCCGCGCCGCAAGGTGCTGGTCATCGACGACTCGAGCACCATCCGCCGTACCGCGGAGATCTTCCTGGCGCAGGCCGGGTACCAGGTGATGCTGGCCGAGGACGGCTTCGAGGCGCTGGCCAAGGTGGGCGAGCTGCACCCCGACCTGGTCTTCTGCGACATCCTGATGCCCCGGCTCGACGGTTACCAGACCTGTTCGCTGATCAAGAAGAGTCCGCGTTTCCACGCCATTCCCGTGATCATGCTGTCCTCGCGCGACGGCGTGTTCGACCGTTCGCGCGGCCGCCTGGTCGGCGCGCATGACCACCTTGCCAAGCCATTCACCCGCGACGCGCTGCTGCAGGCCGTGCAGGCCTGCCTGCCATGCCAGCCCGCGGGCGAGGCGTTGCCCGCCTGAACTGCAGGCACGCCGTGTACGAATCGAAGGAAAACCTCATGACCGCCATTCACAAGATCCTGATCGTCGATGACTCCCCGACCGAAGCCCTGTTCATGTCCGACCTGCTCGGCAAGCGCGGCTTCAAGGTCGCGGTCGCCAGCAACAGCGAGCAGGCCTTCGCCCGCCTTCAGGCCGAAGCCTTCGACCTGATCCTGATGGACGTGGTGATGCCCGGCCAGAACGGCTACCAGGCGACCCGCGCGATCAAGCGCGACGACCGCTTCAAGGACATCCCCGTGATCATGTGCACCAGCAAGGGCCTGGACACCGACCGCATCTGGGGCATGCGCCAGGGCGCGTCGGACTACATCGTCAAGCCCGTCGACGGCGAAGAGCTGCTGGGCAAGATCGCCGCGCTGGCGCACTGAGCCGCCTGCGCCGGCCGCACGGCAAGCCACTGCCACCTGTTCCGGGGACCGCCATGAACGCGCCACGCCAAGACCTCCGCGCCCGCCACACGCGCCTGCAGGACTACCAGGCCATGCTGGCCCGGCGCCTGCGCGAGGCGCGCAGCCTGCCGGCCGCCGACAGCTACCTGGCGCTGCAGGTGGGCACGCGCCACTGGCTGCTGCCGCTGGCCGATGCCGGCGAGGTGCTGGACCTGCGCCAGCCCAGCCCGGTGCCGCTGACGCAGCCGTGGTACAGCGGCCTGGTCAACGCGCGCGGCAGCCTGCTGGGGGTGATCGATTTCAGCCTGTTCTGCGGCGGTGCGCCGACGCCGCTGCAGCCGGGCAGCAAGATCGTGGTGCTGTCGCGCGACGCGGAACGCGCCTGCGCGATCCTGGCCACGCGCGTGGCCGGCCTGCGCCATGCGGCGGACCTGGGCTTGCCGCACGGCGACGCCGCATCCGATCCCGACGCGGCGCCGCCCTGGGAGGGGCAGCGCTATGCCGACCGCGAGGGCCGCGACTGGCAGGTGCTGGACGTGCGCGCGCTGCTGGACGCGCCCGCCTTCCTGCAGGCCGGCCGGGCCACCGCCTGACGCGCGCGGGCCGGCCACGCCAGGCACAGACAATGACGGCGCGCAGGCCAGCGCCTGCCGCACCCGGCACGAGCCGCCGGGCATGACAACGATAAAACGGAAGAGGGTGCCATGGGTTTCAACAGATTCAGCCTGGGCCGGCGCACGCCGGCCGCCGACGCTGCCACCAGCCTCGCCGGAGGTCCCGACGAGCCAGGCATGGACTATGCCGGGGGCCCCGAACCCGCGCCCTTGCCGCCCGCCGCCGCGGGGCTGGGCCCGACGCCGCTGGAGCACCTCGGCCGCTGGCTCGGCCGCATGCCGTTCGCGTCGCAGCAGCGGCTGCTGACCGTGGGCGTGGTGGTGTCGCTGGTGGCGCTGCTGGGCTCGGTGTACCTGGATAACCGCATCGCCAACAACGCCGCCGCGCAGATCGAGGTGGCCGGCGACATGCTGATGCATTCGCAGCGCCTGGGCAAGGCGGTGCCGGTCGCGCTGCTGGGCAATGCGCAGGCCTTCACGCAGCTGCGCCAGTCCCGGGACGCGCTGTCGGGCGACCTGAACGCGCTGCAGCAAGGCAGCGACGAGAAGCGCGTGCGCGCCACTACCGGCGCGGCCGAACCGCTGCTGCAGGCCGCCATGCAGTCATGGGCGCGCTCCGAGAAAAGCGCCGCCGACGTACTGGCGCAGCAGCCCGTGCTGACCACCATCGGCCAGACCCTGCAGATCTTCAACGCCTCCAACCCCGAGCTGCTCGAGTCCGCCGAACAGGTGGCCGCGATCAAGCTGCAGTCGGGCGCCAATGCGCGCGAGGTGGCGGCCTCGGCGCAGCTGGTGATGCTGACCCAGCGCCTGGGCAAGAACCTGAACGAGTTCCTGGCCGGCGAAGGCGTCAACCCCGAGACCGCGTTCCTGCTGGGCAAGGACACCAACACCTTCCGCGAGACCCTGGACGGCCTGCTCAACGGCAGCGAGGCGCTGCGGCTGTCCGCCGCCGCCGACGAGGAAACGCGCGGCTACCTGCAGCAGCTGTCGCAGCGCTTCGAGTCGGTGCAGAAGACCACCCAGACCATCCTGCAGAACCTGCCCGGGCTGATCGCCGCCAAGCGCGCGCAGCAGCAGATCTTCAACGACAACGAGGCGCTGCGCGCCGAACTGTCGGCGCTGCAGCGCGCCTACGCGGAGTCGGCGCGCAGCCGTCCGGTGACGCTGGGCGCGACCGTGGTGTCGGCGGCGCTGACGCTGCTGTGCCTGGTCGGCCTGGCAGCGCTGTACCTGCGCGATTCGCGCATGCGCGCGCTCGAGGCCGAGGCGCGCGAGCGCGAGGCCGAGGCCCGCCGGCTCGACGAAAAGCGCAACAACGACAACACCCAGAAGGCGATTCTGCAGCTGATGAACGAGCTGCAGGACATTGCCGACGGCGACCTGACGCGCCAGGCCACCGTGACCGAGGACATCACCGGCGCCATTGCCGACTCGGTCAACTACACCGTGGAAGAACTGCGCGAGCTGGTCGGTCGGGTGCAGCAGACCGCCGGCGAGGTGACGCAGGCGTCGGGGCAGGTGCAGGCCACCTCGACCCAGCTGGTGTCGACCACCGAAGAGCAGTCGCGCCAGATCCGCCAGACCGGCGAGTCGGTGGTGGAGATGGCCGACCGCATCACGCAGGTGTCGCGCGGCGCGGCCGAGTCCGCCAATGTGGCGCGCGCCTCGCTGTCGGCCGCGGAGCAAGGCCAGCAGGCGGTGCAGAACGCCATCGCCGGCATGAACGACATCCGCGAGCAGATCCAGGAAACCTCCAAGCGGATCAAGCGGCTCGGCGAGTCGTCGCAGGAGATCGGTGAGATCGTCGAGCTGATCTCGGACATTACCGAGCAGACCAACGTGCTGGCGCTCAACGCCGCCATCCAGGCGGCGTCGGCGGGCGAGGCCGGGCGCGGCTTCTCGGTGGTGGCGGAAGAAGTGCAGCGGCTGGCCGAACGTTCCGGCGAGGCCACCAAGCAGATCGGCGCGCTGATCCGCACCATCCAGACCGATACCCAGGACGCGGTGCACGCGATGGAGCGCAGCACCCAGGGCGTGGTCGAGGGCGCACGGCTGTCGGACCACGCCGGTGCCGCGCTGGTCGAGATCGGGCGCGTGTCGCGCCAGCTGGCCGAGCTGATCGAGCAGATCTCGCAGTCCACCTCGCACGAGGCCGACCTGGCCACCACCGTGGCGCGCCATATCGAACGCATCCTGCAGGTCACCGAGCAGACCACCACCGGCACGCGCCAGACCGCGCAGTCGGTGCGCCAGCTGACGCTGCTGAGCGAGGAGCTGCGCAACTCGGTGTCGCGCTTCAAGATCGCCTGAGTGGCCGGATGACGCCTGCGACCGCTTCCGCGCACCGCGGCCCCGCGCCTTATGCCAACTCCGCGCCCGCCGCCCGTTGCGGCGGGCGGCCTGCGGCTGCCGTGCCGGCGCCGCACTGGAAGCCGTCATGTCCCTGAATTCCCCGATCCCGCGCGATGCGGCCGCGGCCGGCATGCCGGCCGGCCCCGACGCCCTGCCTGAACCCGAGCCCGCACCGTTGCCGGCCAGCGCGGTGCCGGCGCCCGACAACGGCACCGCGCGCGACCTGTCCGGCCTGGCGTGGCTGGCGCCCAGCCTGCGCAGCGCGCTCGAAGACGCCGCCACCGAGCTCGGCCACTATGTCGACGAAGTGCGCCAGGCGCCCGAGGCGCTGGGCGCGCGCGATACCACCTCGCTGCGGCTGGCCGGCCAGCACCTGCACCAGGCCGCCGGCGCGGTGCATATCGTCGGGCTGCGCGGCACCGATCCGTATTGCCAGGCGCTGCGCCGCCTGCTCGATGCCATCGACGCCGGCACCGTGGCCGCCGGCCCCGAGGCGCTGGCGGTATTCCGCGCCGGCGTGCAGGCGCTGGCCGAGTATGTCGACGACCTGATGGCCGGCGACGACGAGGCTCCGCTGCGCCTGTTCCAGCCCTATGCCGCCGTGCTCGCCAGGCTCGGCGAAGAACGCGTGCATCCGGCCGACCTGTGGCTTGACGAGCTGCAGATGCTGCCCGGCATGCTGCTGCCGCCGAAGGGGCCGGCCGCGGTCACGCGCGCGCGCCAGCAGTTCGAGTCGGCGCTGCTCAAGGCGCTGCGCCTGCCGACGCCATGCGACGACGCGGCGCTGCTGCGCGAAGCCTGGCTGCCGCTGCACACGGCGCTGGATGAACTGCGTGCCAACGAGCAGGAAGCGCGCCGCGCCGCTGACCATCCCGACCGCGGTGTCTGGCACGTGCTTGGGCTGGTGTGCCGCGCGCTGGCGCTGGGCCTGCTGCCGTCGGACCTGCTGGCCAAGCGCTTTGCCGGGCGCGCCAACCTGCTGCTGCGCCAGTACCAGCAGGGCCATGTGCGCGTGCCGCAGGCGTTGCTGAACGACGCGGTGTTCCTGCTGGTCTGCACCGGGCTGGCCGAGCACGGCAACGACGACGCGGCGGCGCTGCGCGCCGAGATCGCGCGCACGCTGGCGGCGTTCCGCCTCGATGCCGCCCATGCGCAGGCAAATGCCGATTTCCGGCTGCGCTACTACGGCTGGCTCGACCCGATCGACACGCGCAACCTGCAGCAGGCCGCGGCCGGGCTGGAGCATGCCGCCGCCGCCGACCAGGCTGCCTGGGAGACCGCGCTGGCGGCGCTGGCCGAGGCGGCGCTGCCGCTGGCGCAGCCGCCGCTGCAGCGCTGCCTGGCGCAGGCCGCCATGCCGGGGCGCGAGCGCGGCGCCGCCGATGCGCTCGGCGCGGCTGGCATCGCGCTGTTCCTGTCGCGTGCGCTGGCGCTGCCGTGGCGCGTGCACGGACAGTCCGCCCATCCAGCCGCGGCGCGCTTTGCCGCGCAGTGCGACGCGCTGGCCGCCTGCCTGGCGGATGATGCCGGCGCCGCGCCGGCCTGGCTGGCGCGCATGGTCGACGACGCGCGCGCGCAGGCGCTGCGCAGCGAAGCCGTGGCGCAGCTGCGCGCGCAGCTGGACAGCGGCGAATCCTGGCTCGACAGCTATGACCGCAATGCGGCGCGCGCCGACGGCGCCGCGCCCCTGCGCGACGCGCGCCAGGCCTTCGCCGCGCTGGCGGCAACGCTGGCGCAGCTGCAGGCGTCGGCGGCGCTGCCGGGTGCGCTGGCCGGCGAGGCCGCGCAGGCCTGCGCCGCCGTGGAGGCCGTCAAGACACGGCTTGCCGATGCGGGCGAGCTGGCCGACGCCGGCGCGCGTGCGGCGCTGCTGCGCGCGGTGGCGGCCGAACTGGGCGTGGTCCATGCGTTCGCCGATGCCCTCGAGTTCGGCCGGGCCGGCCACGCCGAGGCATTGCCCGATGTCGTGGTCGCTGACGACACGCACGCGCCGCAGCATCCGCTGGACGCGGCGCGCAGTGCCGCCGACCAAGCCCTGCGTGCCGGCGCCGTCGCCGATGCGCCGGCCACGCAGCGGCTGCGTGCCGCGCTGCAGGCGCTGGCCGACCAGGCCGCCATCGACGACGATGCCGCGCTGCGCCGCCAGGCCGCCGACGCCATCACGCAGTGCAACGCCTGGCTGGCCGGCAGCGACGACGCCGGCGCGCGCCTGGTGATGGCGCTCGCCGCGATCCCGGCGGAGCCCGCGGCAGTGCCGACCGGCGCGGCCGGCGTGACCTCACCGGCGCTGCCCGCGGCCGGCGACCACGCCGCCATCGATGCCGAGCTGCTAGACATCTTCCTGAACGAGGCCGACGAGGTGCTGGGCGGCATCGCCGGCGACCTCGGCGCCGGCGTCGACGCGCTGCGCGATGCCGACATGCTGAGCCGGGTGCGGCGCGCGTTCCATACCCTCAAGGGCTCCAGCCGCATGGTGGGGCTGCATCGCTACGGCGAGGCGGCGTGGGCGGTGGAGCAGGTGATGAACCTGTGGATTGCCGAAGCGCGCGCCCCCGCGCCGGCGCTGCTGGCGCTGCTGCGCCGCGCGCATGCCGAGCTGTCGGCATGGGTGGCGCGGCTGCACGGCGATGCCGCGGCGTGGCACGACATCGCGCCGCTGGTCGCGGCCGCCGAAGCGGTGCGCGATGCCGGCACCGCCGCGGACGTGGCGCAGGCCTTGCCTGACGTGGTTGGCGACGAAGCGCCGCACGAGCATCCGGACGCAGCCGTCACCGACGCCGATGCTGACGCCCCCGCCGACACCGGCACGCCCGACGACAACGTGATCCCGTTCCGCCTGGCCGGCGGCCTGTCGGACGAGGACGACCATTACAAGGTCATCGGCCCGGTGCGCATCGGCCTGGCGCTGTACAACGTCTACCTGCAGGAGGCCGACGGCCTGCTGCGCCAGTTCGCCACCGATATCTCCGAGTGGCGGCATGAAGCGCATCCATGCCCGAGCGAGCTGGCGCTGCGCGTCGCCCATACGCTGCAGGGCAGCGCGTCGACCGTCGGCCTGGAGCCGGTGCGCGAAATCGCCGAGGCACTGGAAGCGTTGCTGCTGCAGCTGGGCGCGCATCCGGTGGCGATGCATGCGGGCGATTTCCGCCTGCTGGAGCAGGCCGCCGAGCGCATGCGCGGCATGCTGCACCAGTTTGCCGCCGGCATCTGGCCGCAGGCCGATGCCGCGTTGCGCCGCAGCCTGGTCGAGTTTGGCGAGCGCGCCCTGCTGCGCCCGCGCGTGGCGGTGCCCGCACCGCCGCCGGCGGAGTCCGATGAAGCCAACGACGCCAACGACGCCAACGAAGGCGCCGAAGCCCCTGCAGCGCCGCCGGCCACCGCGCATGACGCGGTCGTGATCGCGCTGCCGACCGCGCCGCGTGCGCCCGAGGCGCCGGCCGGCGACACCGGCAACGCACCCGACCCGGCACTGGTGCAGATCTTCCTGGAAGAGGCGCAGGGCTCGCTGCCCGAACTGGGCAAGCTGCTGCGCGGCTGGGAAGCCGCGCCCGACGACGCGCGCCATGGCGGGCTGGTGCTGCGCGCGCTGCATACGCTCAAGGGCAGCGCGCGCATGGCCGGCGCGATGGCGCTGGGGCAGGCCGCGCACGAGATGGAGACGCTGCTCGACAGCACGCTGCGCGAGCAGGCGCACCAGCCGGTTGCGGCGCAGGTATTCGCGCGGCTCTACGCCTGGTACGACCGCATCCTGGCGCATGCCGAAGCCTTGCAGGCCGGCCGCCTGCTGCCGGCCGACGATGCCGATGTGGTCAACGGACTGGCCGATCCCGAGCCGCCGGTCGACGCCGCCACGGCGCAGCCTGAAGCCGCCGAAGCTACCGGCGCGTCCGAGGCTGCCGCGCCCGGACTGCCCGCGGTGCCCGGACCGGCCGACGTGATGGTGCCGATGCCGCCGGCCGCGCCACTGGCGCCGCTGGCATCGGCCGAGCCGCAGCGCGCGCTGGTGCGCGTGCAGGCGCGCGCGCTCGACACGCTGATCAACGAGGCCGGCGAGGTCGGCGCCACGCGCGCGCGCCTGGACAGCGAGCTGGAGGCGATGCGCGCCTACCTGGGCGAACTGAACGACAACGTCGCGCGCTTGCGCGGCCAGCTGCGCGAGATCGAGATCCAGGCCGAATCGCAGATGGCGTCGCGCATTGCCGATGCGCAGCACAAGCAGGAATTCGATCCGCTCGAGTTCGACCGCTTTACGCGCTTCCAGGAGCTGACGCGGATGATGGCCGAGTCGGTCAACGACGTCGCCACCGTCGAGCAGAACCTGCAGCGCGGTTTCGACCGCGCCGGCGCAGACCTGGCCGCGCAGGCGCGGCTGACGCGCGGGCTGCAGCGCGGGCTGATGCAGGCGCGCATGGTGCAGTTCGACGCGCTGGCCGAGCGCCTCTACCGCGTGGCGCGGCAGGCCGCGGCCGAGACCGGCAAGGAAGTGCGGCTGCTGATCAAGGGCGGCACGGTGGAGATCGACCGCTCGGTGCTGGACCGCATGGCCGGCCCGATCGAGCACCTGATCCGCAACGCGGTGGCGCACGGCATCGAGCCCGCCGCGCAGCGCCGCGCCGCGGGCAAGCCCGCCACCGGCGCGCTGACGCTGGAGGTGCAGCAGGAAGGCAACGAGGTGGTGCTGCATTTCATCGATGACGGCGGCGGGCTGGACCTCGCGCGCATCCGCGCGCGCGCGGTCGAGCGCCGGCTGCTGGCGCCGGACGACGACGCCAGCGAAGCACGCCTGACCGAGATGATCTTCACCCCCGGCTTTTCCACCGCGGAGGCGGTCTCCGAACTGGCCGGCCGCGGCGTCGGCATGGACGTGGTGCGCGCCGAGACCGTGGCGCTGGGCGGGCGCATCACGCTGGCGTCGCAGCCCGGGCAGGGCACCACCTTTACCGTGCACCTGCCGCTGACCACGGCGATCACGCAGGTGCTGGTGATCACGCTCGGCGCGCGCCGCTTCGCGGTGCCCAGCGGCATGATCGACCAGGTGCAGCAACTGCGCGCGCCGGCGCTGCTGGACGCGTACAACCACGGCCGCCTGGCCGTGGCTGGCGCCGAGGTGCCGTTCTTCTACTTCGGCGCGCTGCTGGAACACGGCGAGGCCGCGCCGGCGGGGCGCAAGTACTCGCCGGTGGTGCTGGTGCGCAGCGGCGCCGAGCGCGTTGCCGTGCATGTCGACGACGTGGTCGGCAACCGCGAAGTGGTGGTCAAGCACATCGGCCCGCACCTGGCGCGGCTGGAAGGCATTGCCGGCGCCACCACGCTCGGCGATGGCGAGATCGTGCTGATCTACAACCCGGTGGTGCTGGCGCAGCGCTTCGTGCGCGAGCGCGGCCGGTCGCTGCCGCTCGATCCGCCGGCGCTGCGGCAAGCCGCGCAGCAGCCTGCCGTCGCGCCGCAGCCGGGCGCGGTGGCGGAACTGGCGGGCGACGGCAGCGCCGAGCCCGTGCCCGGGCTGGCGGCGCAGCCTATCGTGATGGTGGTGGACGATTCGCTGACCGTGCGCAAAGCCACCCAGCGCCTGCTCGGCCGCGCCGGCTACCACGTGGTGCTGGCGCGCGACGGCGTCGACGCGCTCAAGCAGCTGCAGGACGTGATGCCGGACGCGATGCTGGTCGATATCGAGATGCCGCACATGGACGGCTTCGACCTGACGCGCAACGTGCGCTCGGACGCGCGCACCGCGCATCTGCCGCTGGTGATGATCACCTCGCGCACCGCCGACAAGCACCGCCGCTACGCCGAGGAAATCGGCGTCAACGTGTACCTGGGCAAGCCTTATAACGAGGATGAACTGCTGGGGACGCTGCACCGGCTGCTGGGTGAGCGGGCGGCGGGGACGGCGGGTTCGGTGGCGCAGATGCTGGGGGATGGGCAGGGAGGGTGAGGGTTTGCTCCCCTCTCCCGCTTGCGGGAGAGGGGCGGGGGTGAGGGCGGGCGCTGGCAATAGCGTCGGCCTTCACTTCGTCGATGCTCCCGCCCTCACCCCAACCCTCTCCCGCCAGCGGGAGAGGGAGCACCCAATCGGTCATGCAAAGCGGGTCAGGCACAGCGCAACCGCGTTTCAGCACCACTACCACCGCAGCTGCGCATTCTTGCTGTTGGTGCTGACCGTCATGGTCTTGGTCCGGCCCTGGTACGTCGCGCGTACGTTGTAGGTGCCCGACGGCGCCTTCAGCAGGCAGCGCGGGCCGTCGGCGACAAAGCTGGCGACTTCCTTGCCGCCGCGCATCAGCTTGACGTCGACATCCGACAGGTATTCGCCGCGCGCGCCCTGCGTGAACAGCAGGCTCATGTTGTACTTGCGCGCCTGCGATTGCAGCGCGACCTGCTCGTCCTCCGCCACGCCGCCGCAGATATAGGCGACCGGGCCGGCCTGGCGCTGCACCATCGCGTCACGTGGCGGCGGCGGGGGCGGCACGGTCAGCGGCGGCCGGGGCTGTGCCGGGGCTGCCACGGGCGGCGGCGCGGGCGTTGCAGGCGGCGTGCCGGTGGGCGCGGGCATCGGTGAAGCCGTCGGCGGCGGTGTCGCCGTCGCCGGCGCCGCTATGCCGGGCGCGGGCTGGGCGGCAGGCGGCATCGGGGCCGCTGGCGGCACCGTGGTCGAGGGTGGCACGGTGGCGGCCGGCGGTGCAGTGGTGGCGGGCGGTGTGGCGACGCCCGGCGTCGGGGCCATGGTGCCTGGTGCAGGGGCCGGGGCCGCAGGCGTTGCCGGCACGGCGCTGGCATCGACCACGGGCGCCTGCGCATGGCTGGCGGCAGGCACCAGCGCAAGCAGCGCGACCACGCCGGCGCTGAGCGCGAGCACCAGGCGCTTCACGCGCGAGCGGCGTGCCAGGCGCGCTTCGACCACTTTCAGCGAACGGGTAGGGGCAAACGGGGGCAGTTGCGGCATCGTGGCCTCCTTGGCAAGCTTGAAAATCCGATGCCCCGGAGGACCCCGTCGGGATCACTCCGGGTGTCTCTTTTTCATGCTAGGGCCCAGGAATACGCAACACTGCCGGGCGTGGTCCTACATCCGCGTCAGCCGACGGCGCATTCAAGCCGGCAAGCGGCGCGCGAGCGACTTCACTTCCGGCTCACCAGCCGCTTCGGCACCGACAGCGTCAGCGCCGCGCCCACCACCAGGCACGCGGCCAGCAGGTACATGCCGGAATCGGTGCTGTGAGTCAGGTCCTTGAGCCAGCCCACCGCGTACGGGCTGAGAAAGCCGGCGAGGTTGCCCAGCGAGTTGATCAGCGCAATGCCCGCGGCCGCGCCGGTGCCGGCCAGGAAGGCGGTGGGCAGGCTCCAGAACAGCGGCAGCGTGGTCAGGATGCCGATCGTCGCCAGCGTCAGCGCCACCATCGCCAGCGTGGTGTCGCCGTGCCATTGCACCGACAGCAGCAGGCCGAGCGCGCCGGCCAGCGCCGGCAGCGCGATATGCCAGCGGCGCTCGCCGCTGCGGTCGGCGCTGTAGGCCACCAGCACCATGCCGACCACCGCGCAGCCATAGGGGATGGCGGTCAGCAGGCCGATGTCGAGCGCGCCCTTGACGCCGGTCTGCTTGATGATGGTCGGCAGCCAGAAGCTGACGCCGTACAGGCCCATGACGAAGCAGAAGTAGATCGCACTCATCAGCCACACGCGCGGGCTGGACAGCACGGTGCGCACCGGCGGGTCTTCCTTGTGCGCGTTCTCGCTGGCGATATTGCGCTCCAGCAGCGCCTTTTCCTCGGCCGACAGCCACCTGGCGTGGGCGATGCGGTCATCCAGGTAGGCCAGCACCCACAGCCCCACCAGGATCGACGGAATGCCTTCCAGCAGGAACATCCACTGCCAGCCGGCCCAGCCGTTATGGCCGTCGAACGACTGCATGATCCAGCCCGACAGCGGCCCGCCGATCACGCCCGACAGCGCGATCGCGGTCATGAAGAAGGTGGTGGTGCGCCCGCGCCGGTTGGCCGGGTACCAGTAGGTCAGGTACAGGATGATGCCGGGAAAGAAGCCGGCCTCGGCAATGCCCAGCAGGAAGCGCAGCACGTAGAACATGGTCGGCGTGGTGACGAACATCATCGCCGCCGAGATCGCGCCCCAGGTGATCATGATGCGCGCGATCCAGATGCGCGCGCCCACCTTGTGCAGGATCACGTTGCTCGGCACTTCGAACAGGAAGTAGCCGATGAAGAAGATGCCGGCGCCGAGGCCGTAGACGGTCTCGCTGAACTGCAGGTCGTTCAGCATCTGCAGCTTGGCGAAGCCCACGTTGACGCGGTCGAGGTAGGCCACCACGTAGCACAGCAGCAGGAAGGGCACCAGGCGCCAGCTGACCTTGCGGTAGGTGGCATCTTCAAAGGCGGCGTCGCTGACGCCGGGATTCACTGCGGTCGTTGTCATGCTGTCTCCTGAAGAAAGGGCGTTTCTGTGTGACGCGTTCTTGCAGCTACCGTACGACAGGGCAGGCGGGCCGGCGCGCGGCTCAGACGCAGCGGCCGCCGTCGACTTCGATGCAGGTGCCGGTGATGAAGGCCGCTTCGTCCGAGGCCAGGTACAGGCAGGCGTTGGCCACGTCCTGCGGCGTCGACATGCGCCCCATCGGGATGGTGGCGAGGAATTTCGCGCGGTTCTCGGGCGTGTCGGGCATGCCCATGAATTCTTCGAGCAGCGCGGTGGCGCCGATCACCGGGTTGACGCAGTTGACGCGGATATTGTCCGGGCCGAGCTCCGCGGCCATGGCCTTGCTGGCGGTGATCACCGCGCCCTTGCTGCCGTTGTACCAGACCAGCCCCGGGCGTGGCCGGATGCCGGCGGTGGAAGCGATGTTGACGAACACGCCGCCGCCGCGCTGGCGGAAATGCGGGATAAAGGCGCGCGCCGACCAGTAGATGCTCTTGACGTTGACGGCATAGACGCGGTCGAACTCGTCTTCGGTGACTTCCAGGATCGGCTTGTTGCGATGGGTGGTGCCGGCGTTGTTGACGACGATATGCACGTCGCCGAAGGTGGCCAGCGCGGCGTCGCGCATGGCCTCGGTGTCGGCTGCGCGCGAGACATCGGCGCGCACCGCGCGGGCACGCCCGCCGGCGTCACGGATCGCCGCGGCGACACGCTCGGCCGCTTCCTCGCGCAGGTCGGCCACCACCACGTGGGCGCCTTCGCGCGCAAAGGTGTGGGCAATGCCTTCGCCGAAGCCGGAACCGCCGCCGGTGACGATCGCTACCTTGTTGGCCAGTCTCATGCTTGTCTCCTTTCTGGTGTGGGTACTGTGCTTGCTGCCGAGTGATCAAGTCCTGCGGGTTTGCTCCCCTCTCCCGCTTGCGGGAGAGGGGCGGGGGTGAGGGCGGGCGCTGGCAAGGGCGACGCGCTTCACTTCGTTGACGCTCCGGCCCTCACCCCCACCCGTCTCCCACTTCGCGGGAGAGGGGAGCCTTTGCTACGGGCGGCAGACCATGCCAGCGACAGCAACGCGCCACGCGGACAACCTCAATGCGAAAACGGCCCCCGCCCCCGCAGCGCATTCGCCACCATCATCAGCGCCAGCAAAAACGGCAGCGCCACATACAGGCACCAGTGCACGCGGTCGCCCATCACGTCGCCCCACTTGCGCTTGAACACCTGCAGCCGCGGCATGCCGGAGGGATTGGTGGCGCGCTTGTTGCGGACATGCCATGCCATCCAGAAAAAGAAGATGGCAAAGGCGACGGACAGGAAGTTGATGTTACCCATGTTGAATGGCGATGGTTTTCAGGGTGGTGAATCCGTACAGGGCCTCGAAGCCCTTCTCGCGGCCGTAGCCGGACTGGCCGCTGCCGCCGAAGGGCAGCTCCACGCCGCCGCCGGCGCCGTAGTTGTTGATAAAGACCTGGCCCGCGCGCAGCTTGTGCGCGAGGCGCAGCTGGCGCCCGCCGTCGCGGGTCCAGACCCCTGCGACCAGTCCGTAGGGCGTGCCGTTGGCCAGCGCGATGGCTTCGGCCTCGGTGTCGAACGGCATCGCCGCCAGCAGCGGGCCGAACACCTCTTCCTGCGCCAGCCGGTGCGCGGGCGGCACGTCGCGGAACAGCATCGGCACCTGGTAGTAGCCGGCCTCGGGCGCCTCGGCGACGATCTGGCCCTGCGCCATCACCGCCACGCCGGCGTGCTGCGCATCCGAGACGAAGTCCCATACGCGCTGCTGCTGCTTGCGGCTGATCAGCGGGCCGCATTCCAGGTCCAGCTCGGACGGACCCACGCGCAGCGATTCGAACACCGACGCCAGCCGGTCGAGCAGCGCGTCATAGACCGGGCGCTCGACCAGCAGGCGGCTGCCGGCCGAGCAGGTCTGGCCGGCGTTCTGCACGATGCCGTTGACCACCACCGGCACCAGCGCGTCGAGGTCGGCATCGGCAAACACGATCTGCGGCGACTTGCCGCCCAGTTCCAGCGTGACCGGCACGTGGTTCTCGGCGGCCAGCTGCGACACCAGCTTGCCGGTCTGCGGCGAGCCGGTGAACGAGATGTGGTTGATGCCGGGATGGCGCGCCAGCGCGGCGCCGGCCTCGTGGCCGTAGCCGGTGATGAGGTTGAGCGCGCCTTCGGGCAGGCCCGCCTCGGCGGCGATCTCGGCCACGCGCAGCAGCGACAGGCAGGCATCCTCGGCCGGCTTGACCACGCAGGCGTTGCCGGCGGCCAGCGCCGCGCCGACGCTGCGCCCGAAGATCTGCAGCGGGTAGTTCCACGGGATGATGTGGCCGGTCACGCCGTGCGGCTCGCGCACGGTCAGCACGGTGTAGCCCGGGTTGTAGGGAATGGTCTGGCCGTGCAGCTTGTCGACCGCGCCGGCGTAGAACTCGAAGTAGCGCGCCACCGCGCGGGCGTCGGCGCGGGCCTGGCGCAGCGGCTTGCCGGTGTCGCGGGCCTCGAGCGCGGCCAGCTCTTCTTCGTGGGCGATCAGCGCCACGGCGACGCGGTTGAGCAGGCGCACCCGCTCGGCCGGGGCCATCTGGCCCCAGGCGCCGTCGGCGGCCTGGCGCGCCGCATGGACGGCGACATTGACATCGGTGGCGTTGCCGCGCGCGATCTCGGCGAACGGCTCGCCGTTGGACGGATCGAACACCTTGATGCGCAGGCCGTTGTCGGGCGCGATCAGGCGGTTGGCGACGAAGTGCTGGGCGTGCATGGATGGCTCCGGGGCAGCAGGGTGCAACAACAGAGGGGCAGGGCAGCGGGGGCGCTGCGCTATTCAGCGACGGCTGAAGAATGCGCCATTATCGCCGACGCCGGCCGCGCTGCAAGGCGCCGCGGCATGCCGGCCTGTCAGCCTGCGGTCAGGCATGAGCCGCTATAATGCCCGCCATCCAACACACACCGCAGGCATCTGGAGAACCGCATGAGCTTCAATCTCGTATCCCCGGGCAAGGACATCCCCAACGATTTCAACGTCATCATCGAGATCTCGGCCCAGAGCGATCCGGTGAAGTACGAGGCCGACAAGGAAACCGGCCTGCTGTTCGTCGACCGCTTCATCGGCACCGGCATGCGCTATCCGGCCAACTATGGCTACATCCCGCAAACGCTGTCGGGCGACGGCGACCCGGTGGACGTGCTGGTGCTGTCGCCGTTCCCGATCCTGGCCGGCGCGGTGGTGCGCTGCCGCGCACTCGGCATGCTGAAGATGACCGACGAGTCCGGCGTCGACGCCAAGCTGGTGGCGGTTCCGGTCGACAAGCTGTCGCCGGCAACGGCCTACATGAAGGGCCTGTCCGACGTGCCGCAGAACCTGCTCGACCAGATCAAGCATTTCTTTGAGCACTACAAGGCACTGGAGGCCGGCAAGTGGGTCAAGGTGGAAGGCTGGGCCGGCATCGAGGAAGCCCACAAGGAAATTACCGACGGCGTGGCCAACTACAAGAAGTAAGCTGCACCGCCGCTGAATGAACCCCGCTGCGGCGGGGTTTTTTGTTGCCGCGCGCTTGATGCAGGCCGGGGTCCGGGCAAGTGCCTTGCGCTACGCTATGCGGGTGCTGACAAGAGGAGTCCCCATGAATCCCATCACCGAAATCCGGGCATTGCCGCAAGCCCTGTCGCCGTCGCGCCGCTACGGCCGGCTGGCGGTGGTCTTCCACTGGGCGGTGTTCCTGCTGGTCGCGCTGGCCTATGCCGCGATCGAGCTGAAGGGCAACTTCGCCAAGGGCACGCCGCCGCGCGCGCTGGCGATGGCGGTGCATGAATGGGCCGGCGCGCTGGTGCTGGTACTGGCCGTGCCGCGCCTGCTGTGGCGCCTGCTGCACGGGGCGCCCGCGCCGGAGCCAGGCGCGCGCTGGATGCAGCGGGCCGGCGCGGCCATGCACTGGGTGCTGTACCTGTTTATCCTGGCCCAGCCGCTGCTGGGCCTGCTGGCGATGAATGCCGACGGCCACCTGCTGGCGCTGCCGGTGCTGGGGCTCGAAGTGCCCGCGCTGGTCGCGCCCGACCCGGCGCTGAAGGACAGCGTCAAGGAAATCCACGAAACCCTGGGTACCGCGTTCTACCTGGTCATCGGCCTGCATGCGATGGCGGCGCTGTTCCACCACTACATGCTGGGCGACGACACGCTGCGGCGCATGTGGCGCTGAGCGCGACCTCGCGGCCTCAGGCGCGCGCGAACGGGTTGCGCTCGCCCAGCTCGTCCAGGTAGGCGTCGATGCCCTGGCGCTCGCGCGCCAGGAAGCGCTCGACCGCATCGGCAAAGGCGGGATGCGCCAGCCAGTGGGCCGAGCGCGTGGCCACCGGCAGGAAGCCGCGCGCCATCTTGTGCTCGCCCTGCGCACCGCCCTCGAAGGTGCCGATGCCATGTTCGATGCAGAACTCGAGCGGCTGGTAGTACGCGGTCTCGAAGTGGAGGCAGGCGTGGTACTCCAGCGCGCCCCAGTAGCGGCCGTAGAGGGTGCTGACCTCGGGCGACTCGTCATAGACCAGCAGCGAACTGGCGATGGGCTGGCCCGCGCGCTCGGCGATCACCAGCAGCAGGTGCTGCGGCATGGCCGCGCCGATGCGGCGGAAGAAATCCAGGTTCAGGTAGGGCGTGGAATGGTGCTCGCGGTAGGTCTGGCGATAGCAGCGGTTGAAGAACTTCCATGCCTCGTCGTCGATCTGCGCGCCGCGCAGGCGGCGGAAGGTGATGCCGGCCTGGGCCACCTGGCGGCGCTCGGCGCGGATGTTCTTGCGCTTTTTCTGCGACAGCGTGGCGAGAAAGTCGTCGAAGCTGCCATAGCCGTCGTTGGTCCAGTGGAACTGCACGCCGTGCCGCATCAGCATGCCGGCACCTTCCATCAGCGCGGCCTCGGCCTCGTCCGGAAACAGGATGTGCAGCGACGACATCTGGCTGTCGGCGGCCAGCGCCAGCGCCATCTGCAGCAGCAGCCGGCGCGCCTCGGCGTCTTCGGCCAGCAGCCGCGCGCCGCGCACCGGCGTGAACGGGATCGCCGCCAGCCACTTGGGGTAGTACTCGATGCCGTTGCGGGCATAGGCATCGGCCCAGGCCCAGTCGAAGACATACTCGCCATACGAATGCGCCTTGGCGTAGAGCGGCATCGCGGCGGCCAGCCGTTCCGGGCAGCCCGCCGTGGCCGGCGCCCACAAGGTCAGGTAGCGCGGATGCCAGCCGGTTTCGGCGCAGGCGCTGCCGCTGGCGTGCAACGCGTGCAGGAAGGCATGCTTGAGGAAGGGCGTGGCATCGGCATGGCGCGCCACCAGGGCGTCCCAGGCGGCGGCATCGATCTGGCCCAGGTCGGAGACGATCTCGGTTCGGTATTCCGGGGCGGCATCGCCGGCTTCGTTGCGCGTTTGCCGTGCCGGCTGGCCCTGCCCGGGCACGCATGATTCAGACTGCATGGCACCAGTTTCCTCTGTGGAGCGGTCGAGTCTACCGGAAACCCCGCGCCCGGGCCGGCGTCGTAAAATGGAGCATCCTGGTCAATAGTGCTTTCGCAGGCATCCACGGATGCACCGGGCGACCCGCACACCTGCGGCTGGTCCAGCGGCCCAGCGCACGACTCCCAACACCAAGGCCCCGATATGAAAAACCTGTTTTTCAACCTGTATTCGCACGGCTTTGCGCGCGTCGCGGTGGGCGTGCCGGTCTGCCGCGTGGCCGACCCGGCCTTCAACGCCAACGAGACCATCGCCCTGGCGACGCAGGCGGCGCAGCGCGGCGCCGTGCTGGTCGCGTTCCCGGAGCTGGGGCTGTCGGCCTACACCTGCGATGACCTGTTCCACCAGCGCGCGCTGCTGGATGCCTGCCAGGCGGCGCTGGCGACCATCGTCGAGGCTTCGCGCAAGCTGCCGGCGGCGTTGATCGTGGGCATGCCGCTGCGGGTCGAGCACCAGCTGTTCAACTGCGCCGTGGTGGTGGCGCGCGGACGCATCCAGGGCGTGGTGCCCAAGACCTACCTGCCCAACTACTGGGAGTTCTACGAGGCCCGGCAGTTCAGCGCCGCCGACAACGCCGCGGTCACGTCGATCCAGCTGCTGGGCCAGGAGGTGCCGTTCGGCGCCGGCCTGCTGTTCGACCTCGAAGACATCCCCGACTTCCGCTTCCACGCCGAGATCTGCGAGGACGTGTGGGTGCCGATCCCGCCGTCGTCGTTCGCGGCACTGGCCGGGGCCACGGTGCTGGTCAACCTGTCGGCATCGAATATCGTGGTCGGCAAGTCGGGCTACCGGCACCAGCTGGTGTCGCAGCAATCGGCGCGCTGCCTGGCGGCCTACCTGTACACCTCGGCCGGCAAGGGCGAGTCGACCACCGACCTGGCCTGGGATGGCCAGGCGCTGATCTGCGAGAACGGCGAGCTGCTGGCCGAGTCCGAGCGCTTTGCCGACACCTCGCACCTGCTGTTCGCCGATATCGACGTCGAGCGGCTGTCGCGCGAGCGCATGCACCAGGTGACCTTCGGCCACTCGGTGCGGCGGCACAAGGCCGAGGTCGAGCAGTTTCGCGTGGTGCGCTTCCCGCTCGACCTGACGCTGGAAAAGTCGCTGCCGCTGGAGCGCAACGTGGCGCGCTTCCCGTACGTGCCGGCCGATCCGCGCCAGCGCGACGAACGCTGCATGGAGGTCTACAACATCCAGGTGCAGGCCCTGGTGCAGCGGCTGTCGGCGAGCAAGATCAGCAAGGTCGTGATCGGCGTCTCGGGCGGGCTCGACTCCACCCATGCGCTGCTGGTCTGCGCCAAGGCGATGGACCGGCTCGGCTTGCCGCGCGCCAATATCCTGGCGTACACCATGCCGGGCTTCGCCACCAGCGGCCGCACGCTGCAGCAGGCGCGCCAGCTGATGCAGGTGGTGGGATGCAGCGCGACCGAGATCGATATCCGGCCGTCGTGCCTGGCGATGCTGAAGGACCTGGGCCACCCCTATGCCGCCGGCGAGAAGATCTACGACGTGACCTTCGAGAACGTGCAGGCGGGCGAGCGCACCAACCACCTGTTCCGGCTGGCCAACTTCCACCATGCCATCGTCATCGGCACCGGCGACCTGAGCGAGCTGGCGCTGGGCTGGTGCACCTATGGCGTGGGCGACCACATGTCGCACTACAACGTCAACGCGAGCGTGCCCAAGACGCTGATCTCGCACCTGGTGCGCTGGGTCGCCGAGACCGGGCAGGTGGGCGACGGCGGCTCGGACGTGCTGCTGGCGGTGCTCGACACCGACATCAGCCCCGAGTTGATCCCCGGCGACAGCAACCACGGCCCCGAGCAGAAGACCGAGAGCACCATCGGCCCATACGAGCTGCAGGACTTCAACCTCTACTACACGCTGCGCTTCGGCTTTACCCCGTCGAAGATCGCCTTCCTGGCGCAGCATGCCTGGGGCGACCGCGAGCGCGGCATCTGGCCCAACGGCCCGCACGTGGTGCGCAACCAGTACGGCCTGCCCGACATCAAGCGCAACCTGGCGATCTTCCTGGACCGCTTCTTCCGCACCAGCCAGTTCAAGCGCTCATGCGTGCCGAATGCGCCCAAGGTGGGGTCGGGCGGCTCGCTGTCGCCACGCGGAGACTGGCGCGCGCCCAGTGACTCGGAGTCGGTGGTGTGGCTGGCCGACCTGGAGAAGGTGCCGGACTGAGCGCCGGGCCCGGTTGGTGTGGCGCTTGAGTGCTGGTTTATGCACAGGTTCTCCAGCGGCTGCCCACAGGGTTATCCACAGGCGCGGACGGCTCCGGATGCGCGTCAGCCCACGCAGCGGCCGCGCCGGCTGTTGTTCTGGCGGAAATGCAAGCGTGCAAGGGCTGTTAAAATGCCCCCCGGAGAGCGCCGCGTCCGCGGCGATGCGCCGCCGGGCGCGTGAACAAACGATAAACAGGGGCCAGTCATGAAGCAGATTACCGCCATCATCAAACCGTTCAAGCTCGACGAGGTGCGTGAAGCGCTGGCTGACGTCGGCGTGACCGGGCTGACGGTGACCGAAGTAAAGGGATTTGGCCGCCAGAAAGGGCATACCGAGCTGTACCGCGGCGCCGAGTACGTGGTCGACTTCCTGCCCAAGATCAAGATTGAAGTGGTGGTGGCCGAGAACCAGCTCGACACGGTGCTGGATGCCATCGTCAAGGCCGCCCATACCGGCAAGATCGGCGACGGCAAGATCTTCGTCACCGAGATCGAGCGCGTGATCCGCATCCGCACCGGCGAGCAGGACGAAGCCGCGGTCTGAGCCACCGGCCAGCTCAGCGACACGCCGCCTTGCAGGGCGGCGTTTTCATTGGTGCGGACGCTTCAGGCGCCGCTCAGCTGGGCAGCTTCCAGCCGTAGCGCACCGACGCCAGGCGCATGGCGATGATCGCCAGCGCGCCGGTCAGCAGCGCCGCCTCCTGCCGCACTTCGATCCAGGTCAGCCCGATATAGATCCAGCAGCCGACGAACGAGCAGGTGGCATAGGGCGAGCGGTCGCGCAGGATCATCGGCACTTCATTGCACAGGACGTCGCGCACCACGCCGCCGAACACGGCCGAGATAATGCCCATCATGACGGCCACCGTGGGCGTCATCTGCGCCACCAGCGCCAGCGAGGCGCCGGTCACCGAGAACAGTCCGAGCCCGATGGCATCGGCGACGATCATGGCCCGGTCCGAGGCCACCCGGCTGACCACGCGCAGCACCAACGACGCGCCGAACGACATCGCGAAGATCAGCAGCACGTAGCCTTCGTGGTCGACCCAGTAGAACGGGCGCCGGTCGAGCAGCACGTCGCGCACGGTGCCGCCGCCGAAGGCGGTGGCAAAGGCCACCACGAAGGTGCCGACCACGTCCAGGCGCTGCTTGCGCGCGTCGACCACGCCCGAGACCGCGAAGGCGAGCACGCCGATCACCTCCATGATGTGGAGGATCAGGGGCAGCCGCCCCATCAGCAACTCGAGCGGAAGATGCATCCGGGCGCGGCGTCAGGCGCGCGGCTGGCGCAGCAGCACCATCAGCGCGCCGGCGCCGCCTTCGGCCTCGCGCGCCTGCACGAAGGCCAGCACTTCCTCCTTCTGCACCAGCCAGCTGCGCACCTTGCCCTTGAGCACCGGCAGTTTGTCGGGCGAGCCCAGGCCCTTGCCGTGGATCACGCGCACGCAGCGCACGCCGTTGCGCACCGAGCGGCGCAGGAACTCGGCCAGCGCCTCGCGCGCCTCGTCGCTGCGCAGGCCGTGCAGGTCGACCTTGTCCTGCGGCACCCATTCGCCGCGGCGCAGCTTGCGCACCACGTCCATGCCGATGCCGGGTCGGCGGAACGACAGCGTCTCGTCGGTTTCGAGCAGGCTTTCCACGTCGAATTCGTCGGACAGCGACGCCTGCAACACCGCCTGGTCGTTGCGCTGTGACTGCACCGGCACGGGTGCGGGCTTGCTGGCGGGATGGTGGGCGCGATTGCGGTCGCGCAGCTGGCTGACCTGGCCCACGCTGGTGCGGAACACATCGGCCTCGGCGCGGGCGCGCTCGGCCGCCTGCTCGGCGGCCAGGCGCTCGGCTTCGCGGCGCTCGGTGTCGGCCTTGAGGGTGTCGCGCAGCCTGGCAAGGTCGTTCAGGCCGAGGCGTTGGGGCGATCGGTCGGGTTTGCGGGCGCCGTGCGTCATTGAAAAAATCTCCGGAGGCTCGGCGCCGATTATATCGACTGGCGGGGCCGCGAGCGGGGCGCAGCCCGTGTGACGCGCCGGCGGCAGTCATGGCCGCCGGCGGAAGGGCTGCTTACTTCAGGGCTTCGACGAAGCGCTGCGCGTCGAGCGCGGCCATGCAGCCGGTGCCGGCGCTGGTGATGGCCTGGCGGTAGACATGGTCCTGCACGTCGCCCGCGGCGAACACGCCGGGCACGCTGGTGGCGGTGGCATCGCCCTGCAGGCCCGACTTGGTCACCAGGTAGCCGTTCTCCATGGCCAGCTGGCCGGTGAACAGGTCGGTGTTGGGCTTGTGGCCGATGGCGATGAAGACCCCGGCCAGCTTCAGCTCTTCGGTCTGGCCGCTCTTGGTGCCGCGCACGCGGATGCCGGTCACGCCCGAGTCGTCGCCCAGCACTTCGTCCAGCACGCTGTCGTAGCGGATCACCACGCGGCCTTCCTTTTCGCGCTGGAGCAGGCGGTCGACCAGGATCGGCTCGGCGCGGAAGCTGTCGCGGCGGTGGATCACGGTGACCTTGCTGGCGATATGCGACAGGTACAGCGCTTCTTCCACGGCGGTATTGCCGCCGCCGACCACGGCCACTTCCTGGTTCTTGTAGAAGAAGCCGTCGCAGGTGGCGCAGGCCGACACGCCGCGGCCCATGAACGATTCTTCGGACGGCAGGCCCAGGTACTGGGCCGAGGCGCCGGTGGCGATGATCAGCGCGTCGCAGGTGTACTCGCCGGCGTCGCCGATCAGCGTGAAGGGGCGGGCCGGCTGGCCGTGTTCGTCCACCAGCCTGGCGGTATGGATGTGGTCGAAGATGATTTCGGTCTTGAATTCCTCGGCGTGCGCGAGCAGGCGCTGCATCAGCTCGGGTCCCTGGACGCCCTTGGCATCGCCCGGCCAGTTCTCGACGTCGGTGGTGGTCATCAGCTGGCCGCCCTGGGCCAGGCCGGTGATCAGCACCGGTTCCAGGTTGGCGCGGGCCGCGTAGACCGCGGCGGTGTAGCCGGCGGGACCGGAACCGAGAATCAGCACTTTTGCGTGTTTTGCCATGATGCGTTCCTGTGGCCGGTGCGGCATGGTGCCCACCGGCATTGCTCGAAAGCGACATTATAAGAGGAGCCGCATTTGCTCACTGTTGCAAATTCCAATGGGTGCGATAGTCCCGGGCCACGTTAAAATGGCCGCCACGATGCCTGTCCGTCACCCGGCGAGAGAACGCCGGCCGCCGGCGGCATCGGTCCGAAACCGATCCGGAATCCCTAACACGCGAGTTTCAACCAGGCATGGCCCGAGCTACCACGACCACCCGCACCGATCCCTCAGCCTTGCCATCCCGCATCGGCAAACTGCTGGGCGAGGTCCGCTGGTTCCTGCTGCTGGCCGTCACGCTGGGTTTCCTGTGCGTGCTGGCGAGCTACAGCAAGACCGATCCCGGCTGGTCGCATGCCAACCAGGTGGCCGATATCCATAACCTGGGCGGCCGCGTCGGCGCCTGGGTGGCGGATGTGCTGTTCTTCATCTTCGGCTTTTCCGCCTACTGGCTGGCGGTGCTGCTGGTGCGCCGCTGCTGGCGCGGCTGGCGCACGCTGACCGCCGAGCTGCCGGAGCGCACCGACCACAGCCTGCACCGCCAGGGCGTGACCGTCAGCTGGATCGGCTTCGTGCTGACCCTGTTCTCCAGCATGGGCCTGGAGGCGATCCGCATGTACCCGCTGCGCGCCGCGCTGCCGCGCGCGCCCGGCGGCGTGCTGGGCGACCTGCTCGGCGGCTGGCTGCAGGTGGCGCTGGGCTTTACCGGCGCCACGCTGCTGCTGTTGCTGCTGCTGGCAATCGGGCTGTCGCTGTTCTTCCATTTTTCGTGGCTGAGCGTGGCCGAGCAGATCGGCGGCTTTGTCGAGACCTTGTTCCTGGGCTTCAAGGCCCGCCGCGAAAGCAAGCAGGACCGCATCATCGGCGAGGCCGCCAAGACCGAGCGCAAGGAAACCGTCGAAGTGCAGCGCGTGCGCATCGAAGAGGCCGCGCCGGTGCAGATCGTGCGCCCGCAGGCGGTGCCCAAGCACGAGCGCGTCGAGCGCGAGAAGCAGCAGCCGCTGTTCGCCGATATCCAGGATTCGGACCTGCCGCCGCTGTCGCTGCTGGATCCGATCCCGCCGCACCAGGAAACCGTCAGCGCCGAGACCCTGGAATTCACCTCGCGCCTGATCGAGAAAAAGCTCAAGGACTTCGGCGTCGAGGTCAAGGTGGTGGCGGCCTACCCGGGCCCGGTCATCACCCGGTACGAGATCGAGCCCGCCACCGGGGTCAAGGGCAGCCAGGTGGTGAACCTGGCGCGCGACCTGGCGCGCTCGCTGTCGCTGGTGTCGATCCGCGTGGTCGAGACCATCCCGGGCAAGAACTACATGGGGCTGGAGCTGCCCAACCCGAAGCGCCAGACCGTGCGCCTGTCGGAAATCCTGGGCTCGCAGGTCTACAACGAGAGCGCGTCCAGCCTGACCATGGCGCTGGGCAAGGACATTGCCGGCAAGCCGATGGTGGCCGACCTGGCGCGCATGCCGCATTGCATGGTGGCCGGCACCACGGGCTCGGGCAAGTCGGTGGGCATCAACGCGATGATCCTGTCGCTGCTGTACAAGGCCAAGGCCGAAAGCGTGCGCCTGATCCTGATCGACCCGAAGATGCTGGAAATGAGCGTCTACGAGGGCATCCCGCACCTGCTGTGCCCGGTGGTGACCGACATGCGCCAGGCCGGCAACGCGCTCAACTGGGCGGTCGGCGAGATGGAGCGCCGCTACAAGCTGATGAGCAAGCTGGGCGTGCGCAACCTGGCCGGCTACAACAAGAAGATCGACGAGGCCGCGGCCAGGGAAGAGAAGATCCCGAACCCGTTCAGCCTGACCCCGGACGCGCCCGAGCCGCTGGAAAAGCTGCCCACCATCGTCATCGTCATCGACGAGCTGGCCGACCTGATGATGGTGGTCGGCAAGAAGGTGGAAGAACTGATCGCGCGCATCGCGCAGAAGGCGCGCGCCGCCGGCCTGCACCTGGTGCTGGCCACGCAGCGCCCGTCGGTGGACGTGATCACCGGCCTGATCAAGGCCAACGTGCCGACCCGGATCGCGTTCCAGGTCAGCAGCAAGATCGATTCGCGCACCATTCTCGACCAGCAGGGCGCCGAAACCCTGCTGGGCATGGGCGACATGCTCTACCTGGCGCCCGGCACCGGCCTGCCGGTGCGCGTGCACGGCGCCTTTGTCTCGGACGAAGAAGTCCACCGGGTGGTGGAGAAGCTCAAGGAATCCGGCGAGGCCAACTACATCGAGGGCATCCTGGAAGGCGGCCTGACCGATGACGGCGGCGGTGGCGACGGCTTCGGCGGCGGCGCCGGCATCGGCGGCGGCGGCGGTGAAGCCGATCCGCTGTATGACCAGGCGGTCGAGGTGGTGCTGAAGAACCGACGCGCGTCGATCTCGCTGGTGCAGCGCCACCTGCGCATCGGCTACAACCGCGCGGCGCGGCTGCTCGAGGACATGGAGAAGGCCGGCCTGGTCTCGGCCATGTCGGGCAACGGCAACCGCGACATCCTGGTGCAGGGTGGCGGCGCCGCGCGCGAAGATGACTGAGCGCCGCTCGCGCGGCCGGCGGAGTATCCCTCGTAATATCCCGTTACCCGCCGGCGCGCGGCACGCGGAATCCCCGCGCAGCCGGCCGCTCTAAAAGGACAGGTTGCCCGTGCCCGAGGTGGGTGCGGCAACATCCCTACAACTACCAGGACCCGAACCATGCGAAACCGCATCCTCGTGTCGGCTTGCGCCGCGCTGGCGATGTTTGCGCTGCAGGCGCCGGCCCATGCCGCCGCCACCGACCAGCTGCAGAGCTTTGTCACCGGCGTGAAGAGCGCGCGCGGCGAATTCACGCAGCGCCAGGTCAAGGGGCAGGGCGCCAATGTCAAGGTGACCGGCACGTCCAGCGGCACCTTCGTGTTCTCGCGCCCGGGCAAGTTCACCTGGCGCTATACCAAACCCTACGAGCAGCTGCTGCAGGCCGACGGCCAGACCCTGTACATCTATGACAAGGACCTGAACCAGGTCACCGAGCGCAAGCTCGACGGCGCGCTGGGTTCCAGCCCGGCGGCAATCCTGTTCGGCAGCAATGACCTCGACAAGAACTTCGTGGTCAGGAACGGGCCGACGCGCGATGGCGTGGAATGGCTGGAGCTGACACCCAAGGCGAAAGACACGCAGTTCGAGCGCATCGGCATCGGCTTCAAGGCCGGCAATCTCGAGGCGATGGAGCTGCGCGACGCGTTCGGCAACACCACGCTGCTGACCTTCACTGGCATGCAGAAGAACCCGCCGCTGGCGGCCGATGCGTTCCGGTTCACGGTGCCCAAGGGCGCCGACGTGATGAAGCAATGAGGGCCGCCATGGTGGATGCGCACGAAGAGTCGACTGGATCGGGCAGAACCCGGCGCCGCCGTGGCGCGGCGTTGCTGGCCGGCGCTGGTGTGTTTGCGCTGGCGGCATGCGCCAGCAGTGGCGGAGGCGCCAGCAAGTTCGATGTCGATGCCTTCCTGCGCGCGCCGGACTCGGCCTTGCCCGAGGTGGTCGGCAATCCGGCCTTTCTCTCGGCCACCCGCGTGCCGGCCAACGAATGCGCGGTGATGCTGCAATCGGCCAGCACCGGCGTGCTGGAAGACCTGCCGCCGAGCAGCAATGCGCGCGGCCCGGCGTGGCTGCTGCACCCGAAAGACAAGCCCGGCCAGGTATGGCTGGTGGTCAGCGAGGCCGGCGGCGAACGCACCTGCCACGGCCCGCTGCCGGCCGATGCGATGAAGACCCTGGCCAACCGCGCCAGGGGCTGAGCATCCGCGGCGCCCGCCCACGGCCGGCGCTGCTCAGTGCGGCTTGATGGCGATCTTCAGCACGCCGTCGCGCTGGTTGGCGAACAGGTCATACGCCGCGACGATATCTTCCAGCGGGTAGTGATGGGTCACCAGCAGGCCCAGGTCCACCCGGCCCGATTCGATCACATTGACCAGCCGGCGCATGCGCTCCTTGCCGCCGGGGCACAGCGCCGTGTTGATCTTGTGGTCGCCCAGCCCTGCGGCAAAGGCCGACAGCGGGATGGTCAGGTCGCCCGAGTACACCCCCAGGCTGGACAGCGTGCCGCCAGGCTTGAGCACGCGCAAGGCCTGCTCGAAGGTTGCCTGGGTGCCGAGCGCCTCGATCGAGGCATCGACACCGCGGCCGCCGGTCAGCTTCATGATTTCATCGACCACATCGCAGTCGCGGAAATTGAGCGCGACGTCCGCGCCCATCTTGCGCGCGATCTCGAGCCGGTGGTCGTTGCCGTCGATGGCGATGATGGTGGTCGCGCCGCACAGCCGCGCACCGGCGGTCGCGCACAGGCCGATCGGGCCCTGGGCGAAGACCGCGACGGTGTCGCCGATGCGGATGTTGGCATTCTCCGCGCCCTTGAACCCGGTCGACATGATGTCCGGGCACATCAGCACCTGTTCGTCGGTGAGCCCGTCCGGGATCGGTGCGAGGTTGGCCTGCGCATCGGGCACCAGCACATACTCCGCCTGCGTGCCGTCGATCAGGTTGCCGAAGCGCCAGCCCGCGGTGGCCTTGTAGCCGTGGCAGCCGCACAGCCCCTGCGGCACCAGGTAGCTGCCGTCCTGCGAGGCCACGCCGTCCTGCGCCGCGTAGGAATTGAAGTTGGGGCAGATCGCGCCGGCAATGACGCGCTGGCCTTCGCGGTATCCGGCCACGGCGCTGCCCAGCTTCTCGATCACGCCGACCGGCTCGTGGCCCACCGTCAGGCCTCGCGCGACCGGGTATTCGCCCTTGAGGATATGCACGTCGGTGCCACAGATCGTGGTGGTGGTGATGCGCACCAGCGCATCGTTGGGGCCGACATCGGGGATGGGCTTGTCGGCCAGTTCGATGCGGCCGGGTTCGACAAAGACGGCGGCTTTCATCATTGCGGTCATGCGTTTCTCCCAGTGGGTACGGTTTGGGCGAACGGGCCCGGCGCTTGCCGGGCCTGCGTGAACCTTGATAGCACGCATGGGTTATAGCGCCGTTTATCCAGGTCAAGCGCAAGCCAGGTAACCGATGCGCCGCCCCGGTGCCGATCCACCAAAAGTTTCAGATCCGGGTGCAAAGAAACTGAACCGCCCCGGACGCCATGTGTCCCAGAATCCACAGACTCGCCAACCCTGACAGGAGAATCCCATGATCGCGATGCTTGCCATGATGCGCAGCCGGACCCATCAACTGCTGTGGGTGGTCGCCGGCGGCGCCTTGCTGGCCGGCTGCGCCGCCGCGCCGGCCGAGCCGGCTGCCGCCGCACCGGCGCCCGGCCCGCAAGGTTCGCGCGGCACGCCGGCCGGCTGTGCCGCCGACAAGCTGGCCGACGACGCGCTGGTCGGCAAGCCCGAGGCCGAAGTCATCGGCCTGCTGCAAGGCTGCGCGTGGCGCCTGGGCGAACGCGACGGCCAGCAGTTTCCCGGCACCATGGACTACAACCCGCAGCGGCGCACGCTTGGCATCCAGGCCGGCAAGGTGGTGTGGGTACGTCGCGGCTGAGGCCGCGGCGGCGCCGGTGTTGAGGGGTCATCTTGACCCCGGGCAAGCGCCGTCCAACATGACAGAAATGTAATTTGACCGCCTGAACAAGAATCAATATTGTTTTCCGCTGACCGGAATCCATCACCGGGCGGCCTTGGGGGTGCCCGGCGGCTGCCCAAACCATGCTGGGGAGCCAACCGCGTGAAAACCACCATCCGAACCTTGCTGCCGCGCGCCGCGGCACTGGCCCTGCTGACGCTGCCGCTTGCCGCGGCAGCGCAGGAAAAGGTGCTCAACCTCTACACCGCGCGGCATTACCAGACCGACGAGGCGCTGTACGCCAACTTCACCAAGCAGACCGGGATCAAGATCAACCGCATCGAAGGCCAGGAAGATCCGCTGCTGGAGCGCATCCGCAATGAAGGCGCCAACAGTCCGGCGGACGTGTTCATCACGGTGGATATCGGGCGCCTGTGGCGCGCCCAGCAGGCCGGCGTGTTCGCGCCGGTGAAGTCGAAGGTGCTGGAATCGCGCATCCCGGCCAACTACCGCGATCCCAACGGCGAGTGGTTCGGCTTCTCGGCGCGCGGCCGCGTGATCGCCTACAACAAGGCCGCGGTCAAGGCCGGCGACATCGCCAACTATGAAGACCTGGCCGATCCCAAGTGGAAGGGCAAGGTCTGCACGCGTTCCAGCGGCCATGTCTACAACCTGTCGCTGGTATCCAGCCTGATCGCCCACGATGGCGAGGCCCGCACCGAGCAATGGGCGCGCGGCGTCGCCGCCAACCTGGCGCGCGTGCCCAAGGGCGGCGACACCGACCAGCTCAAGGCGGTTGCCGCGGGCGAGTGCGACGTGGCCATCGCCAACACCTACTACATCGCGCGCCTGCTGAAGTCGGCCAAGCCCGAAGACAGGGCCGTGGCCGAAAAGCTGGGCGTGGTGTGGCCCAACCAGTCGAGCCAGGGCGTGCATATGAACATCTCTGGCGGCGGCATGCTCAAGCACGCGCCCAACAAGGAAGCGGCGGTCAAGTTCCTGGAGTACCTGGCCAGCGACGAGGCGCAGCGCTACTTTGCCGACGGCAACAACGAATGGCCGGTGGTGAAGGGCGTGAAGGTCAACAACCCCGTGCTCGAAGCGCTGGGAGAGTTCAAGTCCGATGCCATCAACGTGGCGGAGCTGGGCAAGTATCAGCCGCAGGCACAGAAGCTGTTGGATCGGGCGGGGTTCAAGTAAGCGGGCAGATCCAACCGCTGCCGGTTTGCTCCCCTCTCCCGCGTGCGGGAGAGGGGCGGGGGTGAGGGCGGGCGCGTGGCAAGCGCGAGGCGTTCGAACTTCGTGGAAGCTCCCGCCCTCACCCCAACCCTCTCCCGCTTGCGGGAGAGGGAGTACACAGTCGGGATGGGAAAGGCCTGCGGTTTCTCCTTGCGGCCCGAGGTCCGGACTACAGCAAGAACCGCTTGTTCCCCGTCACCTGCGTCGGCTCGATCTTCCTGAACGTCAGCTTGACGCTGCTATTCAGCCGCCGCCCCGCCTGCCTGCGTACCAGCGCCCGATGCAGCAGGCCCTTGTGGCCGACCGTGCCTTCGGCATAGGGCTGGTCCGGGGTCGCGCCCAGCGCCATCGCCGCCAGCGCCTGGTTGCGCTCTGCCGCACTCTTTTCCAGCAGCTTGTCCAGCGCCATGCGCGCCCGCACCTGCGCCGCCAGCGCGGTATCGCCCGGATTGGCGCGGGCGCGCTCGGCGTCCCACGGCAGTTGTACCTTGCCGGCCAGGCGGCGCAGCGCGGCGCGCAGTTCGGCGCCGTCCATGCGCGTCTCCTGCACGATCCACACGGCGTCGTGGCGCACCGCCGCCTCGGCATCGGCCATGCGGCGCACCAGCGCCGGCTGCAGCGCGGGCGCGGAGAATTGGCGCGCGCGGCGGACCGCATTGAGCGCGATGCGGCGTACCTGCGGGTTGGCATGGTCGAACAGGTCGTCGATCACGCGCGCGGCGGTGTCGGGCGAGCCGATCATCTCGGCCAGCTGTCCGGCCAGCGAGACTTCTTCCACGCCGCTCAGCTTGTTGCGGCTGAGCCGGTTCAACTTGAACAGCAGGATGTGATATCGCAGCATAGGCTCTTGCGCGGCGGGCATGCCGCGGGTCGCGCCCGGGCGGAGGCCGGGCCATAAGAGGCTATCGGCGCGGGGCGCGCGCGACTTTAGCGCGACTGGGGCGGCTCAGCGCTGCGCCTGGCGGCGGATCGTGCGCGACAGCACGATCACCGGCAGCAGCCCCACCGCCACGATCACCAGCGAGGCGGTGGCGGCCTCGGTCAGCCGCTCGTCGGCGGCCAGGTTGTAGGCCTGCACTGCGAGCGTGTCGAAATTGAACGGCCGCATCACGAAGGTGGCCGGCAGTTCCTTCATCACGTCGACAAAGACGATCAGCGCGGCGGTCAGCAGGCTGCCGCGCAGCATCGGCAGATGCACGCGCCGCAGCGTGGCGCCGGGGCCGTGGCCGAGGCTGCGCGCGGCGGCGTCCATGCTGGGCGTGATCTTGCCCAGCCCGGCGTTGACGGTCTGCAGCGCCACCCCCAGGAAACGCACCAGCAGCGCATAGACCAGCGCGGCGATGCCGCCGGTCAGCAGCAGCCCGGCCGACACCCCGAACTGCTGCTGCAGCCACGCCGACAGCGCATTGTCCAGCCGCGCCACCGGCACCAGCACGCCCACCGCGATGACCGAGCCCGGCAGCGCATAGCCCATGCCGCATACCCGCGTCAGGCCGCGCATCAGCCAGCTGCGCTTGCCGTTGACCGCGCGCGCGGCGTAGCCCACCGCCAGCGCGACCGCCACCGCCGCCAGCGCGGTGGCGCTGGCCAGCAGGAAACTGTTGCGCACCAGGCCGAAGAAGCGCGGGCCGAACTGCGCGTCGCCATCGGTAAAGGCCATGCGGCACAGCATCAGCGCGGGCACCAGGAAGCCCAGCAGCACCGGCACCAGGCACGCCGCCAGCGCCAGCCAGCCGCGCGCGCCGTCCAGGGTCCAGGCCGCGGCGCGGCGCTGGTTGCCGAACACCTGCGCGCGGCCGCGGCTGGCGCGCTCGATCAGCAGGATGGCGGCGACGAACAGCAGCATGCAGGCCGACAGCTGCGCCGCGGCGTTCTTGTCGCCCAGCGAGAACCAGGCGCGGTAGATGCCGGTGGAGAAGGTCGGGATGGCGAAGTAGGCCACGGTGCCGAAGTCCGCCAGCGTTTCCATCATCGCCAGCGCGGTGCCGGCGACGATGCCTGGGCGTGCCAGCGGCAGCACCACGCGCCAGAGCCGGCTCCAGGTACCGTGGCCGAGCAGGCGCGCCGCCTCCAGCGTGTTCTGGGTCTGCTGCAGGAAGGCGGCGCGCGCGGTCAGGTAGACGTACGGGTACAGCACCAGCGAGAACAGCGCGATCGCGCCGCCGAGCGAGCGGATCTCCGGAAACCAGTAGTCGCGCGCGCGCCAGCCGGTGACTTCGCGCAGCCAGCCCTGCACCGGGCCGGCGAACTGCAGCGCGTCGGTGTAGGCGTAGGCGATCACATAGGCCGGCATCGCCATCGGCAGCACCAGCGCCCATTCCATCGCCGCATGGCCGGGGAAGCGGTAGGTCGATACCAGCCAGGCGGTGGTCACGCCCAGCAGCAGCACGCCCGCGGCGACGCCGCACAGCAGCCAGACGGTATTGAGCACGTACTCGGCCAGCACCGTGTCGATCAGGTGGCGCCAGGTGTCGCCGGCGGGCAGCAGCACGGCCGAGGCGATCACCAGCACCGGCACGGCGATCAGCAGCGCCATCGCCACGGTGGCCAGGGTCAGGGGATGGAAGCGGCGGCGGCTGGACAGGAGCATGCGCGGGAACAGTGAGCAAAGTGCCGCCCGCCGGACCTGTGCCTGGCGGCGCGGTGTGCGGGCTGACGCATTCTAGCAATGCCGGTGCCGTGGGCGCGCCGCAGCCGGTCGTGCACGGGCCGCACCAGCGCGGCACCTCCCTATAATGCGCACATGCGAACCGATTCCTATTCACGATTGCCCGGGGCCCAGGCCCGCAGCCGACCGGCCGCCCGTGCCGATGCCGTGGACGTCGCCGTCCCCGCCCCAGCCCCGGCCCCGGCGGTCATCGAGGTGGAGCGTATCCGCCACGCCTTCGGCCGCCACGCCGTCGTGAAAGGCCTGTCGTTCTCGGTGGCGCGCGGCCATATCGCCTGCCTGCTGGGCCCCAGCGGCTGCGGCAAGACCACCGTGCTGCGGGCCATTGCCGGCTTCGAGCCGCTGCAGGACGGCCGCATCGTGCTGGACGGGCAGACCGTGTCGTCGTCGGGCACGCTGCTGGCACCGGAGCAGCGCCGCATCGGCATGGTGTTCCAGGACTACGCGCTGTTTCCGCACCTGGATGTGGCGGCCAACGTCGGCTTCGGCCTGACCCGCGCCAGCCGCGCCGAGCGCGCGGCGCGGGTGGACGAAGTGCTGCAGCTGGTGGGCCTGGACGGCGCCGGCCGCCAGTATCCGCACGAACTGTCCGGCGGCCAGCAGCAGCGCGTCGCGCTGGCACGCGCGCTGGCGCCGCGCCCGGAGCTGCTGCTGCTCGACGAGCCTTTCTCCAACCTCGACGTGGACCTGCGCGAACGGCTGAGCCATGAGGTGCGCGCGATCCTGAAGGCGCAGGGCACCACCGCCATCCTGGTCACGCACGACCAGCACGAGGCCTTCGCCATGGCCGACGAGATCGGCGTGATGCACGACGGCGTGATCGAGCAATGGGGCAGCGCGCATGACCTTTACCACCGCCCGGCAACGCGCTTTGTCGCCGGCTTTATCGGCCAGGGCGTGCTGCTGGCGGGGCGGATGCGCGATGCCGCGCAGATCGAACTGGAACTGGGACTGCTGCGCCCGGCCGTGCCGCTGGACCTGCCGGCCGGCGCGGCGGTCGACGTGCTGGTGCGCCCCGACGATATCGTCCACGACGACGCCAGCCCGATGCGTGCCGAGGTGGTGCACAAGGCCTTCCGCGGCGCGGAGATCCTGTACACGCTGCGCCTGGCCAGCGGCGGCCGCGTGCTGGCGCTGGTGCCCTCGCACCACAACCACGCGGTGGGCGAGCGCATCGGCATCCGCGTCGAGATCGAGGACGTGGTGGCGTTTGCCGCCTGAGCGGGCGCGCCAGCGGCCGGCGCCGATGGTCTACACTGTGGCGTTCTGCATTTTGCGCCTTCACAGGGCCTGACTACCGTGGCGGACACGCTGTTCTCCGAATCTCCCGACCGTTCCCGGCAACCGCTGGCGGAGCGCCTGCGCCCGCGCACCATCGACGAGGTGATCGGCCAGCAGCACCTGCTTGGCGCGGGCAAGCCGCTGCGCGTGGCGTTCGAGTCGGGCGAGCCGCATTCGATGATCCTGTGGGGTCCGCCCGGCGTGGGCAAGACCACGCTGGCGCGGCTGATGGCGGATGCGTTCGACGCCGAGTTCATCGCGCTGTCGGCGGTGCTGTCGGGCGTCAAGGACATCCGCGAGGCGGTCGAGCGCGCCGAGCAGTTCCGCGCCCATGGCCGGCGCACGCTGGTGTTCGTCGACGAGGTGCACCGCTTCAACAAGAGCCAGCAGGACGCGTTCCTGCCGCACGTGGAAAGCGGCCTGTTCACGTTTATCGGCGCCACCACCGAGAACCCGTCGTTCGAGGTCAACGGCGCCTTGCTGTCGCGCGCCGCGGTCTACGTGCTCAAGAGCCTGGACGATGCCGAGCTGACCCAGCTGGCGCTGCGCGCTTCCGAGGAACTGGGCGGCATCAGCTGGCAGGATGAGGCGCTGCAGCTGATCGTCGCATCGGCCGACGGCGACGGGCGCAAGCTGCTGAACAACATCGAGATCGTCGCGCGCGCCGCGCGCAATGCCGGCGCCGCGCAGATCGATACCGCGCTGCTCGGCAGTGCGCTGTCGGAGAACCTGCGCCGCTTCGACAAGGGCGGCGATGCCTTCTACGACCAGATCAGCGCGCTGCACAAGTCGGTGCGCGGCTCGGACCCCGACGCCGCGCTGTACTGGTTCTGCCGCATGCTCGACGGCGGCGCCGACCCGCGCTACCTGGCGCGCCGCATTATTCGCATGGCGTGGGAGGATATCGGCCTGGCCGATCCGCGCGCCGCGCGCATCACGCTGGACGCGGCCGAGACCTATGAACGGCTGGGCTCGCCCGAGGGCGAGCTGGCGCTGGGCCAGGCCCTGATCTACCTGGCGGTCGCGCCCAAGTCCAACGCCGGCTACAACGCCTACAACGCCGCGCGTGCCTTCGTCGCCAAGGACAAGTCGCGCGCGGTGCCGGTGCACCTGCGCAATGCGCCGACCCGGCTGATGAAGGAGCTGGGCTACGGCCACGCCTACCGCTACGCGCACGACGAGCCCGAGGCCTATGCCGCGGGCGAGCATTACTTCCCGGACGACCTCAAGGCGCAGGGCTGGTACCAGCCGGTGCCGCGCGGGCTGGAAGGCAAGATCGCTGAGAAGCTGCGTCATCTGCGCGAACTGGACGATGCCTGGCATCGCGAGCAGCGCGCGGCGAAGCCGAAGGACGGCGGCAAGGGCGGCAAGTCGGGCGAGTAGGATTGCCTGCTTGCAAACGTGTGTGCAGTAAAATGGCGGGTCCGCCGGCATGTCGCTGGCCCTGCACTCCACCTTAGCAACATGCTCGACATCCAGCTGTTCCGCAAAGACATCGACGCCGTGGCGCAACGCCTTGCCACGCGCGGCTTCCAACTCGACGTGGCGGCGTTCCAGGCACTCGAGGCCGAACGCAAGCAACTGCAGACCCAGACCGAGGAACTGCAGGCGCGCCGCAACAGCCTGTCCAAGCAGATCGGCATGCTCAAGGGCAAGGGCGAAGACGCCTCGGCCGTGATGGCGGAGGTGGGCGGCATCGGCGACACGCTCAAGGCCTCGGCCGCGCGGCTCGACGAAATCCAGGCGCATCTGTCCGAGCTGATGCTGTCGATCCCCAACCTGCCGCACGACAGCGTGCCGGTCGGCAATGACGAGACCCAGAACGTCGAGGTGCGCCGCGTCGGCGAGCCGCGCCAGTTCGACTTTGCCGTGCGCGACCACGTCGACGTGGGCGAAAAGCTGGGGCTGGATTTCGATACCGCGGTCAAGGTGACGGGCTCGCGCTTCTCGATGCTGCGCGGCGGCGTGGCGCGCCTGCACCGCGCGCTGGTGCAACTGATGCTCGACACCCATACGCAGGAACACGGCTACACCGAGATGTATGTGCCGTACATCGTCAACGCCGCATCGATGCGCGGCACCGGCCAGTTGCCCAAGTTCGAGGAAGACCTGTTCAAGGTGCCGCGCAAGGTGGGTAGCGAGGAAGGCGAGCGCATCGAGAACTTCTACCTGATCCCGACCGCCGAGGTGCCGCTGACCAATATCGTGCGCGACGCCATCGTCGCCGGCGAGAAGCTGCCGCTGCGCTTTGTCGCGCATACGCCGTGCTTCCGCTCGGAAGCGGGCTCTTACGGCAAGGACACCCGCGGCATGATCCGCCAGCACCAGTTCGACAAGGTCGAGATGGTGCAGATCGTTCCGGCCGCGCAATCGTTCGACGCGCTGGAAGAGCTGACCGGCCACGCCGAGGCGATCCTGAAGAAGCTGGAACTGCCGTTCCGCACCATCGTGCTGTGCACCGGCGACATGGGCTTCGGCAGCACCAAGACTTACGACCTCGAAGTCTGGATTCCTGCGCAGAATACCTACCGTGAGATCAGCTCGTGCTCGAACATGGGCGACTTCCAGGCGCGCCGCATGCAGGCGCGCATGCGCGCGGGGCAGGGCAAGCCGGAACTGGTGCATACGCTGAACGGCTCGGGCCTGGCCGTCGGCCGCACGCTGGTGGCGATCCTGGAGAACTACCAGAACGCCGACGGCTCGGTCACGGTGCCGGCCGCGCTGCAGCCGTACATGGGCGGCGTCACCCGCCTGGAGCCGGAACTGTAAAAATCTGCTGTCGGCCTCTTGCACTGGCCGGTGCCGTGTGGCTATAATCTTGGTTTCGCCACACGGCAAAGCAGTTACCGGAGAGGTGGCAGAGTGGTCGAATGTACCTGACTCGAAATCAGGCGTACCGGCGACGGTACCGTGGGTTCGAATCCCACCCTCTCCGCCAGACAAGAAGCTGCCCGGTCTCGACCACCGGCAGGCAACAACAGCGTAGTAAAACTCAGGCCGACGCCCACGACAGTGCGCGTCGGTTTTGTTTTTTCGGCGGCCGGTTTTGTGCCGCGGTCACGGCACGCGCCGGCTGGTGCACTATCATGGCGATCCGCCACGCAGGATGCCGCACCATGACCCAGCCTCCCGACAATCCCGCCACCGCACCGGCCTTTCACGGCGATCCGTCCGAATTGCCGGCCGATCCCGATCTTGTCTACGGCATGCCGTACCGGCACTACAAGGGCGGCGCCTATACCGCGGTAGGCATCGGGCGCTTCGAGGCCGACCTGGCGCCGGTGGTGGTCTACCGCGCCATGCGCGATCCGTCCCTGCTGTGGGTGCGCCGCGCCGATGTGTTCAGCGAACCGGTGGCCACTCCGCAGGGCGAGGTGCCGCGTTTCGCGCCCAACTGGCCCGCGGCACTGGCCTGCCTGGATTTCCTGCCGCGCCAGGCCGTGCTCGAGGTGCTGTCGCTGCACGACACGCCATACCGCCGCTACCATGACCGCCGCCATATCCTGGAGATGTTCGAGGCCGCCCACGCGCGCGGCGTGGCGCTGGACCACGCGCAGGCGCTGGCGGTGCTGTGCCACGACGCGGTCTATGTGGCCGGCTGCGAGCACAACGAAGCCGCCTCGGCCGCCCTGATCGAGACGATCGCGCCCGGCGCGGCGCGCGCGGTGCTGGAGCGTGCCGCGCAGATCGTGCTCGATACGCGCGACCATCGACCCAGCTGCGCGGGCGCCGAGGCCGTGCTCGACCTCGACCTGCTCAGGCTGGCCGCGCCGCCTGATGTGTTCGACAGCCACAGCCGGGACGTCTTCGCCGAGAACCGCGCCCTGCTGGCGGCGCGCACCGGCTTGCAGGGCGATGCGCTGTGGGCCGAGTTCATGCGCCGCCGCGCGGCATTCCTGAACCACCTGGCGCAGCGCCCGCAACTGTTCCTGACCGCGCCCTTCGCCGACTGCGAGGCGCCGGCCCGCGCCAATATCGCGCGCAGCGTGGCCGCGGCGGAGGCGGCCGGTGACTGACGCGCCGGCGCGCGCGAGCGAGCTGGTCCAGGCCTGGCTCACGCCGGGCACGGCGCTGGGGCTGCTGGCGCTGTTCACGCTGGTGACGTTGCTGCTGCTGGGCCTGGTGCCGCTGCTGGTGGCGCTGTTGCGGCCCGTGGTGCGCTGGCTGGAGCGCTGGCGCGTGTGGGGCGCCGGCGCGTTGTCGTCGCGCGTTGCCGCGCGGCCGCGGCGGCTGGACGCGATCACGCTGCGCGTGCTGGAACGCGACGTGGCCGAACTGCTGCTGGTGTTGCTGGCCGGCGCCGTGCTTCTGGCTTGCGGCAGCGCGCTGTTCTGGCTCGCCGCCGAGGTCGCCGAAAACGCCGACGTGGTGCGCCTCGACCAGCAGGTGTACGCGGGCCTGCGCGCCTTGCGCAGCGACTGGCTCGACCTGGCGATGGTCGGCGTCACCGAGCTGGGGGGCGGGCGCATATCCGTGGCAGTGGGCGTGGCGGTGTTCGCGTGGCTGTGCTGGCGCCGGGCCTGGATCGTCGCGCTGTACTGGGCCGCCGCGCTGCTCGGCGCGCGCGCCTGCGTGATGGCGCTCAAGCTGGGCATGGCGCGCGTGCGTCCGGCCAGCATCTACAGCGGCCTGGAGTCGTATTCCTTCCCCAGCGGCCACGCCACCAGCAGCATGGTCACGTACGGCTTCCTGGCCTTGCTGATGTGCCTGCGCCAGCCGTGGCGCGTGCGCATCCCGGTGCTGGCGCTGACCGTGGTCGCGGTGGCGGCGATCGGCGTGTCGCGGCTGTACCTGGGCATGCACTGGCTGTCCGACGTGGCCGCGGGCTATGCGCTCGGGCTGGCGTGGATCGCGCTGCTCGGCACGGCCTACCGCACGCTGCACGGGCCGGCACCGCAGGGCTCGGTGGCGCCGTCGCGGCTCGGCGCGGTGGCGGCGCTTGCGGTGGTGGCGGCGTTCGGCTACGTGGCGTGGTTCCGGCTGCCGGATACGCTCGAACGCTATCGCCAGGCCCGCGCCGCTACGCTGGCGTCGTCGCCGCTCCAGCCTCGGATGCTTGCGGCAGGCGCGACACCAGCAGCTGGTCGATCTTGTGATGGTCGATGTCCAGCACTTCGAAGCGATAGCCCGCCACGGTGATCGATTCCGACTTCTTCGGGATGCGCTTGAGCGCATAGATCACCAGCCCGGCCGCGGTATCGACGTAGTCCTCGCCGGGCAAAGTATCGAGCTCCAGCGCCTTCTTCAGGTCGACCAGCGGCGTCAGGCCATCGACCAGCCACGAGCTGTCGTCGCGCCGCACGATCTGCTCGTCTTCGCTGGAATAGAGGATGTCGCCCATCAGCGCGCCGACGATGTCGTCCAGCGTGACGATGCCCACCACCAGCCCGTACTCGTTCATGACCACGGCAAAGCTCTGGTGCATTTCGCGGAAGCGCGTCAGCGACTCGGACAGGGTCAGCGTGTCGGGGATCACCAGCACGTTCTTGTCGTGGTAGCGGCCGATATTGCCCATCACCGCGGCGCTTTCGTCAGCCAGCAGCAGCTGCAGGATGTCCTTGGAATCGATATAGCCCTGCACGTCGTCCAGGTCGTGCCCGCACACCGGGTATTGCGCGTGCGGCTGGTTCACCAGCTTGCGGCGCACGCTGTCGGCGGGCTCGTCCAGGCTCAGGTAGACCACCTCGTCGCGCGGCGTCATGATCGCGGTGATGCCCTTGAAGTCGAGCTCGAACACGTTCTCGATCAGGTGCAGCTCATGCTTGTGCAGCACGCCGGCCTCGGCGCCGGCATCGACCATCGCGGCGATATCCTCGGTGGTGATCTGGTCGACCGGCTTGGTCGGCAGCCGCAGCAGCCGCAGCATGGCATCGGCGGCGGCGTTGAAGATCCAGACCAGCGGCCTGAGCACGCGCAGCAGCGTCAGCATCGGGTCGATCACGGCCAGCGCGCAGGCCTCGGGAAAGGTCATGGCGATGCGCTTGGGGATCAGGTCCGCAAACTGGATAAACAGCAGCGTCACGATCAGGAACGAGCCGATGTTGGCGGCGCGCTGGGCGTGCACCACCTGCATGTAGGGCGACAGCGCTTCCAGCAGCAGGTCGGACACATGCTTCTCGCCCAGGATACCGGCCAGGATGGCGACGCTGTTGACGCCGATCTGCACGATGGTGAAGAAATTCCCGGGCTCTTCCTTGAGCCCCAGCACGCGCGTGGCGCGGCCGTCGCCGCGTTCGGACAGCACTTGCAGCTTGGTGCGGCGGGCAGCGGTCAGCGCGATCTCGGAGATCGAGAAAAAGGCGCTGACAAGGACGAGCAGGATCAGGGTCAGGACGAACATAGGCAGGATTGCGCTGGCAGGTTGTGCCTGCAGGCGGCTTGATGATGGTGCACGGCGCGCGCGGCTGTCAATCTGGGCTCCGCTCAGTCGCCGCGCCTGGCGGGGGCGGCGTCGAAGCTGGCGGTGGGCGCTTCCAGCCGCTGCGGCAGCGTTGCCGCCAGCGCTGCGGCGGCCTGCGCGAACTGCGCGCGCAGGTCGTCGGCCAGGCTCGAGCCGGCGCGGTGGCTGGCGCGCAGCACCTGGATCTCGAACGGCAGCACCGGCGCCACGTCATGCAGCGCGACGCGCTCCGCGCTGGCGCTGAGCGCGGTGTACTGGTCCAGCAGCGTCATGCCCAGGCCGGCGTCGACCAGCGCCAGCGCCAGCGAGTAGGTCTGCACCTCCAGCGTCGAATGCGGTTCCAGCGCGTGCCGGGCCAGGGTCTGGCGCACCAGCAGGCCGAGCGAGCTGTTGTCGTCATAGCCGATAAAGGGGCGCTCCATCAGCCGCTGCATCGGCACCACGCGGCGGCGCCCGCCGGCGGGCAGCGGCTGCGCGCGCGGCACCGCCAGCAGCATGCGGCCGCTGGCCACCGGCTCGCTCGAGATGGCTTCGTGGCGGGGCGGAGAAAAGGCAAAGCCCAGGTCGATCTGGTTGGCCAGCAGCGCGTCGACGATCTCGTCGGTATGGTGCGTCAGCACCTGCACCTGGGTGTCGGGGTGGCGCGCGCAGAAGCTGCGCACCGCCGGCACCAGCAGCGGATTGGCCAGGCTCGGCGTGGCGGCCACGCGCAGCCGGCCGGCGCCCTTGTGGCGCAGGCTTTCCGAGACCCGGCGCACGCGTTCGATCTCGCCATATAGCCTTTCGACATCCCCGGACAGCGCGTTGGCCTCGGGCGTGGGCTGCAGGCGGCCGCGCACCCGCTCGAACAGGCGGAAGCCGAGCGAAGCCTCGGCATGCTGCAGCACGCGCGTGACCACCGGCTGCGACACATGCAGCAGGCGCGCGGCCTCGCTGACGGTGCCGGTCAGCATCACGGCGCGGAACACTTCGATCTGGCGCAGGCGCATGGCATCTCTGTCAATTGGGAGGCGGGACCGGTATCTATAGCCTGAAGACATATTCTGGCACGTATTCGCATTGGGCAAGCCGGCGCGCTTGCACTACGCTCTGCCTGATGGATGCGAGCAAAGGAAAGGCAATGCAGGTGGTGATCGTGGGCGCGGGCGTGGTGGGCATGACCACGGCATGGCGCCTGGCCGAGGATGGCCACCAGGTGACGGTGCTCGAGCGCCACGACGGCCCCGGCGAGGAAACCAGCTTTGCCAACGGCGGGCAGCTGAGCTACAGCTACGTGGCGCCGCTGGCGGGGCCGGGCGTGATGGCCAAGGTGCCGGGCTGGCTGCTGCGGCGCGATTCGCCGATGCGCTTTCGGCCGGCGGCGGATCCGGCGCAGTGGCGCTGGCTGGCTGCCTTCATGTCGGCCTGCAACAGCACCACCAGTGAAGCGACCACGCGCAAGCTGCTGCGGCTGGGCTTCTATTCGCGCGACCTGATGCAGGCCTTCGTGGCACGGCACCAGCACGACGACGGCGGCGCCGGCTTCAATTTTGCGCGGCGCGGCAAGCTGGTGGTGCACCGCGACGCGGCGGCGTTTGATTCGGCCTGCCGGCTGCTGGACTACCAGGCCAGCCTGGGCTGCGAGCAGCAGGCGCTGGACCGCGATGCCTGCGTGGCGCTGGAGCCCGCGCTGGCCGGCATCCGCGACCAGATTGCCGGCGCCATCCATACGCCGAGCGAAGAGGTGGGCGACTGCCATCGCTTCTGCCTGTCGCTGGCACGGTTGCTGCAAGACGGGTCGTACGCCGGCGTGTCGATGCGCTTCGGCACCGTCGTCCATGGGCTGGTACAGCGGGGCGGGCGCGTCACCGGGGTGCGCACGCCGGCCGGGGTGGTGCCCGCCGACGTGGTGATCATGGCGGGCGGCGTCGGCAGCGTGCCGCTGCTGCGTCCGCTGGGCGTCCGGCCGATGCTGTGGCCGCTCAAGGGCTACAGCATCACGGTGCCGCTCGCCAGCGGTGCGCACGCGCCGCATATCAGCGTCACGGATTTCGCCAACAAGATCGTTTATGCCCGGATCGGCAATACACTGCGGGTGGCGGGCATGGCCGACCTGGTGCGCGGCGGCACCCGCATCGATCCGGAACGGGTCGGCACGCTGGTGGCGCAGACCCGCGCGCTGTTCCCCGGCATCGTCCCGGACCAGCCGCTGGCGCAACTGCAGCCGTGGGCCGGGCTGCGTCCGGCCACGCCGGACGGCCTGCCGCTGGTGGGCCCGTCGCGGGTATCGGGGCTGTGGCTCAACCTGGGCCACGGCGCGTTGGGGTTTACGCTGGCGATGGGCAGTGCCGGCCTGCTGGCCGACCGCCTGGCGGGGCGCCGCCCCGCCATCGACGCAGAAGATTTCGACGCCGCGCGCGCCTAGCGCCGCGGCCGAGCATGGGTTGTTGCCGTACCGGCAAGTCCGCAGTACCTGAAGATGTTCATGAAGCATGCCTCGATGACCAAGCCCCACGACAAGGAGCGCCACATGCAAACGCTGCACCCCCACCGATCCATTACCCGCCGCGCGCTTGCGGCCGCCACGCTGCTGCTTGCGGCCGGCGCCGCCCATGCTGCCGACGGCGACACGCTGAAGAAGATCAAGGACAGCGGCGTGATCTCGCTCGGCTATCGCGAATCGTCGATCCCGTTCTCGTACACCGACGGCAAGGAGGTCATGGGCTACTCGCATGAGATCCTGCTGCAGATCGTCGACAAGGTGAAAAGCGAGCTGAAGATGCCGAACCTGCAGGTGCGGCTGACGCCGATCACCTCGCAGAACCGGATCCCGCTGGTGCAGAACGGCACCATCGACATCGAATGCGGCAGCACCACCAACAACCTCGAGCGGCAGAAGCAGGTGGCGTTTTCCAACAGCCTGTTCGTCTACGGCATCAAGATGCTGACCAAGAAGGATTCGGGCGTGAAGGAGTTTGCCGACCTGAAGGACCGCAACGTGGTCACCACCGCCGGCACCACCGGCGAGCGCCTGCTGGTCAAGATGAACGGCGAGAAGGCCATGAACATGAACCTGATCAGCACCAAGGACCACGGCCAGTCCTTCCTGATCCTGGAAACCGGCCGAGCCGCGGCGTTCGTGATGGACGAGCCGCTGCTGTACGGCGAGCGCACCAAGGCCAAGAACGCCGCCGACTGGGTGGTGGTGGGCGCGCCGCTGCAGACCGAGAACTACGCCTGCATGTTCCGCAAGGACGATCCTTCGTTCAAGAAGCTGGCCGACGGCGTGATCGCCGACCTGCAGACCAGCGGCCGCGCCGAGAAGCTGTACAACAAGTGGTTCATGTCGCCGATTCCGCCGCGCGGCATCAACATGAACTATCCGCTGTCGGCCGACATGAAGGCGCTGTTCGCGGCGCCCAACGACAAGGCCTACCAGTAGGGCGGGGTAGCCGGCGGGAGCGGAACCGGGCCTCGCGGTTATTTAGCCATGATGAATCGATATTTAGCATTCGATAGTGTTTGCGGTAGTGTTGAGCCCGATATAGGCTCATAGCAGCACAACAGCCGGCGGCCCTCCAAAAGAGGCCGGCCGGCGCTGCCCCACACTGCTTATCCGCATCGACTGGAGAACATATGCGATCGCTTCGTACTGGCTGGTTCAAATCCCTGCTGGCCGCTTCCCTGGTGGCCGGCGCCGGCCTGGCGGCCACCGCGGCCCATGCCGCCGACCTGCTCGACACCGTCAAGCAGGCCGGCGTGCTGAAGATCGGGCTGGAGGGCACCTATCCTCCGTTCGGTTTCCGTGGCGCAAAGAACGAGCTGGAAGGCTTCGATGTCGACGTGGCACGGGCGGTGGCGGCCAAGCTCGGCGTCAAGCCGGAGTTCGTCACTACCGAATGGAGCGGCATCATCGCCGGCCTGCAGGCGGGCAAGTTCGACGTGATCGTCAACCAGGTCAACGTCACCCCGCAGCGCCAGCAGGTGCTCGATTTTTCCACGCCCTATGTCTACTCGGATGCGCAACTGATCCAGCGCAAGGACGACAAGCGCCAGTTCAAATCGCTGGAAGACCTGAAGGGCCACAAGCTCGGCGTCAGCCTGGGCAGCAACTACAACGACCTGGCCAAGTCCGTGGCCGGCATCGAGGTCAAGACCTATCCCGGCGCGCCGGAGTACCTGCGCGACCTGGCGGCACAGCGCGTCGACGCCGCGCTGAACGACCGGCTGATGGTCGCGTACCTGGTCAAGACCGCCAACCTGCCGCTGCGGCCGGGCGCGATCGTGGCGGGTGCCACCACCCAGGTGGCGATCCCGTTCCGCAAGGACAACCCCAAGTTCGCGCAGGCCATCAACCATGCGCTGGAGGACCTGGCCAAGGACGGCACGCTTGGCAAGCTGTCGGTGAAGTGGTTCGGCACCGATGTGACCAAGCCCGCCGGCAAGCCGATCAAGTAAGCCGGCCGGCAAGCAGGGCGGTATCATGTCGCGGCGCGGCGGCCTGCATGGCTGCCGCGCCGCTTTGCTTTGTGTCTTTCATTGCTGATCCTTTTCCCGCCGCCCCGCCATGCCCGCTCTCCAGCTCGTCATCGATTCCCTGCCCGTGCTGCTGCAGGGCACGCTGCTGACCATCAAGTTCGCGTTGTGGTCGATGGTGTTCGGGCTGATGCTGGGCACGGTGGTGGCGCTGATGGGCATCAGCCATAGCCGTGCGCTCAAGGCGGTGGCGCGCAGTTACGTCAGCATCATGCGCGGCACGCCGCTGCTGGTGCAGATCTTCGTGGTCTACTACGGGCTGCCCGGCATCGGCATCGCGCTGGAACCGACGCCAGCGGGCGTGCTGACATTGAGCCTGAACGTCGGCGCGTATTTGTCGGAGAGCATGCGCGGCGCCATCCTCGGCGTCGCGCGCGGGCAGTGGCTGGCCGCGTACAGCCTGGGCCTGACGCCGGCGCAGGCGCTGCGCTATGTGGTGGGCCCGCAGGCGCTGCGGCTGGCGGTGCCGAGCCTGTCGAACAGCCTGATCAGCCTGATCAAGGATACCTCGCTGGTATCGGTCATCACCGTCACCGAACTGCTGCGCACGGCGCAGGAGGTGATCGCCGCCACCTACCAGCCGTTGCCGCTGTATTTGGCGGTCGCGGCGATTTACTGGGTGTTGAGCACGGGGTTGTCGGGGCTGCAGCACCGGCTGGAGCGGAGGTTGGCGCTGCCGGGGCGGCATTGACGGCAGGGCGCGGAGTGGTTTAGCAAGGCACCACGCCACCAGAAGCGCCCGCCCTCACCCCCGCCCCTCTCCCGCAAGCGGGAGAGGGGAGCAAACCAGCGCCATTTCAGATGACCGAGTCGTTTCAAGTCCCGGCTGTGTGCTCCCTCTCCCGCTTGCGGGAGAGGGTTGGGGTGAGGGCAAGCGTGTCGACGAAGTGCTGTCGCTATCCCTGCGCGATGCGCCCGGCGATATGCCCCAGCGCCTCTTCCACCTGGTCCACCAGGATCAGGCACAGGTCGCCCGGCTGCAAGTGCGACAGCGCGGTATCGATGGCCAGGAATTCGCCGCGGATTTCCTCGACCTGGCTGGCGCGTTGCGCGCCCTGCAGGCCTTCGCGCAGCAGCGCCAGCACTTCGCCGTCGGCGCGGCCGCGCTGGCACTGGTCCTGGTACAGCACGACCTCATCGAACACGCCGCCCAGGATCTGGGTCTGGCGGCGGATGTCGTCGTCGCGGCGGTCGCCGGCGCCGCTGATCACCACCACCCGCCGCTTGGCCGGGATGGATTCGATCGCGTTGCACAGCGCCAGGATGGCATCCGGGTTGTGGCCGTAGTCGGCGATCAGCGTGGCGCCGCGGTAATCGAACACATTAAAGCGTCCGGGCGCGGTCTGCGCATCGTTGACGAAGGTGGCCAGCCCGCGGCGGATCACCGACCAGTCGATGCCCAGCGCCCACGCGGCGGCGATCGACGACATCGCATTCTCGACCTGGAAGCCGATGGTGCCGTTGCGCGTTAGCGGGATCTCCGCCAGCGCGATGCGCACTTCGGCATCGCCTTCGGCGGCGACGATGTCGGCGCCGTCGACGAACACCACGCGCTTGCCCTGCGCGCGGTGCGTGGCCATGGCGGGCTGGTCGGGATCGTGCGCGAAGAAGGTGACGCTGCCGGGGCAGGCGTCGGCCATGCGCACCACCATCGGGTCGGCGGCGTTGAGCACGGCCATGCCGTGCGGCGCGACGTTCTGCACGATCACGCTCTTGAGCACCGCCAGGTCTTCCACCGAGTTGATGTAGGACAGGCCCAGGTGGTCGCCTTCGCCGACGTTGGTCACCACCGCCACGTCGCAGCGGTCGAAGGCCAGGCCCTCGCGCAGCAGGCCGCCGCGCGCGGTTTCGAACACGGCGGCGTCCACATCGGGGTGCAGCAGCACGTTGCGCGCGCTGCGCGGGCCGCTGCAGTCGCCGGTGTCGATGCGCTCGCCCTGGATATAGACGCCGTCGGTGCCGGTCATGCCCATGCGCAGGCCGCTGCTGGCCATGATATGGGTGATCAGCCGCACCGTGGTGGTCTTGCCGTTGGTGCCCGACACCGCCACCACCGGGATGCGGCCGTCGTCGCCGTCGGCAAACATGGTCGAGACGATGGCTTCGCCGACCGCGCGGCCCTTGCCGTAGGACGGCTGCAGGTGCATGCGCAGGCCCGGCGCGGCGTTGACTTCGACGATGCCGCCGGCCTGTTCCTCGAACGGCTTGAGCATGGTCTCGCAGACCGCGTCGACGCCGGCGATGTCCAGGCCCACCATCTGCGCGGCGGCAACAGCGCGCGCGGCGATGTCGGGGTGGACGTCGTCGGTCACGTCGGTGGCGCTGCCGCCGGTGGACAGGTTGGCGTTGTTGCGCAGCACCACGCGCGTGCCGGCGGCCGGCACGGAATCGGCGGTCAGGTTCTGCTTGGCCAGCGTGGCCAGCGCGATGTCGTCGAAGCGGATCTTGGTCAGCGAGGTGGCATGGCCTTCGCCGCGGCGCGGGTCGCGGTTAACTTCCTCGACCAGCTGGCGCACGGTATGCACGCCGTCGCCGATGACCTGCGGCGGATCGCGGCGCGCCGCCGCGACCAGCTGCTTGCCGACCACCAGCAGGCGGAAATCGTGGCCGGGGATATAGCGCTCGACGATCACGTCCGAGCTGATATCCGAGGCGACCTCGTAGGCCGTCATCACTTCCTCGCGGGTGCGGATGCGCACCGCCACGCCCTTGCCCTGGTTGCCGTCGCGCGGCTTGACCACCACCGGCGCGTCGATCTCCTGCGCCGCGGCCCAGGCTTGCTCGGCGCTGCGCACCGAGCGGCCCAGCGGCACCGGCACGCCGGCGGCGTGCAGCAGGCTCTTGGTCAGTTCCTTGTCCTGCGCGATCGATTCGGCCACGGCGCTGGTGCGGTCGGTCTCGGCCGCCTGGATGCGGCGTTGCTTGCTGCCCCAGCCGAACTGCACCATCGAGCCCTGCGTCAGGCGCCGGTACGGGATGCCGCGCGCGACCGCGGCGTAGACGATCGAGCCGGTGCTCGGTCCCAGGCGCACGTCCTCGTCCAGCTCGCGCAGGCGGTGCAGCGCGTCGGCGAGGTCGAACGGGGTATCGTGGCGCGCGGCATTGCACAGCGCTTCGGCCAGCTCGAAGGCGAGCCGGCCGACCTCTTCCTCGCTGTATTGCACGATCACCTGGTAGATGCCGGGCTCGACCGTCTGCGCGGTGCGGCTGAACGTCACCGGGCAGCCGGCGGCGGCCTGCAGGCGCAGCGCGGTCACTTCCAGCACGTGGGCCAGCGACAGCTCGACCGATTCCTCGTCCGGGCGCAGCGGCCCGATCTCGGGGAAGCGGGCGCGCAGCCGGTCTTCGAAGCCGGGCAGGGCCGACAGCATGTTGGCGGTGTCCTGGCAGACCACGATCGCCTCGATGGCGGTGTGGCGGCACCACAGGTTCGGGCCCCGCAGGGCCCGGATACGGGAGACTTCCATAGAACGGTTTCCGTGTCTTCTATGCGCGGTTTGGCTGGGGGCGTCAGGCGCGGCGGGCAGGCTGGCCCATCCAGTGGTGCACCAGGTCGACGGTGGCGCCGGTGGCGGCCTCGTCGCACTGCAGCACCAGCAGGTCGCCCGGCACCAGCTGGCTCAGGGCGGCTTCGATGGCGCTGGCGCGCGTGCCTTCGTCGATGATCTTGGTCACGCGCCGGCCTTCGTACAGGCCCTGCTTGAGCAGCGCGCGCGCCTCGGCGTCGGGCAGGGCGCGCTTGACGCTGCGGTCCTCGCACAGGAACACGCGGTCGAAATGCTGGCCCAGGGCCTTGCCCTGGCGCACCAGGTCGTCGTCGCGGCGCTGCACGCCGGCGCCGTAGACCACCATGCGGCGCTCGGCGGGGAAGCGCTCCAGCGCGGTCGCCAGCGCTTCCAGCGCGGGGGCGTTGTGGGCGTCGTCGACCACCACCGTGGCGCCGTTGCGCTCGAACAGCGTGAAGCGGCCCGGCACGTCGACCTGGCCCACATCGAAGGTCACCACGCCGGCGCGGATCAGGTCATTCGAGATGCCCAGCGCCCAGCCGGCGGCGACGGCGGCCAGCACGTTCTCGATCTGGAACGCGACGCGGCCGGCGTAGGTCAGCGGCACCGCGGCCACGTCGACCAGCGCGGTCTCGCTGCTGCCGGTGGCCAGCACGATCTTGCCTTCGCGCACGTACACCGCGCGCTTGCCCGCGGCGCGGTGCGAGACGATCGCGGGCAGCTCCGGGGTCAGGCCGAAGAAGATCACGTCGCCGTCGCACAGCTCGGCCATCTCGACCAGGCGCTCGTCGCGCGCGTTGAGCACGGCGGCGCCGTTCTGCAGCACCACGTCGACCTGGGTGCGCAGCACGTTGTACATGCGGTCTTCGTCTTCGACGTAATAGTCGCCGAGGTGGTCGGGCTGGTCGAAGTTGGTGACCACGCCGACCTGGCAGCGGTCATAGGCCAGGCCCTCGGACAGGATGCTGCCGCTGTCGTTCTCGAACACGGCGGCCTCGACCGCGCGGTTCATCAGGATGCGGTGGCCGGCTTCCCAGTTGGCGCGGTCGCCGCTTTCGACCAGGCGGCGGTCCAGGAACAGGCCGTCGCTGCAGGCCAGGCCGGTATGCTTGCCCGACAGCTGCAGCAGGCGCGCTACCAGCCGTGCCACCACGGTCTTGCCGTTGGTGCCGGTCACGCCCACCACCGGGATACGGCCCTGGTCGTCTTCCGACTCCGGGAACAGGTGGTTGACGATGGCGCGGCCCACCGGGCGCGGCGTGCCCTCGGCGGGCTTGATATGCATCAGCAGGCCGGGGCCGGCGTTGACTTCGACGATGGCGCCGCGCTGTTCGTGCAGCGGGCGCGAGATGTCCTCGGCCACCAGGTCGACGCCGGCAATATCCAGCCCCACCACGCGCGCGGCCAGCGCCGCATGCGCGGCCACGCTGGGGTGCACGCGGTCGGTGACGTCGAAGGCGACGTTGCCGTTGCGCTGGATCAGCACGGAGCGGCCTTCCGGCGGCACCGAGCTGCCATCCATGCCCTGGCGCTTCAGCTCCAGCCGCGCGGCGGAGTCCAGCCGCACGCGGTTGAGCGGGTGGTCCTCGGTGCTGCCGCGGCGCGGATCGGAATTGATCTGCAGCTCGATCAGCTCGTCGATGGTGGACTTGCCGTCGCCGACCACGCTGGCGGTCTCGCCCATGGCCGCGGCCACCAGGCGGCCGCCCACCACCAGCAGGCGGTGCTCGTTGCCCGGGATGAAGCGCTCGACGATGACGCCGCTGCCTTCGTCGAGGGCCACGCCATAGGCGGTTTCCACTTCCTCGCGGGTCATCAGGTTGGTGAAGACGCCGCGGCCATGGTTGCCGTCATAGGGCTTTACCACCACCGGCACGCCGATGTCCTCGGCGGCATCCCAGGCGTCTTCCGGCGACTCGACCAGGCGGCCTTCCGGCACCGGCACGCCACAGGACTCCAGCAGGCTCTTGGTCAGGTCCTTGTCGCGCGAGATGCTCTCGGCGATCGCGCTGGTGCGGTCGGTCTCGGCGGTCCAGATGCGGCGCTGGCGCGCGCCGTAGCCCAGTTGCACCAGGTTGCCGTCCGACAGGCGGATCGCCGGGATGTCGCGGTCGTCCGCGGCATCGACGATGCAGGCGGTGCTGGGACCCAGGCAATGCTTGTCGACCAGGCGACGCAGGTGGTCCACGGTGGCGGGGACGTCGTAAGGACGGTCTTCGATCGCCGCCATCACCAGGTCGCGCGCGGCGAACAGCGCGGCGCGGGTGACTTGCTCGTGCCAGGCGCGCACGATCACCTTGTACACGCCGCGCACCGGCGTTTCGCGCGCCTTGCCGAAGCCGCCCGGCATCCCCGCCAGGTTTTGCAGCTCAAGCGTCACGTGTTCCAGGATATGGCCCGGCCAGGTGCCTTCCTTCAGCCGCTGCAGGAAGCCGCCGCGCTCGCCGATGCTGCAGCGGTGCTCGATCAGCGATGGCAGCCAGGCCGACAGGCGCTCGTAGAACCCCGGAATCGTGTTGGAGGGAAAGTCCTCCAGTTCCCCGATATCGACCCATGCCTCCAGAACGGGCCGATATGTCCACATATTCGGGCCGCGCAGCGACATGACATCGAAAATCTCAATGTCCTTCTTTTTCATTGAATTAGCTTGAGGCAGTGGGCGGAACGCCCGAGAAATGGAAGCCTAACCTTTCAGTAACGTTACAGCACGAAGCGGGTTGACTTTCTTGGTGTAAAAGTGATTGTGCAATGCATCAGGGCTACCCGCGCGTTCGTCGTTATGTATACTGCGGGCGAATTCGCGGGCCGCCAGCGCGTGCCCAGCCTAAATTGTTTCAAGTTATGTCCGCAATCCCTGGACGCACGCCGCGCCATCCATGACCCAGTCCTCCCTGCCTGTCCCTACCGCCACTGCCGCCGATGAACCCTGGCGGGCTGAAGCCGGATCGTGGCTCCGACCCGGCGAGACTGTCCTGGCCGGACTGGCACTGGACCTCGACGCGAGGCTGCATTTTACCCAAGGGTGGCTGGTTGTGACCGACCAGCGCATCGTCGCCCGCGCCCCCGGCGAAAAAAATGTGCGGGAATGGAACATCGCCCCGGCGCTGCGCCTGTCGCATACCGACCATGCGGGGGTGGGCACGCTGGAACTGAGCGGCCCGGCAGGCCGGCTCGCCACCTGGCGATACACGCTTGGTTACAATCCCGCGGCCTTGCGGCTGGCGGACCAGTTCGAAGCCCAGCGCGATGCCGCCGGTTCGCGCCCGGCCGCCGTGGCGGGTGAGGTGCTGTGCCCGACCTGCAAGGCGCCGCTGCCACCGGACGAGGAACAGTGCCCTCAATGCAGCCGGGAACTCGAGACGCCGCCGTCGACCTGGGCACTGCTGCGGCTGTGGCGCTTTGCCCGGCCCTACCGCTGGCAGCTGCTGGGCGGTTTTTTCCTGACACTGCTGTCGACCGCCGCCACGCTGGTGCCGCCGTACCTGACCATGCCGCTGATGGACAAGGTGCTGATCCCGTTCCAGAACGGCGTGCCGATCGACTATGCGCTGGTGCGCCTGTACCTGGCCGGCTTGCTCGTGGCGGCACTGGTGGCGTGGTCGCTGGGATGGGCGCGCACCTACCTGCTGGCGCGGGTGTCGGAGCGCATCGGCGCCGATCTGCGCACCACCACCTATGAACATTTGCTAAAGCTGTCGCTCGAGTATTTCGGCGGCAAGCGCACCGGCGACCTGATGGCGCGCATCGGCTCGGAAAGCGACCGCATCTGCGTGTTCCTGTCGCTGCATTTGCTGGACTTCGCCACCGACGTGCTGATGATCCTGATGACGGCGGTGATCCTGGTCTCGATCAACCCGTGGCTGGCACTGGTGACGCTGGTCCCGTTGCCCTTTATCGCGTGGATGATCCACCTGGTGCGCGACCGGCTGCGTCATGGCTTCGAGAAGATCGACCGGATCTGGTCGGAGATCACCAACGTGCTGGCCGACACCATTCCCGGCATCCGCGTGGTCAAGGCGTTCGCACAGGAGAAGCGCGAAGTCACGCGCTTCCGCGAGGCCAACAAGCACAACCTGGCGATCAACGACCGCGTCAACGCGGTCTGGTCGCTGTTCACGCCGACGGTGACGCTGCTGACCGAGATCGGGCTGCTGATCGTGTGGGTGTTCGGCATCTGGCAGGTATCGCACAGCGCCATTACCGTGGGCGTGCTGGTGGCGTTCCTGACCTATATCAGCCGCTTCTATACGCGGCTGGATTCGATGAGCCGGATCGTCTCGGTCACGCAGAAGGCCGCCGCCGGCGCCAAGCGCATCTTCGACATCCTCGACCATGTGTCGAGCGTGCCGGAGCCGGCGCGGCCGGCCCGGCTGGACCGGGTCGAGGGCGCCATCGACATGAGCGACCTGGGCTTCCGCTACGGCAACCGTGCGGTGATCCGCGGGCTGAACCTGTCGATTGCGCCGGGCGAGATGATCGGGCTGGTCGGCCACAGCGGCTCGGGCAAGAGCACGCTGGTCAACCTGATCTGCCGCTTCTACGATGTCTCCGAGGGCGCGATCCGGGTCGACGGGGTCGATATCCGCTCGCTGCCGGTATCGGAGTATCGCCGCCATATCGGCCTGGTGCTGCAGGAGCCGTTCCTGTTCTTCGGCACGATTGCCGACAACATCGCCTACGGCAAGCCGGACGCCACGCGTGAACAGATCATTGCCGCAGCGCGGGCCGCGCATGCGCATGAGTTCATCCTGCGGCTGCCGCACGGCTATGACTCGCTGGTCGGCGAGCGCGGCCAGGCGCTGTCCGGTGGCGAACGCCAGCGTATTTCGATTGCGCGCGCGCTGCTGATCAACCCGCGCATCCTGATCATGGACGAGGCTACATCGTCGGTCGACACCGCCACCGAGAAGGAAATCCAGAAGGCGCTCGACAACCTGGTGCAGGGCCGTACCACCATTGCCATTGCGCACCGCCTGTCGACGCTGCGCAAGGCCGACCGGCTGGTGGTGATGGACCGCGGCCAGATCGTCGAAGTGGGTAGCCACGACGAACTGCTGCTGCGCGAAGGCGCGTACTACAAGCTTTACCAGGCGCAGGCGCGCAATGTCGATACCGAAGACGACGACGCCGAAGAGGCCATCCAGATCCCGGAGACTGCCCATGCCCAATGACATTGCCGCTGCCGCCGCTGCGCCGACCCCTGTGTTCACGCTGGACCGCAACCCGTTCGGCCGCCTGGTGCTGATCGCCGAGGACGGCACCGTCCATGAAGGCGTGGTGCCGGTGCGCGCCTTCCCGATCTCGGCGCCGCAAGGCGGCATCGGCATGATGAGCGCCGACGGGCACGAGGTGGTATGGATTCCGCGGCTGGAAGACCTGCCGATCGCCGAGCGCGACATGATCGAGGCGGAGCTGGCCTCGCGCGAGTTCATGCCGGAAATCGAGCGCATCGTCAGTGTGTCGACCTATGCCACGCCGAGCGTGTGGACGGTCAAGACCGACCGTGGCCAGACCGACCTGGTGCTGCGCGGCGAAGAAGCGATCCGCCGCCTGGCCGGCAGCACGCTGCTGATCTCGGACACGCACGGCATCCACTACCTGATCCGCGACCTGATGGCGCTGGACAAGCACAGCCGCAAGATACTGGACCGCTTCCTCTGAGGGGCGGCCGGGAGATCAGTGCAGCAGTTCGGACGAATCGTCGTCGTCGTCCCAGTCGTCGTGCATCACCGGCACGTCGGGTGCCATGTCGAACACCATCGAGTGATAGCGCACGCTGAACCACTCGCGAAACATCTGCAGCGACAGTTCCTCGGGCCACGCCGAGTCGTCGAACCATTCGCCGAGCATGAATTCGAAGAAGTCCTGCCAGCGCTTCTCGACCCAGCGCACGGCGTTCTCGTGCGTGTCGGCGAGTTCTTCGGGCAGCAGGAACACGCTCTGGTCTTCGCGCACCTGCTCCAGCGTCAGGCCGGCCACGGGCTGCGGGTCGACCGCCTGGATCCAGTCCAGGAACGGCTGCTCCGGGACCAGGGCGATCATGGAGCGGTTGATGGTGAAGCGGGGATGGTCGGACATCGCGAAAGCCTTGAAGGACTGCAGCGGGCTATTGTAGTCCTTCGATTCCGGGATGTAGCGACGAACCATGCCTCCGGTACGTCACTGCCGCGATCGCGCTGGCTGGCAGCGTTACTGGTAGTCCAGCGTAAACACCATCGAACTGGTGACGTTGCCTGGCGCAGGGGTGCCGCCGAGGCTGGCATAGCGCGCGCCGAAGCGATAGGTGGCGGGCACGTTGGCCTGGATGCTGCCCATGGCATTGCGCACCTGCAGCGGTACTGGCGCGGTGCCGCTGGCATTGACGATCTGCACGCCCGCGCCGCTCGCCGCGCCTGCGGTCCCGGCATTGCTGAATCCCAGGATGCCGGCCGGGGCCGATATCACCGGCGTGCCGGCAGCGCCGTCCAGCGTCACGCCGACAATCGCCGCGCTATCGCAGCTCAGCTGGATGGCGAACGGCGTGTTGCCGCCGGAGCCCTGCGTGGCGAGCGTTCTGGCGCTGATCGCCGGCAGGTTCACTGTGGTGGGGGCGAAGACATTGCAGGCGATTTCGCGCGTTGCGATGGTGCCGGAAAAGCCGATGTAGTTGTCGCGGTTGCCCGTGCCGCCCAGCGCGCCTTCCACCGACCCGTTATAGACGCCGAAACCAAAGCGGGTCTGGGCGGGGTCGAGGTTACCGGTCGAAATCGGCCCGGTCTTGACGAGCTCGATCGTCACCGACACGGAATACGTCAGGTCCGGATTGAGGTGGCCCAGGTTGGCCGCGCGGGTGTCGCACCAGACGCCCGAAGCATTGGTCATCGGCTGGCCGGCGGCATTGCGCAGGCGGATGCCGACACCCGGGACGCCGGTGGAATAGATGCCTGGCTTCACTTCGGTACCGGATCCGTAGTAGCACGAGATGATCGGGGCGCCGGGCACCACCCAGGGCAGTACCTCGGTGCAGCTGCCGCTGAACTGGTAGCTGCGCACCGTTCCGGGAATCGTGCTGTCCTCGGCAAGGTTGACCGCGATGGCCATGCTGTTGAGGGGCTGGTCATAAGGTAGCGATGGCGTGGCGGTGCATTTCGCATGGGCAAGGTGCGGTGCCGCGAAGCATGCCACCACGACCAGCCAGCGGCGCAGGAGATGGAACAGTTGGGTTCGGTTCATAGCAGGGTCAGGGATGCGGCTTGCGTCGCCAAACTCCCGCGGGGCGCGGGGATCCAGCCAGTGACAACCAGCGGCATGCCGGTCAAAGTTCCTTGCTACGATAGGACTCGCTCACTCGTGAAGCGATAAGGCTTGGCTTATTTTGCGGTCGGAAATTTTCCCGTCCCTGGCCGGCGCACCAAAAGAAAAAGCCCTCGGCCGGGTGGACGAGGGCTCGAAGTGGCAGCGGGCGAGTCGCGGATCGCCCGCATCGCATCATCGGCCGGCGTGGCGCGCCCGGCATCCCCAAATCTGGGGATGTTGTTTTTGCCCGGCGCATGTCTGGGGCGGCGCCGGGCAAAGAAAAAACCCGTGAAGCCTTGGCTATCACGGGTTTCCGGACTTCGGAGGAGGTCTCCGGAGTGAATGTTGGTGGAGCCGGCGGGAATCGAACCCGCGTCCGCAAGCCCTCCACAGAGAGTTCTACATACTTAGTTCTGTCATTTGATTTAACCGGCGCATCGCGGACGAACACGCTCTACGACGGCGAGTCACTAAATTTTCGTCTCCGGACCCGTGACACTTCCGGAGCTTATCTGACGTAAATGACCTCGCGTGGTCTTGCGACCCTAGCCCGTCAGCGAGCCAGTGCGAGGACGGCGGCCCTTAGGCTGCCAGTGCGTAACGTTCGTCGTTAGCAGTTATTGCATTCCCATTGATTAACGAGGTGACGGGTCCTCGGTATGCCCTCCACTGCTTTGTAACCCACGTCGAAACCAGGTCGGCCCCAGTGAGGAAGCTGGATTGTACCCGGTTGGACGCAAGCTGTCTTGGGGAGTTCCAGGCTGGGTGCCCGGATACTGCCAGCGCACTTTCAGGCGATCGCGGCCGGCACCAGCAGCGGGATCAGCTCCGCAGGGTGGCGGATCAGGTGGTCCGCACCCCAGGCTTCGGGCGGATCGCCGTCGCCGCAGTAGCCATAGGCCGCGGTCACGGTGATCATGCCGGCGGCCTTGCCGGCCTGGATGTCGCGCAGGTCGTCGCCCACATAGACGCAGCGGCGCGGGTCGACGCCGGCGCTGGCGGCGGCATGCAGCAGCGGGGCGGGATGCGGCTTGGCGTGCGGCGTGGTGTCGCCGCTGACCACGGCGCTGGCGCGGGGCGCCAGGCCGATCGCGGCGACCAGCGGCACCGTGAAGCGCGCGATCTTGTTCGTCACGATCCCCCACGGGATGCCCGCCGCCTCGAGCGCGGCCAGCACCTGCGGCATGCCGTCGAACAGGCGGGTGTGCACCGCGATGTCGGCTTCGTAGTAATCCAGGAAGATATCGCGCAGCGCCGGGAATTCCGCGTCTTCCGGGCGCAGGCCAAAGGCGGCGCCCAGCAGTCCGCGCGCGCCATGCGAGGCGACGGGGCGCAGCTTGTCGTAGGCCACGGGCGGGCGGCCGCGTTCGACCACCAGCCGGTTCGCCGCGGCGGCCAGGTCCGGCGCGGTGTCGGCGAGGGTGCCGTCGAGATCGAAGAAGACCCCTGCGATCGCCGCGCTCATGCCGCCACCCGGCGGAACGCCATCAGGTAATTTACGTCCGTGTCGCGGCCCAGCGTATAGACCTGCGACAGCGGGTTGTAGGTCATGCCGCGCATCTCGACCAGGTCCAGCCCGGCCTGGCGCGCAAAGCGGGCCAGTTCGGAAGGCGTGATGAACTTTTCGTAGTCGTGGGTGCCGCGCGGCAGCATGTTCAGCACGTATTCGGCGCCGACGATGGCCAGCAGGTACGCCTTCAGGTTGCGGTTGATGGTCGAGAAGAACACATGGCCACCCGGCCGCACCAGCGTCGCGCACGCTCGCACGATCGACGCCGGATCCGGCACGTGTTCGAGCATTTCCATGCAAGTCACCACATCCACGCTGGCCGGCTCGCGCGCCGCCAGTGCTTCGGCGGCGATCTCCTCGTAGGTCACGGCAACGCCGGACTCCAGGCTGTGCAGGTCGGCCACCTTCAGCGCCTTGCTGGAGAGATCGATGCCGCGCACGGTGGCGCCAAGGCGGGCCATGCTCTCGGACAGGATGCCACCGCCGCAGCCCACGTCGACCACCCGCTTGCCCGCCAGCCCGGCGATGCCATCGATCCAGCCCAGGCGCAGCGGGTTCAGCTCGTGCAGCGGCTTGAACTCGCTCTGCGGATCCCACCAGCGGTGGGCCAGTTCGCTGAATTTATCGATTTCCTTGGGGTCGGCATTCCGGCGCGGCGGGTGCTGGCTGGCGGCGTCGGCTGCGGGGAGGGTTTGCGATTGCAACGTCATCGTATGCGGGTCCGGCGGCACTGGCCGCGGCGGGTGAAGGAAGGGACAGTCCGGGCAACTGTACCAAAAAAAAAGCCCAGCTTGCGCTGGGCTTCTTGGATCGGAAGGGTTCCGATTAACGTGCGCTGCGGGTGCCGACCACTTCGACTTCCACGCGGCGGTTCGGCTGCTGGCAGGCGATCTGCGACTTGCGGTTGCCCTTGCACGACTTCGGATCAACCTTCAGCTGGCGCTTGCCCTTGCCTTCGGTGTAGACGCGGTTGGCTTCAACGCCCTTGCTCACCAGGTAAGCCTTGACCGATTCAGCGCGGCGGATCGACAGGCGATCGTTGTACTTGTCCGAGCCGAACGAGTCGGTGTGGCCAACGGCGATGATGACTTCCAGGGTGATGCCTTGCAGCTTGGAGACCAGGTCGTCCAGCTTGGCCTTGCCTTCGGGCTTCAGCACAGCCTTGTCGAAGTCGAACAGGGTGTCAGCAGCGAAAGTGACCTTCTCGCTCGAGACGACCGGCGGAGCCACCGGAGCCGGGGCCGGTGCCGCAACGGCCGGAGCCAGGGCGCCGTCGCACAGCGCGTTGGCCGTGGCCGGGGTCCAGGAGCTGTCGCGCCAGCAGAGCTCGTTCGTGCCATTCTTCCACACGTACTCGCTCGTACCGTTGCCCCAGTTGTCGTTCACTGCCTTCTTTTCATAAGGGACGGACTGAGCTTGAGCGGATGCAGCCATTACTGCGGTAGCTGCAACGAGCGCGAGCTTGGCAAATTTTTTCATATTTCTCCTCTCAGGATGAGATCACCGCAGGGTTACTGCGAGCAAATGGACGAAAACAAGTCATACATTCTTCGGAGTATAACATTCTCGATGTGGCGGATGCTCCACTTCGAACAATGTCTGGCTCTTCGCTGGGGAATTGTGCCACAAGGGTCGTTTCCTAAGAAGTAAATATATTCGATTCGCCGCATGGGTTTTGGGCCTGTGGTGTTTGTGCAACATGGGTCTTGTGTCGCCCGCAAAGCCTTGTGGCATCAGGGATTCCGGGTTTTAGTGCGGGCCTGCGCAGGCGCCCGCGAGGCCTGTCCGGAGAGCCGCGGGGAGGGGGTGCCGGCATGTTAGAATGGCACGTTGCCCAGCCGTCAGGCGCCCACCGGCGCCGCGTGCCAAAGGGCCTGTCATTCGCTTAAACCTGCCGCATAAACCACGCCGCAATGGATCCATTCGCAAAAGAAACCCTTCCGGTCTCCCTAGAAGAGGAAATGCGCCGCTCCTACCTGGATTACGCCATGAGCGTGATCGTCGGGCGCGCGCTTCCTGACGTCCGGGACGGCCTGAAACCGGTGCACCGGCGCGTGCTGTATGCGATGCACGAGCTCAATAACGACTGGAACCGCGCCTACAAGAAGTCAGCCCGTATCGTCGGCGATGTGATTGGTAAGTACCATCCGCACGGCGATACCGCAGTCTACGACACCATCGTGCGCATGGCGCAGGATTTCTCGCTGCGCTACATGCTGGTCGATGGCCAGGGCAATTTCGGTTCCGTCGACGGCGATAACGCCGCGGCCATGCGTTATACCGAAATCCGGCTGTCGAAAATCGCCCACGAGATGCTGCATGACATCGACAAGGAAACCGTCGATTTCGACAGCAACTACGACGGCTCTGAAAAAGAGCCCTCGATTCTGCCGGCGCGTATTCCCAATCTGCTAATCAATGGTTCGTCGGGTATTGCGGTGGGCATGGCCACCAATATCCCGCCGCATAACCTGAATGAAATCGTCGATGGTTGTCTGCACCTGCTGCGCAATCCGCAGGCGACCGTGGACGAGCTGATTGAATTGATTCCGGCTCCGGATTTTCCGACCGCCGGCATTATCTATGGCATTCAGGGCGTGCGCGAAGGCTACCGCACCGGTCGCGGCCGCGTGGTGATGCGCGCCAAGACGCACTTCGAGGATATCGACCGCGGCCAGCGCCAGGCCATCATCGTCGACGAGCTGCCTTACCAGGTCAACAAGCGCACCCTGCTGGAGCGCATCGCCGAGCTGGTCACCGAAAAGAAGATCGAAGGCATCTCGGACATCCGCGACGAGTCGGACAAGTCCGGCATGCGGGTGGTGATCGAGCTCAAGCGCAACGAGGTGCCCGAGGTCGTCCTCAACAACCTATATAAGAACACCCAGCTGCAGGACACATTCGGCATGAACATGGTGGCGCTGGTCGACCGCCAGCCGCGCCTGCTGAACCTGCGCCAGATGCTCGAGTACTTCCTGGCGCACCGCCGCGAGGTGGTGACCCGCCGCACGGTGTTCGAGCTGCGCAAGGCCCGCGAACGCGGCCATGTGCTGGAAGGCCTGGCCGTGGCGCTGGCCAACATCGACGAGTTCATTGCCATCATCAAGGCTGCGCCGACGCCCCCGATCGCCAAGCAGGAACTGATGAGCAAGGCATGGGATTCGGCGCTGGTCCGCGAAATGCTGGCCCGCGCGGAAGGCGAAACCCCGGGCGGGCGCGCTTCGTACCGGCCGGACGGATTGCCGGCGATTTTCGGCATGCAGGCCGACGGCCTGTACCGGCTGTCGGACGGCCAGGCGCAGGAAATCCTGCAAATGCGCCTGCAACGCCTCACCGGCCTCGAACAGGACAAGATCGTCCAGGAATATCGCGACATCATGGCGGAAATCGCCGACCTGCTCGATATCCTGGCGCGCCCGGAACGCATTACCACCATCATCATCGACGAACTGACGTCGATCCGCGCCGAATTCGGCGATGAGCGCCGTTCCCAGATCGAGCTGAACGCGACCGAACTGGATACCGAGGACCTGATCACCCCGCAGGACATGGTGGTCACGCTGTCGCACAGCGGCTATATGAAGAGCCAGCCGATCTCCGAATACCGCGCCCAGAAGCGCGGCGGGCGGGGCAAGCAGGCGGCGGCGACCAAGGAAGACGACTGGATCGACACGCTGTTCGTGGCCAACACCCACGATTACATCCTGTGCTTCTCCAACCGCGGCCGGCTCTACTGGCTGAAGGTCTACGAAGTGCCGCAGGGTTCACGCAACTCGCGCGGGCGGCCGATCGTCAACATGTTCCCGCTGTCGGAAGGCGAGAAGATCAATGTCATCCTGCCGGTGCGTCAGTTTGACGCCGAGCACTTCATCTTCATGGCGACCGCGCGCGGCACGGTCAAGAAGACCGCGCTGACCGAGTTCTCCAATCCGCGCAAGGCCGGCATCATCGCGGTCGACCTTGACGAGGGCGACTATCTGATCGGTGCGGCGGTGACGGACGGCCAGCACGACGTGATGCTGTTCTCGGACGCTGGCAAGGCCGTGCGCTTCGACGAGAACGATGTGCGTCCGATGGGCCGGCAGGCGCGCGGCGTGCGCGGCATGAACCTGGACGACGGCCAGGCCGTGATCGCGATGCTGGTGGCGCCGGCCGAGACCGCTGAAGAGACGGCTGACACGGGCGTGCGCGGCAGCGTGCTGACCGCGACCGAGAACGGCTATGGCAAGCGCACGCCGATCGCCGAGTACACTCGACACGGCCGTGGCACCAAGGGCATGATTGCGATCCAGACGAGCGAGCGCAATGGCCGTGTGGTGGCTGCTGCACTGGTTTCGCCCGAAGACGAAATCATGCTGATCACCACTGGCGGCGTGCTGATCCGTACGCGGGTGGCGGAAATCCGCGAAATGGGCCGCGCCACCCAGGGTGTCACGCTGATCAACGTGGACGAGGGCACCAAGCTGTCCGGGCTGCAGCGCATCGTCGAAAGCGATGCCGACAACGGCGGCAATGGCGAGGAGCCGGACGAGGCCGAGGGCGCGGAAGGCGCCGAGGGCACTGAAGGTGCCGCAGGTGCGGATGCCGACGCGAATCCTTAAGACCAAACGTAAATTGTTGCAACAATAGGACGCCAGCCGGAACTCGCCTCGCGGCTGTCCGGACTAAAACGGACGTATTTACCAGGGAGTCACAATGCTCAAAACCTATCGACGTATCGCTGTTCTGGCTGCTTTTGTCCCGACCTTCATGATGGCGCAGCATGCCCACGCCCAGGACGCGGAAAAGACGGCAGCCATCAAGGAACTGCTTTCCGTCATGCAGGCAGACCAGGCTGTAAAGGGCCAGGCCGAGAACTGGCAGCAAGGCGCCAAGCAGGAAGCGCCGCTGGTCCTCGAGCAGGTGCTGGTCGAAAACAAGACCCTGAGCGACAAGCAGAAGCAGGCCGCGGTTGAAAAGCTGAAGAAGAACGGCGCGGTCCAGCGCGTCGTGGACGGCGCCGGCACCGCGTTCACCACCGATGGCTTCCGCAAGGATGCCATCCAGGCGCACTACGATGCCTTCGGCAAGTACTACACCACGCAGGAACTGAAGGACCTGACCACCTTCCTGAAGTCGCCGACCGGCCAGAAGTTCATGGCCAACCAGGGCAAGGCAACGCAGGAAATCTGGGGCTCGATGATGCAGAAGTACGGCCCGCAGGTCGGCAAGTCGATGCGCGACGCCGCCGAGAAGGAAATCACCGCCGCTTCGAAGTGATGCCGGCGTGATCCGCAACGGATCCGCCTGCCGCGCGCCCGGCAGCGTTCGGGCGGGCGCGGCAACCCGGGGGCTGCCCCGGGCGCCCAACGGGGCGCGGGTTTGAGGGATAATGGCTGCTTGGGTAACACCGGCAGCCATTTTTCTTTCCCCCCGTCTCATGAACGATCCCCAGAATCCCGCTCTTGCCGGCATGATGCAGCGTGCATTGGCCGAACGCGTCTACAACTTCTCGCCCGGCCCGGCGGCGCTGCCCGCCGAAGTGCTGCAGCAGGCCGCCGAGGAGATGCTGTCCTGGCGCGGGACCGGGGTGTCGGTGATGGAGATGAGCCACCGCAGCCGCGAATTCGAAGGCATCCACAACCAGGCCATCGCCGACCTGCGCGAGCTGCTGCATATTCCCGCCAACTACCGCGTGCTGTTCCTGCAGGGCGGCGCCATCGGCGAAAACGGCATCGTGCCGCTGAACCTGATGCGCCTGCGCCATGCCGACGCAGCCAAGGCCGACTTTGTCGTTACCGGCACCTGGTCGGTCAAGACCGAGCAGGAAGCCCGCCGCTATGGCGCGGTCAATATCGCGGCGAGCAGCGAGGCACAGAAATACCATCGCATTCCCGACGTGGCCGAGTGGAAGCTGTCGGACGATGCCGGCTACGTGCACCTGTGCACCAACGAGACCATCGTCGGCGTCGAGTTCCAGCAGATTCCCGATATCGGCCAGGTCAAGGGCGACCGCGTCGTGGTGGCGGATGCTTCCAGCCATATCCTGTCGCGGCCCATCGACTGGTCGCGCGTGCAGGTCGTCTACGGCGGCGCGCAGAAGAACATCGGCCCGGCCGGCGTCACCATCGTGATCGTGCGCGAGGACCTGATCGGCCATGCCCATCCGCTGTGCCCGTCGGCATTCAACTGGCGCCTGGTGGCCGAGCACAACTCGATGTACAACACCCCGCCGACCTATGCGATCTATGTCGCCGGCCTGGTGTTCCAGTGGCTCAAGCGCCAGGGTGGCGTACCCGCGATCGAACAGCGCAATATCGCCAAGGCGTCGGCGCTGTACGACTACCTCGACCAGAGCGATTTCTATCGCAACGAAATCCACCCCAGCTGCCGCTCGCGCATGAACGTGCCGTTCTTCCTGGGCGACGAATCGCGCAACGAGGCCTTCCTGCAGCAGGCGCGGGCCAACGGCCTGGTGCAGCTGAAGGGGCACAAGACCGTGGGCGGCATGCGCGCCAGCATCTACAACGCCATGCCGCTCGAGGGCGTGATGGCGCTGATCGAATTCATGCGCGAGTTCGAGCGGACCTCCGCCTGACGCGCATTCCCGCTTGGCGGGCGCGCGCATGCCGGCACGGCATGCGGGCCCGCGCGGGCAGTTTTCCTGGCCGCCCCGCCCGGCGGCCCACCGGATTGATACAACATGACAAGCCAAGACCGCACCCCCGCGCGCGAGGAGACGCCGCCCAATGCGCCGCAGAACGGCGACAGCCACCTGAGTGATGCCGAGCGCAAGCTGTCGGTCGAGCTGGGGCCGCTGCGCGAGCAGATCGATAGCGTCGACCGCGAGCTGCTGGCGATGCTGAACCGCCGCGCGAAGCTGGCGCTCGAAGTGGGCGAGGTCAAGAAGAAGTACGGCGCGCCGGTGTTCCGTCCGGAGCGCGAGCTGCAGGTCATCCGCAAGGTGCAGGGCGCCAACCCGGGCCCGCTGCTGGGCGAAAGCGTGGCGGCGATCTGGCGCGAGGTGATGTCCGCCTGCCGCGGGCTGGAGAAGCCGCTGGAAGTGGCGTTCCTGGGCCCGGCCGGCACCTTCTCCGAGCAGGCGCTGTACGCGCATTTCGGCCACGAAGTGTCGGGCGTGCCTTGCCCCAGCATCGACGAAGTGTTCCGCGCGGTCGAGGCGGGCACGGTCGAGTACGGCGTGGTGCCGGTCGAGAATTCCACCGAGGGCGCGGTGTCGCGCACGCTCGACCTGTTCCTGCAGACCTCGCTGAAGATCAGCGGCGAGATCGCGCTCAAGGTGCACCACAACCTGATGGCATCGACCCCTGACATGAAGGGCGTCACGGTGGTGCGCGCGCATGCGCAGGCGCTGGCGCAGTGCCAGCACTGGCTGACCGCCAATTATCCGCAGCTCGAGCGCCAGGCGGTGTCGAGCAATGCCGAAGCGGCGCGCATGGCGAGCGAAGACCCGACCGTGGCCGCGATTGCCGGCGAGTCCGCCGCCAACCGCTACCACCTGCACCTGGTGCGCACGCATATCCAGGACGATCCGCACAACCGCACGCGCTTTGCCGTGATCGGCCGCTATGAGACCGAGCCGTCGGGCAGCGACCAGACTTCGCTGATCCTGTCGGTGCCCAACAAGGCCGGCGCGGTGTACCAGTTGCTGGCGCCGCTGGCCGAGAACGGCGTGTCGATGTGCCGCTTCGAGTCGCGCCCGGCGCGCAGCGGCGCGTGGGAATACTACTTCTACGTCGACGTGGAAGGGCACCAGCATGAGCCGGCGGTGGCGCGCGCGATCGAAGAGCTGCGCCGCAATGCCGCCTACCTGAAGGTGCTGGGCTCGTACCCGTCGAGCAAGTAAGGCAGCCCAGACCAGCACAAGGAGACGAGATGGCAGAGCAGGGCAAGCAAGGCGGCGCATCGGTATTCGGGCCGGATTATGTGCGGGCGATTTCGCCATACGTGGCCGGCAAGCCGATTGCCGAAGTCGCGCGCGAGTTCGGCCTGGACGAGGCCGCCATCGTCAAGCTCGCCTCCAACGAGAATCCGCTGGGCATGCCGGAATCGGCCCGCAGCGCGGTGGCGGCGGCCGTGGCCGAACTGGGCCGCTATCCCGATGCCAACGGCTTCGCGTTGAAGGAGGCGCTGTCGGCGCGCTTCGGCGTGCCCGCCGACTGGCTGACCCTCGGCAACGGCAGCAACGACATCCTCGAACTGGCCGCGCATGCGCTGGTGGAGCCGGGCCAGTCGATCGTCTATGCCGAGTACTCGTTCGCGGTGTACGCGCTCGCCACGCAGGAGATCGGCGCACGTGCCATCGAGGTGCGCGCGCGCGACTACGGCCACGACCTGGACGCGATGGCCGCGGCGATCGCGCCGGATACGCGCCTGGTCTTTATCGCCAACCCGAACAACCCGACCGGCACCTTCCTGCCGGCCGCCCGGATCGAGGCGTTCCTGCAGCGGGTGCCGAGCCATGTCGTGGTAGTGCTGGACGAGGCCTACAACGAGTACCTCGATGCCGACCAGCAATACGATGCGATCGCCTGGGTGCGCCGCTACCCCAACCTGATGGTGTCGCGCACATTCTCCAAGGCCTACGGGCTGGCGGGGCTGCGCATCGGCTACGCGGTGGCGCAGCCGGAGCTGACCGACCTGCTGAACCGCATCCGTCAGCCGTTCAACGTCAACAGCGTGGCGCAGGCAGCGGCCATCGCCGCGCTGGCCGATACGGATTTCCTGCGCCGCAGTGCCCAGCTGAACCGCAGCGGCAAGCGGCAGCTGACCGAGGCGTTCGACCGGCTCGGCCTGGAATACGTGCCGTCGTCCGGAAACTTCGTGCTGGTGCGCGTCGGCGACGATGACGGCGCCGGCGCGCGCGTCAACCTGGCATTGCTGAAACAGGGCGTGATCGTGCGGCCGGTGGGCAACTACAACCTGCCGCGCTGGCTGCGCGTGACCATCGGCTTGCCGGAAGAAAACGCGGCGTTTATCGCGGCGCTGGAGCGGGCGCTGGCCTGAGGCCGGCGCCGCGGACGCTGGCGGGTCTCGTCACGTTTTGATTGACCTCGGTCTGAACCGAACTACCGCCGCTTGCGGCCTGTGATTGTGAGTGCATTGCATTTTTCCCGTGTTGTCATTTTCGGCGTCGGCCTGATCGGCGGCTCGCTCGCGCTGGCGCTCAAGCGCGCCGGCGTGGTGGGCACGGTGGTCGGGGTCGGACGCTCGGCGGCTTCGCTGCAGAAAGCGCTGGACCTGGGCGTCATCGACGAGGCCGCGACGCTGGCCGATGCCGCGCGCGGCGCCAGCGTGATCGTGCTGTGCGCGCCGGTGGCGCAGAACTTCGCGTTGCTGCATGCGCTCGAGCCGCACTTGCAGCCGGGCACCATCGTTACCGATGCCGGCAGCACCAAGTCCGACGTGATCATCGCCGCCAAGACCGCGCTGGGCGACAAGGCCGCGCAGTTCGTGCCGGCCCACCCGATCGCCGGGCGCGAGCTCAATGGCGTCGAAGCCGCCTTGCCGGACCTGTACGAGGGCAAGAAGACCGTGCTGTGCCCGCTGCAGGAAAACGCGCGCGCGGACGTCGCCGCCGTGCGCGCCATGTGGGAAAGCGCCGGCGCGCATTGCCACGTGATGTCGGCGGTGCAGCACGACGCGGTGTTCGCGGCGGTCAGCCATTTGCCGCATGTGTTGTCGTACGCGCTGGTGGCGCAGGTGGCCAACGCTGAAGACGCGGCGCTGAAGCTGGATTTCGCCGGCGGCGGCTTCCGCGACTTCACGCGTATCGCCGCCTCGTCGCCGGAAATGTGGCGCGACATCTGCGTCGCCAACCGCGAGGCGCTGCTGCGCGAATTGAATACTTACCAGTCGGTGCTGGCGCACCTGAAGACGCTGATCGAGAAGGGCGACGGCGACGCGCTCGAGCGCATCTTCACGCGTGCGAGCAAGACCCGCCTGGCCTGGGGCGCCGAGCGTGCCGCGGGCAACAACCATATCGAACCCTGATCGAACCCTGACCGAACCCTGATGGCTTTTGCCAATCGCCTGACCGCGGCGCCCCGGCGCCCAAGACATCCATGGAACACCTGACGCTAGGCCCCCTGACCCGCGCCCACGGCACCGTGCGGCTGCCGGGCTCGAAGAGCATCTCCAACCGCGTGCTGCTGCTGGCTGCGCTGGCCGACGGCGAGACCCGCGTGCGCGACCTGCTCGACTCGGACGATACGCGCGTGATGCTGCAGGCGCTGCGCACGCTGGGCGTGGCCTGGCGCCAGGAGGGCGCCGACTACATCGTCACCGGCGCCGGCGGCAACTTTCCGACCAAGTCCGCCGAACTGTTCATGGGCAACGCCGGCACCGCGATCCGTCCGCTGACTGCCGCGCTGGCGCTGCAAGGCGGCAGCTACAAGCTATCCGGCGTGCCGCGCATGCACGAGCGGCCGATCGGCGACCTCGTCGATGGCTTGCGCCAGGTTGGCGCGGTGATCGACTACCTTGGCAACGAAGGCTTTCCGCCGCTGCATATCCAGCCGGCCAGCCTGCGCATCGACGCGCCGATCCGCGTGCGCGGCGATGTCTCGAGCCAGTTCCTGACCGCGCTGCTGATGAGCCTGCCGCTGGCGCAAGCCGCCAGCGGCCGCATCGAGATCGAAGTGGTGGGCGAGCTGATCTCGAAGCCGTATATCGAGATCACGCTGAACCTGCTGGCACGCTTCGGCATCGAGGTGGAGCGGCACGGCTGGGAGCGCTTCGTGCTGCCCGCAGCGGCGGCTTACCGCTCGCCGGGCGAGATCTTTGTCGAGGGCGACGCGTCGTCGGCTTCGTATTTCCTGGCCGCCGGTGCGATCGGCGGCGGTCCGGTGCGGGTGGAAGGCGTCGGCATGGCCAGCATCCAGGGCGATGTGCGCTTTGCCGACGCGCTCAACCGCATGGGCGCCAATGTGATGGCCGGTGACAACTGGATCGAGGTGCGCGGCACGGAACGCGACGACGGACGCCTGCACGGCATCGAGCTGGACTGCAACCATATCCCCGATGCGGCCATGACGCTGGCGGTGGCGGCGCTGTTTGCCGAGGGCACCACCACGCTGACCAATATTGCCAGCTGGCGCGTCAAGGAAACCGACCGCATCGCGGCGATGGCGACCGAACTGCGCAAGCTGGGTGCGGTGGTGGAAGAGGGCGCCGACTACCTGCGCGTGACGCCGCCGCAGCCGTGGCAGACCCCGGCGGACGGCATTGGCACCTATGATGACCATCGCATGGCGATGTGTTTCTCGCTGGCGGCATTCGGTCCGTTGCCGGTGCGGATCAATGATCCGGGCTGCGTGGCGAAGACGTTCCCGGATTATTTCAGCGTGTTTGCCGGCGTCACGCGCTGACCAGCCCGGTGCCGGCGCCAGTGCCGGCGCCCGTGCCGGCGGTTTGCGCGGCGCGGTCGTTCGGGGCTGAGGCCTGGCGGCGTTCGCGCTTGTCCCAGTACCGGTCGAAGAAGTAGTGGGCCACGGTATTGATGGCCGGCTCGATAAAGGTGACGGCACCGCTCACAGCCAGGCTGCCGGTCAGCGCATAGGTCACGCTGAACGCGATGCCGAGGTGCATGATGCCGAACGTCAGGGTTTTTGCCATGGTAGATTGCCTCGCGACCGATACTGAGGGATGCGTTGCGCTTGCCGCAGCGCGATGCCATGGATCAAATGATAATGATTCTCAATAGAATTAACAATCAATCGTTTCACTGGGTGCTATAAGCAATGACTATCGTCAACGTCATCACCATTGACGGGCCGACCGCCTCTGGCAAGGGCACGGTGGCGCACAAGGTTGCCGACGCGGTGGGCTTCCACCTGCTCGACAGCGGCGCGCTGTACCGGCTGGTAGCGCTGGCCAGCGACCGCGCAGGTGTTGACCTGGCCGATATCGACAGCCTGGCGCGAATCGCTACGCGCCTCGATGTGAAGTTCGGGCCCGACCGCGTCTGGCTGCAAGGCGAGGAAGTCAGCCTGGCGATCCGCGCCGAGGCGATCGGCAACCGTGCCTCGGCCATCGCCGTGCACCAGCCGGTGCGCGACGCGCTGACCCAGCTGCAGCGCAGCTTCCGCAAGCTGCCCGGCCTGGTGGCGGACGGCCGCGACATGGGCACCGTGATCTTCCCGGACGCCCAGCTCAAGGTGTTCCTGACGGCAAGTGTCGAGGCGCGCGCGCGCAGGCGCTATAAACAATTGATTGATAAGGGAATTTCTGCTAATATCGAAGACCTTTTGCGTGACCTCGAGGCGCGCGACGCGCGGGATCGCACCCGTGCCGCCGCGCCGCTGCGTCCCGCCGAGGATGCAAAGCTGCTCGATACCTCCGACATGACGGTGGATCAGGCAGTGGCGCAGGTGCTGGAGTGGTTTGCCGCTGTGCGGCCCGATGCATGACATGCAGCGGGCGCATCGGTAGAAGCGGCGCGCCCTTCCGTACCCGATGGCGTCAGTCCGGGCCCGTGCCCGCGCTGGCTTTTGTCAAACCTGACCCCGCTGCACTGGCAGACTGAGCGCGATCGTCGCGCCGGCCAGCGTACTGCGGATTTCACCTTACGTTTATGTCCGACCTGCAAACTAACGAATCCTTTGCCGCACTGTTCGAGGAATCGATCGCCCGCTCCAATATGAAGGCTGGCGAAGTGATCTCCGCTGAAGTCGTGCGCATCGACCACAACTTCGTGGTCGTCAACGCCGGCCTCAAGTCCGAGGCATTTGTGCCGGTGGAGGAGTTCCTGAACGACCAGGGCGAACTCGAAGTGCAGGCCGGCGACTACGTCTCCGTGGCCATCGACGCACTCGAGAACGGCTATGGCGACACCATCCTCTCGCGCGACAAGGCCAAGCGCCTGGCCTCGTGGCTGAACCTCGAGAAGGCACTGGAAGACGGCGAGATCATCTCGGGTACCGTGACCGGCAAGGTCAAGGGCGGCCTGACGGTGATGGTCAACGGCATCCGCGCGTTCCTGCCGGGCTCGCTGGTTGACGTGCGTCCGATCAAGGACACCACCCCGTACGAAGGCAAGACCCTGGAATTCAAGGTCATCAAGCTGGACCGCAAGCGCAACAACGTTGTGCTGTCGCGCCGCGCCGTGGTCGAGGCTACGCTGGGCGAAGAGCGCCAGAAGCTGATGGAAACCCTGAAGGAAGGCGCCATCGTCAACGGTATCGTCAAGAACATCACCGACTACGGTGCGTTCGTTGACCTGGGCGGCATCGACGGCCTGCTGCACATCACCGACCTGGCCTGGCGCCGTGTCCGCCACCCGAGCGAAGTGCTGTCGGTTGGCCAGGAAATCACCGCCAAGATCCTCAAGTTCGACCAGGAAAAGAACCGCGTCTCGCTGGGCGTGAAGCAGCTGGGCGAAGATCCGTGGGTCGGCATCTCGCGCCGCTACCCGCAAGGCACCCGCCTGTTCGGCAAGGTCACCAACCTGACCGACTACGGCGCGTTCGTCGAGATCGAAGCCGGCATCGAAGGCCTGGTGCACGTGTCGGAAATGGACTGGACCAACAAGAACGTGGCCCCGTCCAAGGTTGTCCAGCTGGGCGACGAAGTCGAAGTCATGGTGCTGGATATCGACGAAGACAAGCGTCGTATCAGCCTGGGCATGAAGCAGTGCAAGGCCAACCCGTGGGACGATTTCTCGCGCAACCACAAGAAGGGCGACAAGCTGAGCGGCCAGATCAAGTCGATCACCGACTTCGGCGTGTTCATCGGCCTGCCGGGCGGCATCGACGGCCTGGTGCACCTGTCCGACCTGTCCTGGCAAGAGTCCGGCGAAGAGGCCGTGCGCAAGTACAAGAAGGGCGACGAAGTCGAAGCCGTGGTGCTGGGCATCGACGTCGACAAGGAACGCATCTCGCTGGGCATCAAGCAGCTGTCGGGCGATCCGTTCAACAACTTCATCTCGGCCAACGACAAGGGTTCGCTGGTTCAGGGCACGATCAAGGCCGTTGACGCCAAGGGTGCCGTGGTTCAGCTGGCAGACGACGTGGAAGGCTACCTGCGTGCTTCGGAAATCTCCGCTGACCGCGTGGAAGATGCCCGCAACGTGCTGAAGGAAGGCGAGCAGATCACCGCCCTGGTGGTGAACGTCGACCGCAAGTCGCGCAACATCAACCTGTCGATCAAGGCCAAGGACAGCGCAGAGCAGCAGGAAGCGATGCAGAAGTTCCAGGCCGACACCGGCACCGCCGGCACGACCAACCTCGGCGCCCTGCTGAAGGCCAAGCTCGGCCAGGACAACCAGTAATCGCAGGCCCCCGCGCTTGCGCGTATGCCCATGACCAAGTCGGAGCTTGTCGAAAAACTGGCTGCCCGCTTCCCCCAGCTGCTGCTGCGGGATGCGGACATCTCGGTGAAAACGATACTCGACGCGATGTCCGAAGCGTTGGCCGACGGCCACCGCATCGAGATCCGCGGATTCGGCAGTTTTGGTCTGAACAAGCGTCCGCCTCGCGTGGGGCGCAATCCCAAGTCCGGCGAGCGGGTGCTGGTGCCTGAGAAACGGGTGCCGCACTTCAAGGCGGGCAAGGAATTGCGTGAACGGGTTGACCGCAGCCAGCCGGCGCCCTCGGGCGCCAATGGCAACGGCCATTCCGGCGGCACGGCGCAAGCCCTGCCGGGCAAGGCCAGCCAGGGCGCGGCATCCGCCGCGCCGACGGGTTTGCATGAGAGCGGACTGGATTTCATTCGCTCCTGACCGGCCTTGCCTCACAGTCTGTTGCTGTATTGTCAAAAAAGCGCTCCTTGGGGCGCTTTTTTTTGTCCATGCGATTTGCGGTGGCACGCCGCATCGCCGGTACGGCCTGCCTCCGACACCAGCGAGGCGTGAGCCGGGACGCCGTTACCGCCACGTTACCGAATCCGTGAAGTGATTCCGTTACAATGCCGGGGTCTTTGCCGGGCCTCGCACAGGGCGTCGTGTTACCCGCTGTCTCCGTGCTTGCCTGCCCCATCGCCACGCTGCCTCGCCGCTTACCCGCATGAAACTGTTTGCCTGGATCGTCCGCATCGTCGTATTCGTGCTGCTGTTCGTGCTGGCCCTGCGCAATACCGCAGAAGCTTCGCTGCAGCTGTTCTTCAATGCCGTCTGGCATGCGCCGCTGATCCTGATCCTGTTTGCCGCGTTTGCGCTGGGGGCGGTGGCCGCGCTGGCCTCGGTGGCGCCCGGAATGATGCGCCAGCGCATGGAACTGGCGAAGCTGCGCCGGGCGCTCGCGGACGCCCGGGCCTCGACGGCGCCATCGACGTCGCCATCGGCGGCGCCATCGACGGCACCGGCAAGCGCCGCCCCGGTGCCGCGCGACGGCAAGTCTCCCTATAACGTAGTCGGCCCGAAAGTCTGATCCATGATGTTCGAAACCTGGTGGCTGCTGGCGCTGCCGCTTGTCTTTGGCCTGGGCTGGATGGCGGCGCGCTTCGACGTGCGCCAGCTCATCAGCGAGCAGGGCGCCTTGCCGCGCTCCTACTTCAAGGGACTCAATTTCCTGCTCAACGAGCAGCCCGACAAGGCCATCGACGCCTTTGTCGAAGTGGCCCGGCTGGACCCGGAAACCACCGAACTGCACTTTGCGCTGGGCGCGCTGTTCCGGCGCCGCGGCGAAACCGAGCGCGCCATCCGCGTGCACCAGAACCTGGCCACGCGCCCCGATCTGCCCGAGCCCGAGCGCGAGCATGCGTTGTTCGAGCTGGGCGAAGACTACCTGCGCGCGGGCCTGCTGGACCGTGCCGAGGAATCGCTGCGCCGGCTGATGTCGGGCCCGTATGCGGCCTCGGCCAAGCGCGTGCTGCTCGAGCTCTATGAAGTGGAAAAGGAATGGCAGAAGGCCATTGATGCCGCGCGCGAACTGCAGACGCTCGAGCAGAAGAGCTACAGCCTGCAGATCGCGCAGTTCTGCTGCGAGCTGGCGCAGGACGCGCTGCAGCGCAAGCGCCCGGAAGATGCGGTGAAATGGCTGAACCAGGCGGTGGCCGAAAATCCCGCCAACGTGCGCGCGCCGATCCTGCTGGGCGACGTCGCCGCGGCCGCTGGCGATGCGCGCGCGGCGCTGGGCCACTGGCTCGGCATCGAGCGGCAGGATGCGTCGTTCCTGCCGCTGGTGGCCGAGCGCGTGGTCAAGGCCTATGCCGCGCTGGACGAGCAGGGCGTGGCGCTGGAATGGCTGCGCGGCCTGCTCAAGGGCAAGCTCGCGCCCGAGGTGCTCGATACCGCGTACAAGGCCGAGCTGGAAGTGAACGGCCCGGAAGCCGCGGCGCAACTGATGCGCGAGCAGCTGCGGCGCCAGCCCACGCTGCTGGCGCTGACCAAGTATTTCGAGGCGCAGGCGGCAGTGGCCGTCGCCGCGCCCGCCGCGCAAACCGCTGGGGTCGACGCCGCGGCTGGCCCGGCTGAAGGCGCGCAAGATGGCGCGCAAGATGGCGACGAAGCGAAGGAAACCACCGCCATCCGCGACCTGCTGCAACTGCGCACGCGCAACCTGGCGCGCTATACCTGCCGCGAATGCGGGTTCCGTGCGCGGCTGTTCTATTGGCAGTGCCCTGGTTGCAACCGCTGGGAAACCTATGCCCCGCGGCGTTCCGAAACGCTCGGCTGATTGCGGTGGCCGTGCAAGGCATGTGAATTGAAGCTATGAAAGTCACCATTATCGGCAGCGGCTACGTGGGTCTGGTCACCGGCGCCTGCCTGGCGGAACAGGGCAACGACGTGTTCTGCCTGGACCTGGACGAACAGAAGATCGCGCTGCTCAATGCGGGCGGCGTGCCGATCTACGAGCCCGGCCTGCAGGAACTGATCCAGCGCAACCGCGAGGCCGGCCGCCTGACCTTTTCCACCGATGTGGCGGCCAGTGTCGAGCATGCCGACGTGCAGTTCATCGCCGTGGGCACGCCGCCGGACGAGGACGGCTCGGCCGACCTCAAGTACGTGCTGGCGGCGGCGCGCAATATCGGCCGCCACATGACCGGCTTCAAGGTGGTGGTCGACAAATCGACCGTGCCGGTGGGCACCGGCGACCGCGTCACCGCGGCGATCCGCGAGGAACTGGCCGCGCGCGGGCTGGAAGACCTGCAGTTCTCGGTGGTGTCGAACCCCGAGTTCCTGAAGGAGGGCGCCGCGGTCGAAGACTTCATGCGCCCCGACCGCATCGTGCTGGGCTGCAATGCCGACGCCGCCGGCCGCCACGCGCAGGCCACCATGCGGCAGCTGTACGCGCCGTTCAACCGCCATCACGAGCGCACCTTCTATATGGACGTGCGCTCGGCCGAGTTCACCAAGTACGCGGCCAATTCGATGCTGGCCACGCGCATCTCGTTCATGAACGAGCTGGCCAACCTCGCCGACGAAGTCGGCGCCGATATCGAGCTGGTGCGCATGGGCATCGGCTCGGACCCGCGCATCGGCTACAGTTTCCTGTATGCCGGCGCCGGCTATGGCGGATCGTGCTTTCCCAAGGACGTGCAGGCGCTGATGCGCACCGCCGCCGACCACGGCAAGCCGATGCGCGTGCTGGAGGCGGTGGAAGCCGTCAACGGCGCGCAGAAGCGCGTGCTTGGCCAGAAGATCGTGCGCCGTTTCGGCGACGACCTGAGCGGCCGCGTGTTCGCGGTCTGGGGCCTGGCGTTCAAGCCCAATACCGATGACATGCGCGAGGCGCCGTCGCGCGTGCTGGCGCGAGAGCTGGTGTCGCGCGGTGCGTCGCTGCGCGTGCATGATCCGGTGTCGATGGCCGAGGCCCGGCGGGTGCTCGAGGCCGACCTCGCCGACGTGCCGGGCGGCGCCGCGCGCGTGAGCTTCCACCAGCACCAGATGGACGCCCTCGACGGCGCCGACGCGCTGGCGATCGTGACCGAATGGAAGGTGTTCCGCAGCCCCGATTTCGCGCAGATCAAGCGGCGGCTGAAGTCGCCGGTGATTTTCGATGGACGCAATTTGTATGAGCCCGAGGCGATGCGCGAGACCGGCGTGGAATACCACGCCATCGGCCGCCCGACCCGCAAGGCAGCGCCGGCGAACGAATGAGGCGCAGGCGGGTCAACCGACTCATCAACCGATAAGCTAACGCGGTGGCCGCGGCCGCCGCGACCTTGCCAAGGATCTTCATGAACAAGACCGTCATTCCGCAGGAGCAGATCCGGCAGTCCCATATCCTGGTGGTCGGCGACATGATGCTGGACCGCTATTGGTTCGGCGACGTCGAGCGCATTTCGCCCGAAGCGCCGGTGCCGGTGGTGCAGGTCAAGCGCAGCGACGAGCGCCTGGGCGGCGCCGCCAACGTGGCCCGCAACGCCGCGGCGCTGGGCGCGCGCGTGGGCATGCTGGGCGTGGTCGGCGACGACGAGCCGGCGCGCACGCTCGAGGCCCTGCTGGCCGAGAGCCACGTGCAGCCCTACCTGCACCGCGATGCCAAGATCAACACCACCATCAAGCTGCGCGTGGTAGCGCACCAGCAGCAGCTGCTGCGCGTCGATTTCGAGAATACGCCGGCGCATGAAGTGCTGCTCGCGGTACAGGACCGCTTCCAGGGCCTGATCAACGATTACCAGGTGCTGGTGTTGTCCGACTACGGCAAGGGCGGGCTGACCCATGTCACGCGCATGATCGATGCCGGCCGCGCGGCCGGGCGCAAGGTGCTGGTCGATCCCAAGGGCGACGACTACTCGCGCTACCGCGGCGCCACGCTGATCACCCCCAACCGCGCCGAGATGCGCGCCGTGGTCGGCGCCTGGAAGACCGAGGCCGACCTGACCATCCGCGCGCAGAACCTGCGCCGCGCACTGCAGCTCGAAGCGTTGCTGCTGACGCGCTCGGAAGAGGGCATGACGCTCTATACCGAAGCCGAAGTGCTGCACGTCTCCGCCCAGGCGCGCGAGGTCTATGATGTATCCGGTGCGGGCGACACCGTGATCGCCACGCTCGCCACCATGATGGGTGCCGGCGTGCCGCTCAAGGAAGCCGTGCAGCATGCCAATCGCGCCGGCGGCATCGTGGTCGGCAAGCTGGGCACCGCCGTCGTCACTTATCCTGAATTGTTCGGCGCCGCCGCCTGAGGCGCGCGCCCACTTTTGATCCGACCATGACCATCATCGTCACCGGTGCCGCGGGTTTTATCGGCAGCAATCTCGTCAAGGGCCTGAATGAACGCGGCGAGACCCATGTCATCGCCGTCGACAACCTGACCCGCGCCGACAAGTTCCACAACCTGGTCGATTGCGAGATCTCCGATTACCTGGACAAGCAGGACTTCCTCGCGCGCTTTGCCCGCGGCGAGTTCGGCAAGGTCCGCGCGGTGTTCCATGAAGGCGCGTGCTCCGACACCATGGAGACCGACGGCCGCTACATGATGGAGAACAACTACCGCTACACGCTGTCGCTGATGGAGAGCTGCCTGGAGCAGGGCACGCAGTTCCTCTATGCGTCGTCGGCGGCGACCTACGGCGCCTCGCAGGTGTTCCGCGAAGACCGCGAGTTCGAGCGTCCGCTCAACGTGTACGGCTACTCCAAGTTCCTGTTCGACCAGATCGTGCGCCGCCGCCTGCCGTCGGCACTGTCGCAGATCGTCGGCTTCCGCTACTTCAACGTGTACGGGCCGCGCGAAACGCACAAGGGCCGCATGGCCTCGGTGGCGTTCCACAACTTCAACCAGTTCCGCGCCGACGGCACGGTGAAGCTGTTCGGCGAATACGGTGGCTACGGCCCTGGCATGCAGAGCCGCGATTTCATCTCGGTCGAGGACGTGGTCAAGGTCAACCTGTTCTTCTTGGACCATCCGGAGAAGTCCGGCATCTTCAACCTGGGCACCGGCCGCGCCCAGCCGTTCAACGACATCGCCGCCACCGTGGTCAACACGCTGCGCGAGGCCGAGGGCAAGCCACCGCTGTCGCTGGACGACCTGGTGCAGGAAGGGCTGGTCGAGTACGTCAAGTTTCCCGACGCGCTGCGCGGCAAGTACCAGTGCTTCACGCAGTCGGATGTGTCCAAGCTGCGCGGCGCCGGCTACAGCGAACGCTTCCTGACCGTCGAGGAAGGCGTGGCGCGCTACTGCCGCTGGCTGCTCGAGCGCAACGGCTGAACCCGCATCGTCCCCGCATCGTCCCTGCCTTGCGCCGGCTGACACGCTTTCGTGCGGCCGGTGTCAACTTTTGTTGCCGCATGCGCCGCGCTCGCGGCGCGACCCTATCCTGACCTGACCTCGCCGCCCCGGCGGGGGTGGTACCTCAGACCATCCACAGGAAAGGAGAGCCTTTATGGCCATGCACTGGATCGGGCAGCTTGCCCGGCGTTTTTCCCTGATCTCCCTCGCGGCAAGCTTGTGCCTGCTTGCCGGCGGCACCGCGCGTGCCGCGGTCGATGTCAACACAGCGGACGAGGCGGCGCTGACTTCGGTCAAGGGCGTGGGACCGGCCACGGCCCGCCACATCGTCGAAGAGCGCAACAAGCGCGGGCCGTACAAGGACGCCGCCGACCTGGCCGAGCGCGTCAGCGGCATCGGGCCGAAGTCCGTGGCCAAGTTGCAGGATGCTGGCCTGACCATCGCCGGCAAGGGGACGAGCGCCGCCGCGCCATCCGCGGCGCCGCCTGCAGCGCCCGCCAAGGGGGCAAAGGCCACGCCCGCGCCGGCAAAGCCGGCGCGCTAGCGCTGACCGCGCTGCCCTGTGCCCGGTCGTGCTGCGGCCGGGTGCGTTGTGGCTCGTTGTGGCTCGTTGTTGCTGGTACGCGTTGTGCTAAAGATTGCCGGCTTCGCAGGCCCCGTGGCGGCGGAGTATCATGCGGACGCCGCGCAGGCAGGACCTGCCGCGCGGCTGCCGACCGGCATTCCACAACCTAACAACCAGGCACAAGCGCGGCGGCCGCGATCCGGCGGCCAGCCCGGACCACAGGGAGCAAGACAATATGGCGAATGGCGAGGACGCGGGATTCCTGCCGCAATGGCGGCTCAAGACCGGGGGCGTGATCGGCCCCGATGAGCGGCTGCCCGCGGGGCAGACGCTGCTGGCCGGGATCCAGCACGTGGTGGCGATGTTCGGCTCGACCGCCATCGCGCCGATCCTGATGGGCTTCAACCCGAATATCGCCATCCTGTTTTCCGGCATCGGCACGCTGATCTTCTTCCTGTGCGTGCGCGGCCGGGTGCCCAGCTACCTGGGCTCCAGCTTTGCCTTCATTGCCGTGGTGATCGCCGCCACCGGCTATGCCGGCAGCGGCCCCAACCTCAATATCCCGGTGGCGCTGGGGGGCATCATCGCCGCAGGCGCGCTGTACACGCTGATCGGGCTGATCGTGCAGGCAGCGGGCTACGCCTGGGTGGAAAAGCTGATGCCGCCGGTGGTGACCGGCGCCATCGTCGCGGCGATCGGACTGAACCTGGCCCCGGTGGCGGTCAAGGCGGTCAGCGGTGCGGCGCTGGATACCTGGGTGGGGCTGCTGACCGTGGTCGCGGTGGGGCTGGTCGCGGTGCGCGCGCCCGGCATGATCGGACGCCTGCCGGTGCTGATCGGCGGCCTGGCCGGCTATCTCGCCTACTACCTGGGCACCAATGTGATGGGGCTGGGCAAGCCGATCGATTTTTCCGGCGTGGCCACCGCCAGCTGGTTCGGCCTGCCGGCGTTCACCGCGCCGACCTTCGAACTCAACGCGATGCTGCTGATCGCGCCGGTGGCGATCGTGCTGGTGGCCGAGAACCTCGGCCATATCAAGGCCATCGGCGTGATGACCGGCCGCAACCTCGATCCGTACATCGGCCGCGCCTTTATCGGCGACGGCATCGCCACCATGCTGTCGGCCAGCGGCGGCGGCACCGGCGTGACCACCTATGCCGAAAACATGGGGGTGATGGCGGTCACCAAGATCTATTCGACGCTGATCTTCGTGGTGGCGGCCGCGGTGGCCATCCTGCTGGGATTCTCGCCCAAGTTCGGCGCGTTGATCCTGACCATCCCGGGGCCGGTGATCGGCGGACTGACCATTGTCGTGTTCGGCCTGATCGCCGCCACCGCGGGCCGGATCTGGGTGCAGAACCATGTGGACTTCTCCAGCTCGCGCAACCTGATCACGGTCGGCGCTACGCTGACGGTGGCGGCCGGCGACCTGACGCTGAAGCTGGGCGGCATGACGCTGGGCGGTATCGGCACCGCCACCTTCGGCTGCATCCTGCTGTACCACCTGCTGGGCGAAGGCAACCGCGAGGAAGGCTGAGCCACGGCGGAGCCGGCCGGCGGTGCAAATCCCGCCTGCCGGCGAGGGGATAGGGTCTGGATTACAATGGCCGGCGAATTGGAATCCACCTGGAATCCCCCCGGCATCCCCTCGGCATCCCCCGTTTGCGACCTTTGTTCCCCCATGGCCTACAAGACAATTGAAGACACCATCGGCAATACGCCGCTGGTCAGACTGCAGCGCATTCCCGGCGCGGCCAACGACGCGCGCGGCAATGTGATCCTCGGCAAGCTTGAAGGCAACAATCCGGCCGGTTCGGTCAAGGACCGTCCGGCGGTGTCGATGATCGCCGGGGCCGAAGCGCGCGGGCGCATCAAGCCGGGCGATACGCTGATCGAAGCGACCTCGGGCAATACCGGCATCGCGCTGGCCATGGCAGCGGCCATCCGCGGCTACAAGATGGTGCTGATCATGCCCGAGGACCTGAGCCTCGAGCGCCGCCAGAGCATGGCCGCCTACGGCGCGGAGATCATCCTGACTCCGGTCAAGGGCGGCATGGAGTACGCCCGTGACCTGGCCGATTCGATGGAGCGCGACGGCAAGGGCGTGATCCTCGACCAGTTCGCCAATCCGGACAACCCGCAGGCGCACTACGAGGGTACCGGGCCCGAAATCTGGCGCGATACCGACGGCCGCATCACCCACTTCGTTTCGGCGATGGGCACCACCGGCACCATCACCGGCGTGTCGCGCTTCCTCAAAGAGCAGAATCCCGGGATCCAGATCGTCGGCGCGCAGCCGGCCGAAGGCTCGCGCATTCCGGGCATCCGCAAGTGGCCCGAAGCCTATCTGCCCAAGATCTACGATCCCAAGTTCATCGACCGCACCGAGCCGGTGAGCCAGAGCGATGCCGAGCACATGGCGCGCCGCATGGCGTCGGAAGAGGGCATCTTCTGCGGCATTTCCGCGGCCGGTGCGCTGTGCGTGGCGTTGCGCGTCGCCGAGGAAGTCGAGAACGCCACCATCGTCTTCGTGGTGTGCGACCGCGGCGACCGCTACCTGTCGACCGGCGTGTTCCCCGCCTGATTCCCGGCGCCGCGGCAAAAAGAAAAAGGCCTCGCACATGCGAGGCCTTTGTGCTTTGGCCGTGCCGGCTCAGCCCATCGCCGCCTTGACCGCCTCGCCCAGCTGGTACACCGCCAGCGCATAGAAGAAGCTGCGGTTGTAGCGCGTCAGCACATAGAAGTTGCGCAGGCCCAGCAGGTACTCGGTGGGCTGGTCGGGCGTGGGCAGGTCCACCACCAGCACGCCGGTTTCGCCTTCCCGCGCCAGGTTGATGGGCTCGTCCACGCGCAGCCCGGCGCGGGTCAGCTGGTTGAGGGTGCGGGTCGGCCACGGCTCGCCATCGGCCGCAGCGGTGGCAACGCCGAGGCTGCCGGCGTCGGGGGCGATGCGCCACACCACCGGACGGCCCGGCTCCCAGCCGTGCAGCTGCAGGAAGCGGGCCACGCTGCCGATGGCGTCGGTGGGGCTGTTGCGCAGGTCGATGTGGCCGTTGTTGTCGTAGTCGATGGCGTATTCGCGCAGGCTGGTCGGCATGAACTGCGGGATGCCGATGGCGCCGGCATACGAGCCCAGCACCGAGTAGACATCGGTGCGGGTGTCGCGGCACCACAGCAGGTAGTCGGCCAGCTGGTTGCGGAACAGCGTGGAGCGCGCGGCGCGGTTGGGTGTGTCGGGGTAGTCGAAGGCCAGCGTCGACAGCGAATCGAGCACGCGGAACGTGCCCATGTCGCGGCCGTAGATGGTTTCCACGCCGATGATGCCGACGATGACCGAGGCCGGCACGCCGAACTCGGCCTCGGCGCGGCGCAGCGTATCGCGGTTGTCCTGCCAGAAGCGCACGCCCGCATTGATGCGGACCGGCTCGATAAAGCGCGAGCGGTAGGTGCGCCAGCTTTTGCGCCCGGTGGTGGCGGGCGGCATGATCAGCCGTACCACGGTGGCCGAATAGACGGCCTGGCCGAACCAGTCCTGCAGCATGCTGCGGTCAAAGCCGTGGCGCGCCACCATCTCGTCGATAAAGGCACGTGCTTGCGGATTGTCGCGGTAGCGGCCGGGTTCGATTTCTTCCTCGCGCACGCTGACGCGGCGTTTGCCGGCGGCGAGCAGGCTGGGGGAGAGGCCGCAGAGTCCGAGTGCGGCAGCGGAAAGCGCGGCGCCCAGCAGGGGGCGTCGCAGTGAGCGCTGGGTGTCGGTCATGGTGTCCTTTGCAAGTCGCACCGAGTATAGCGGATGCCACCGCGGCATCCGCCCCGGGTGGCCCGCGCATGGCGCGCCGGCACGGCTGGGTGACCTGGCCCGGCGTGTGCTAACGTAACGTTTGGAGACAACATGGCGACGCACTGCAACCCATTGCGACGATAAGAGATGCCGACAGGCTATTACACGCACCCCGAGTTCCAGCGGCACGAGATGGGGCACTTCCACCCCGAGTGTCCGGAGCGCCTGCAGGCGATCGAGGATCACCTGATTTCGCATGGCCTGGACGGGCTGCTGGAGCGCCGCGAGGCGCCGCCGGCGACGCGCGAGCAGCTCGAGCGCGTGCACCGGCCGGAGCACGTCGACGCGCTCGAACGCTGCAGCCCGTCGAGCGGCTACCACGCGATCGACCCGGACACTTCGATGAACGCGCACACGCTCGCGGCGGCGACGCTGGCTGCGGGTGCGGCGGTGGCGGCCACCGATGCGGTGATCGCCGGCGAGTTCGAGAACGCATTCTGCTGCGTGCGTCCGCCCGGCCACCACGCCGAGCCGGGCCGCGCCATGGGCTTCTGCTTCTACAACAACGTCGCCATTGCCGCGCGCCATGCGCTGCAGGCGCACGGGCTCGAGCGCGTGGCGATCATCGACTTCGACGTGCATCACGGCAATGGCACCGAAGCGGCGTTCCGCGGCGACGAGCGCGTGATGATGTGCAGCATCTTCCAGCACCCGTTCTATCCCTACAGCGGCACCGAGCAACTGGCGCCGAACATGGTCAATATCCCGCTGCCGGCCTACAGCAACGGCATGGCGGTGCGCGAAGTGGTCGAGACCATCTGGCTGCCGCGCCTCAATGAATTCCGTCCGCAGATGCTGTTCATTTCGGCCGGCTTCGACGCGCACCGCGAGGACGACCTGGGCCAGATGGGCCTGGTCGAGCAGGATTACGCCTGGATCACCGGCCAGCTGGTCGAGCTGGCGCGCACCCATGCGCAGGGCCGCATCGTCAGCTGCCTCGAGGGCGGCTACAACCTCAGCGCGCTGGGCCGCAGCGTGCTGGCCCACCTGAAGGTGCTGCTGGAACATTAGGAGAGCGCCGCCATGGCCGAGAACGATGCGCGCGTCGACGCGCCGCTGCTGACCGAATCGCGCGACGCCGCCGGCGTGGCGCGCCTGACCATGAACCGGCCGCAGGCGTTCAACGCCTTGTCCGAAGGGCTGCTGGATGCGCTGACCGATGCGCTGCGCCGGCTGGCCGCCGACGACAGCGTGCGCGTGGTGGTGCTGGCGGGTGCCGGCAAGGCCTTCTGCGCCGGGCACGACCTGCGCGAGATGCGCGCGGCGCCGTCGCACGACTACTACCGGCGCCTGTTCGACCGCTGCACGCGCATGATGATGGCGATCCAGCGGATGCCGCAGCCGGTGATCGCGCGGGTGCACGGTATCGCCACCGCGGCCGGCTGCCAGCTGGTAGCGATGTGCGACCTGGCCGTGGCCGCGGACGATGCGCGCTTTGCCGTGTCGGGTGTCAACCTGGGGCTGTTCTGCTCGACCCCGGGCGTGGCGCTGTCGCGCAACCTGCATCGCAAGCAGGCCATGGAGATGCTGCTGACCGGCGACATGATCGATGCCGCCAGTGCGCGCGAGCGCGGGCTGGTCAACCGGGTGGTGCCGGCCGAAGGCCTGGACGACGAGGTGGCGCGGCTGGCTGCCAGCATCTGCGCCAAGCCGGCCGCCGCCGTTGCCGCCGGCAAGGGGCTGTTCTACCGCCAGCTCGAGATGGGCATCGAGGCGGCCTACCAGCTTGCCGGGCAGACCATGGCGTGCAACATGATGGACGATGCCGCGCTGGAGGGCGTGCAGGCCTTTATCGACAAGCGGCCGCCGTCCTGGCGTGGCTCCTGATCGACTTTTGCCCTCTTTATATGCCGGGAACGCATAAAGACATCGGCAAAAAGTCGTTTATGGTATGAAGCGAATCGCATAAAATACGCGCTTCAGAAAAATAACGAGCGGCAACAGCGCTGGAGATCCCTCGCCTGTTGCCGTTTTCTTTTGGTCACCTTTTCATGATCGAACTGCAAGGACTGTCGCAGCGCTTCCCGGGCGCGTCTGGCGACGTGCATGCATTGCGGGACGTCAGCCTGTCGATTGCGGCGGGCGAAGTCTTCGGCATCATCGGGCGCAGCGGCGCGGGCAAGAGCACGCTGGTTCGCGCCATCAACCTGCTGAACCGGCCCACCAGCGGCCGCGTGGTCGTCGACGGCCAGAACCTGACCGCGCTGGACCAGGGCGCGCTGCGCCTGGCCCGCCGCGACATCGGCATGATCTTCCAGCACTTCAACCTGCTGTCGTCGCGCACCGTCTACGACAACGTGGCGCTGCCGCTGGAACTGGCCGGCAAGCCCAAGGCCGAGATCGCCGCCACCGTGCTGCCGTTGCTGGACCTGGTCGGCCTGGCGGCGCTGAAGGACCGCTATCCGGCGCAGATCAGCGGCGGGCAGAAGCAACGCGTGGGCATTGCGCGCGCGCTGGCGAGCAAGCCCAAGGTGCTGCTGTCGGACGAGGCCACTTCCGCGCTGGACCCGGAAACCACGCGTTCCATCCTGGACCTGCTCAAGCAGATCAACCGCGAACTGGGCCTGACCATCGTCATGATCACGCACCAGATGGAAGTCATCAAACAGGTCTGCGACCGCGTGGCCGTGCTCGAAGCCGGCCAGGTGGTCGAGACCGGCCGCGTGATCGACGTGTTCCTGCGCCCGCAGCACGAGGTCACGCGCGCCATGATCGGCGACGTCATCTCGCAGGAACTGCCGGCGAGCGTGCTCAAGCGCGTCGAAAGCCGGCTCGGCAACGGGCGCGACCACGTCTACCGGCTCGCCTTCACCGGCGAGGGTGTCGACCAGCCGGTGCTGGCGCAGGCGATCCGCCGCTACGGGCTGGATTTCAACATCCTGCACGGCCATATCGACGAGATCCAGGGCCAGGCCTTCGGCTCGCTGGCGATCATGGCCACGGGCGAACTGGCCGATGTGAAGGCGGCGATGGAATACCTGCAGGCGCAAGGCGTCGTGGTGGAGGAGTTCGAGCATGTGGTCTGAAATGTTTGACCTGTTCCTGACCTCGTTCAACGAGACCCTGCTGATGGTGGCGATCTCGGGCGTGGTCGGCGCGCTGCTGGGCGTGCCGCTGGGCGTGCTGCTGCACCTGACCAACCGCGGCGGCGTGCTGTCGCACCCGCTGTTCAACCGCACCATCGGCGTGGTGGTCAACGCGGTGCGCTCGATCCCGTTCATCATCCTGCTGGTGGTGGTGATCCCGTTCACGCGCTTTATCGTCGGCTCGTCGATCGGCACCACCGCGGCGATCGTGCCGCTGACCATCGCGGCGATCCCGTTTATCGCGCGGCTGGTCGAAAGCGCGCTGCGCGAGGTCGACAAGGGCCTGGTCGAGGCGGCGCAGTCGATGGGCGCCACCACGCGCCAGATCGTGTGGAAGGTGCTGCTGCCCGAGGCCATGCCCGGCATCGTCGCCGGCCTGACCATCACCTTCGTCAGCCTGGTCGGCTACTCGGCCATGGCCGGCGCGATCGGCGGCGGCGGCCTGGGCGACCTGGGCATCCGCTATGGCTACCAGCGCTACATCACCGAGGTGATGGTGGCGGTGGTGGTGATCCTGATCGTGTTCGTGCAGGCGGTGCAGAGCTTCGGCGACTGGCTGGTCCGCCGCATCAGCCACCGCTGAACCCAAGACTTTATTGAGATAGGAACGCACATCATGCAACGTCGCAACCTGCTGCAATGGATGCTCGGCGCCGCCCTCGGCGCCTCGCTGGCCACCGGCGCGATCGCCCAGGACAAGCCGATCAAGATCGGCGTCACCGGCGGCCCGCACGCGCAGATCATGGAACAGGTGAAGAAGGTCGCCGCCAGGGACGGCCTCAACATCCAGGTGGTCGAGTTCAGCGACTACATCCAGCCCAACGCCGCGCTCGCCGCCGGCGACCTCGACGCCAACAGCTACCAGCACCTGCCGTACCTGGAAGCCCAGATCAAGGACCGCGGCTACAAGTTCACGCATATCGCCTACACGGTGACCTTCCCGATGGGCGTGTATTCGAAGAAGATCAAGTCGCTCGACCAGCTCAAGCAGGGTGCGCGCGTCGGCGTGCCCAACGACCCCACCAACGGTGGCCGCGGCCTGTTGCTGCTGCAGAGCAAGGGCGTGATCAAGCTCAAGCCCAACGCCGGCCTGAAGGCGACGCCGCTGGACATCGCCGAGAACCCGAAGAAGATCCGCATCGTCGAACTAGACGCCGCGCAGCTGCCGCGTTCGCTCGATGACCTCGACGCCGCGGCGATCAACGGCAACTACGCCGAATCGGCCGGCCTGTCGCCGACCAGGGACGCGATCGCCATGGAAGGTCCGAAGGGGCCGTACGCCAACCTGATCGCGATCCGCGAAGCCGACAAGGGCAAGCCCTGGGTGGCCAAGCTGGTGAAGGCCTACCATTCGCCGGAAATCAAGCAATACGTCACATCGACCTTCAAGGAGTCGGTCATCACCGCCTGGTAAGCCGGCGTCACTCGAGGGTTTCATCCAATCGGACGAGGCCAGCCGGCCTGGCTTTGCGGCACAATCTCCGAACCGGTAAAAAGGGTGCCGGGCCTATGCCCGGCATCATTTTGCCGATAAAATAGTACGATCGTTCGAAAAATAGGAGAGCCGCCAACCCGGTGGTTATAATGACGAGCGAACAAAATTTCTGACTATCAGCTATCAGTGGAGTGAGCGCATGAAAGTACTCGTCGCAGTCAAGCGGGTGGTGGATTACAACGTCAAGGTCCGCGTCAAGGCGGACGGTTCGGGCGTCGATCTGGCCAACGTGAAGATGAGCATGAACCCCTTCGACGAAATCGCCGTGGAAGAGGCCGTGCGCCTGAAGGAAGCCGGCGTGGTTACCGAAGTGGTCGCCGTGTCGTGCGGCGTCACGCAGTGCCAGGAAACCCTGCGCACCGCGATGGCCATCGGTGCCGACCGCGGCATCCTGGTGGAATCGAACGAAGACCTGCAACCGCTGGCCGTGGCCAAGCTGCTGAAGGCGCTGATCGACAAGGAACAGCCGCAACTGGTGATCCTGGGCAAGCAGGCCATCGACGACGACTCCAACCAGACCGGCCAGATGGTGGCCGCGCTGGCTGGCCTGCCGCAAGCCACGTTCGCCTCGAAGGTGGTGGTGGCCGACGGCAAGGCCTCGGTCACCCGTGAAGTCGACGGCGGCCTGGAAACGCTGTCGCTCACGCTGCCGGCAGTGGTCACCACCGACCTGCGCCTGAACGAGCCGCGCTACGTCACGCTGCCGAACATCATGAAGGCGAAGAAGAAGCCGCTGGATATCGTCAAGCCGGAAGATCTCGGCGTCGATGTCAAGCCGCGCCTGTCGACCCTGAAAGTGGTCGAGCCGCCCAAGCGCAGCGCGGGTGTGATGGTGCCGGACGTCGCGACGCTGGTGCAGAAGCTGAAGAACGAAGCCAAGGTTATCTGAGAGCGCGGGGGAGAAATAACATGACTGCACTCGTCATTGCTGAACACGACAATCAATCGATCAAGGGCGCCACGCTCAACACCGTGACCGCCGCAGCCCAGTGCGGCGGCGACGTGCACGTGCTGGTGGCCGGTGCCAACGCCAAGGCCGCGGCTGACGCCGCCGCCAAGATCGCCGGCGTGACCAAGGTCCTGCTGGCCGACGCACCGTACTTTGGCGACGGCCTGGCCGAAAACGTGGCCGAGCAGGCGCTGGCCATCGCCAACGACTACTCGCACATCCTGGCCCCGGCCACCCCGTACGGCAAGAACATCCTGCCGCGCGTCGCCGCCAAGCTGGACGTGGCCCAGATCTCGGAAATCTCCAAGGTCGACGCGCCTGACACCTTCGAGCGCCCGATCTACGCCGGCAACGCCATCGCCACCGTCAAGTCGGAAGACAAGATCAAGGTCATCACCGTGCGCGGCACGGCCTTCGACGCCGCCGCTGCCGAAGGTGGCTCGGCTGCCGTCGAGACCCTGCCGGCCGTGGCCGACGCGGGCGTTTCGCAATTCGTTTCGCGCGAAGTGGCCAGGAGCGACCGTCCGGAACTGACCGCCGCCAAGATCATCGTCTCGGGTGGCCGTGGCGTGGGCTCGGGCGAGAACTACACCAAGGTGCTGACGCCGCTGGCCGACAAGCTCAACGCCGCGCTGGGCGCGTCGCGCGCCGCGGTCGACGCCGGCTTCGTGCCGAACGACTACCAGGTCGGCCAGACCGGCAAGATCGTCGCGCCGCAGCTGTATATCGCCGTCGGTATCTCGGGCGCGATCCAGCACCTGGCCGGCATGAAGGACTCCAAGGTGATCGTCGCGATCAACAAGGATGCCGAAGCCCCGATCTTCTCGGTGGCCGACTACGGCCTGGTGGGAGACCTGAACACCGTGGTGCCGGAGCTGGTGGCAGCACTGGGCTGATGCCGCGCCGGCCGTGCCGGCCGCGCTGCGGCCGGCACGGGTAACAGCAGGCAGCAAGCAACGAGCCGTTCCGGGGGCGACCCGCGAACGGCTTTTTCATACATGTTGGGAGACATCGATGACCTACCGTGCGCCGATCAAGGACATGCTGTTCGTCATGAACGAGCTGGCAGGCCTTGAGGCCGTCAGCCAGCTGCCTGGCTTCGAAGAAGCCACCCCCGAGACCGCCGAGGCCGTGCTCGACGAGGCCGCCAAGTTCAACGAGCAGGTGGTCGCGCCGCTGAACCGCGCCGGCGACCTGGATCCGAGCAGCTGGAAGGATGGCGTGGTCACCACCACGCCCGGCTTCAAGGAAGCCTTCCGCCAGTTCGGCGAGGGCGGCTGGCAAGGCGTGCTGCATCCGCAGGAATTCGGCGGCCAGGGACTGCCCAAGCTGATCGCCACGGCGTGCAACGAGATGCTGAACACCGCGAACCTGTCGTTCGCGCTGTGCCCGCTGCTGACCGACGGCGCCATCGAGGCGCTGCTGACGGCAGGTTCCGACGATCAGAAGGCCACCTTCCTGCCCAGGCTGATCTCGGGCGAGTGGACCGGCACCATGAACCTGACCGAGCCGCAGGCGGGCTCGGACCTGGCCGCGGTGCGCACCCGCGCCGAGCCGCAGGGCGACGGCACCTACAAGGTGTTCGGCACCAAGATCTTCATCACCTACGGCGAGCACGACATGGCGCAGAACATCGTCCATCTCGTGCTGGCCCGCACCCCCAATGCGCCCGAGGGCGTGAAGGGCATCTCGCTGTTCATCGTGCCCAAGTTCCTGGTCAATGCCGATGGCAGCACCGGGGCGCGCAACGACGTGCATTGCGTCTCGATCGAGCACAAGCTCGGGATCAAGGCGAGCCCGACGGCGGTGCTGCAGTTCGGCGACCATGGCGGCGCGATCGGCACGCTGGTCGGCGAAGAGAACCGCGGCCTCGAGTACATGTTCATCATGATGAACTCGGCGCGTTTCTCGGTCGGCATGCAGGGCATCGCGGTGTCCGAGCGCGCCTACCAGCAGGCGGTGGCCTACGCGCGCGAGCGCGTGCAGAGCCGCCCCGTCGATGGCTCGGCGCGCGAGGCGGTGACCATCATCCACCATCCCGACGTCAAGCGCATGCTGATGACCATGCGCGCGCTGACCGAAGGCGCGCGCGCGGTGGCGTACGTCGCCGCGGCTGCCAGCGACACGGCGCACCAGCATCCCGACGAAGCCGTGCGCCGGCACAACCAGGCGTTCTACGAGTTCATGGTGCCGGTGGTGAAGGGCTGGAGCACCGAGCTGTCGATCGATGTCACCAGCCTCGGCGTGCAGGTGCATGGCGGCATGGGCTTTATCGAGGAAACCGGCGCGGCGCAGCACTACCGCGACGCCCGCATCCTGCCGATCTATGAGGGCACCACGGCAATCCAGGCCAACGACCTGGTCGGCCGCAAGACCGTGCGCGACGGCGGCGCGGTCGCCCGCGCGATCTGCGCGCAGATCGCCGAGACCGAGGCCGCGCTGGGCCGGCACGGCGGCGCTGCGTTCACCGCGGTGCAGGCGCAATTGGCGAAGGGCCGTGCTGCGCTGGAAGCCGTGGTCGAATTCGTGGTGGCCAACGCCAAGTCGGACCCGAACGCGGTGTTCGCCGGCAGCGTGCCTTACCTGAAGCTGTGCGGCATCGTATTCTCCGGCTGGCAGTTCGGCCGCGCCATGCTGGCGGCGGACGCCAAGCGCGCCGACGATCCGGCCTTCCACGATGCCAAGATCGCCACCGCGCATTTCTTTGCCGAGCACATCCTGTCGCAGGCATCGGCATTGCGCGATGCGGTGGTCAGCGGCGGGGCGCCGGTCAATGCGTTGAGCGCCGAGCAGTTCTGATCGTTGCGCGCGGCGCGCGCGGTGCGCCGATAGAAAAAGGGCGACCTGCACAGGTCGCCCTTTTCGTTGCCGGGTACCGCGCTTGTGTCAGGCGGCCGCCGGGCGCGGCGCCAGGTGATGGCGCGCCGGCTTCAGGTAGCGGCTGACCGACAGGTCGTCGGCGCGGATCGCCGGCGACTTGCCCGACACCAGGTCCGACAGCAGCTTGCCCGAGCCGCAGGCCATGGTCCAGCCCAGCGTGCCGTGGCCGGTGTTCAGCCACAGGCCGCGCACCTGGGTCGGACCGACGATGGGCGTGCCGTCCGGCGTCATCGGGCGCAGGCCGGTCCAGAAGGTGGCCTGGCTGACATCGCCGGCGCCCGGGAACAGGTCGGTCACCACATGCTCGAGCGTGCGGCGCTTGGCCGGGTCGAGGCTGCGGTCATAGCCGACGATCTGCGCCATGCCGCCCACGCGGATGCGGTCGTCGAAGCGCGTCAGCGCCACCTTGTAGGTCTCGTCCAGCACCGTCGAGACCGGGCCGCGCGAGGGATCGCTGAGCGGCACGGTGATCGAGAAGCCCTTGAGCGGATACACCGGCAGGTTGGACATGCCGCGCAGGAACGGCTTGACCAGCTGCGTCGACCAGCTCCCGAGCGCCACCACTACCAGGTCGGCCGACATCGGCTCGCCATTGACCACGGCGCCGGTAACGGCATCGCCCTGGCTCATCAGGCCGTCGATCGAGCGGTTATACAGGAAGCGGACGCCGAGCGTGCTCGCCATGTTGGCCAGGCGTTGCGTGAACAGCGCGCAGTCGCCGGTTTCGTCATTGGGAAGGCGCAGGCCGCCGGCCAGCTTGTGGCGGACGGCGGCCAGCGCCGGTTCGCTCGCGGCGAGTTCTTCGCGCGAAAGCAACTGGTAGGGAACCCCGGCCTGCTCCAGCACCGCGATGTCCTTGGCCGCGCCGTGCAATTGCCCGTCGGTGCGGAACACCTGCAGCGTGCCTTGCTGGCGGCCTTCGTAGGCAATGCCGGTTTCCGCGCGCAGCGCGCGGATGCAGTCGCGGCTGTACTCGGCCAGCCGCACCATGCGCTCCTTGTTGACGGCATAGCGCCCGGCGCTGCAGTTCAGCAGCATCTGCCACATCCATTGCAGCTGGAACAGCGTGCCGTCCGGGCGGATGCTGAGCGGCGCGTGTTCCTGGAACATCCACTTGATCGCCTTGAGCGGCACGCCGGGCGCGGCCCACGGCGACGCGTAGCCGGGCGAGATCTGGCCCGCGTTGGCAAAGCTGGTGCCGAGCGCCGGGCCGGCCTCGCGGTCGACCACGGTCACTTCGTGACCGGCCTTGGCCAGGTACCACGCACTGGTGACGCCAATCACGCCACTGCCAAGTACGAGAACGCGCATGTTCGGGGGCTCCAACTGCGATGACTAGGGTATAGAGGATTTGTCTCTATACTATTGAATGCATTCCAGTCATAGTTACCGAATTTCTCAGGAAAACAGGAAAAACTCATGAGAACGAGTCGCCAGCCCCAGCGCACGCTCGACCGGCTCGACCGCAAGATCCTGACCGCGCTGCAAAGCGACGGCAGGATGTCGATGAAAGACCTGGCCGAGGCGGTCGGGCTGACCATCACGCCGTGCATCGAGCGCGTCAAGCGCCTGGAGCGCGATGGTGTCATCATGGGCTACTACGCACGGCTCAACCCGGCGCTGCTCGGCAGTGCACTGCTCGTATTCGTCGAGATCTCGCTGGGCAACAAGTCGGGCAATATGTTCGAGCAGTTCCGCCGCGAGGTGCTGCGCATTCCGGAAGTGCTGGAATGCCACCTGGTGTCGGGCGATTTCGACTACCTGATCAAGGCGCGCATCCGCGAGATCGGCGAGTACCGCCGGCTGCTGGGCGATATCCTGCTGCAGCTGCCGGGCGCCGCGCAGTCGAAGAGTTATGTCGTGATGGAAGAGATCAAGGAGACACTGGCCATCTCGGTCGAGGAGAAGAGCCAGGCCGCGTGACCAAAGGCCAGAGCATGGAGCGCCCCCCGCCAAAACCCAAATCCCCCGCCAGACCCCTCGCCAGCGCCACGCGGCGCGAGGCCGACCCGGACGCGCAGGCGCCGCAGGCCGGCGCGCGCCCGCCCGTGGCGCGCAAGGGGCGGGGGGCCGTCAGCAACCTGCAGGGGCGTTTCGAGCGCGACCAGCGCGAGGCGTTCGACGACGGCTGGGGCCCGGTGCCGGAAGACACCGCTGCGGCGCCAGAAGCCATCGCGGGCGCGGACGACGCGCCACTGCCGCCATTGCGCACTGAAGTCCATGTCGAGCGCGCCCGCTCGGTGCTGACGCGCAATGCCTCGCCGGATGTTCCGTTCGACGTTTCGCTCAATCCCTACCGCGGCTGCGAGCATGGCTGCATCTATTGCTTCGCGCGGCCGACGCACGCCTACCTGGACCTGTCGCCGGGGCTGGACTTCGAAACCCAGCTCTATGCCAAGACCAATGCCGCCGAGCGCCTGCGCGAGACGCTGGCGCGGCCGTCATACCGCTGCGAGACCATCGCGCTGGGCGTCAACACCGACGCGTACCAGCCGATCGAACGTGAACAGCGCATCACGCGCCGCCTGCTGGAAGTGCTGCACGAATGCGACCACCCGGTGGCGCTGATCACCAAGTCGTCGCTGATCGAGCGCGATATCGACCTGCTCGCGCCGATGGCGGCCAAGCGGCTGGCAGTGGCGGCACTCACCATCACCACGCTCGACGCTGGCATTGCGCGCACGCTCGAACCGCGCGCGGCCACGCCGTCGCGCCGGCTGCGCACCATCCGCACGCTCACCGACGCCGGCATCCCGGTCGGGGTCAGCATTGCCCCGGTGATCCCCTTCATCACCGAACCCGATCTGGAACGTGTGCTGGAAGCGGCGCGCGAGGCGGGCGCCGTCTATGCGAACTACATCGTGCTGCGGCTGCCGTGGGAGGTCCGGCCGCTGTTCGAGGAATGGCTGCAGGCGCACTTCCCCGACCGCGCCGAACGCGTCATGAACCGCGTGCGGGACATGCGCGAAGGCAAAGCCTACGATGCCAGCTTTGCCACGCGCATGCGCGGGACCGGCGTGTGGGCGGACTTGCTGCGCCAGCGCTTTTACAAGGCCGCCGAACGGCTCGGCTTCCGCTACAACCGGTTTGAACTGGATACTTCCCGTTTTCGCCCGCCGGCGGCGGGCCCCAGCGGCAAGGACGATCCGCAGGGTTCGCTGTTCTGAGCCTTCAGGGCGGCTGCCGTGGCCTGCTGGTCGCCGATCATGCTGCTGGCGAGTTCCAGCGCCGCCTTGGCGCTCGATGGCGGCAGTCCCGAGGACAGCGCCAGCCGGACGGCGATCGCCGCCAGGCGTCCTTCCTCATAGCTTGGCATGTCGATTCTTGCTCCTTTGCGCTGCCGGGCCGTGGCCGCGCCGCGCGTCGCGCCGCCAGGATCGGACGGCTCTACCAGTATGGGCGAATTGGCAGAAAGGGAAACCGACGATTGCGGCCGCGTTGACCGCGCACAAGCGCTGCGCCGGGCGCCGAGTGCGCGGGCGCCTGCTGCGCGGGCGCTTACTGCGACAGTTCGCGCGCGGCCTCGACCTGCGCTTCGAAGAAGGTCTGGAAGCTGATGGCCAGCCCCGCCATCAGCAGGCCGGTACCGATCAGCAGCGACAGGATCACCAGGATCACCACCGGCCAGCCCGAGCGCGTGGGTTTGCCGTGCGGGTTGAAGCGGGCATCCCATCGGTCGTCCGGGCGCAGCCCGTAGACGATGGCTGCCAGGAAGGCGCTGATGACGGAAATGCCGCCGGCTACGGCAAAGGTCCAGTTCAGTGCCGGGCTGCCCGCGCCGGTGGCCATCGAGGCCACGCCGATGACGCCCGCCAGCAGCGCCAGCAGGTGTGCCCAGCCATACCGGTCGCGCAGGCCGCCCAGGTAGAAGCGGTGCGCGCCCAGGCTGCCGAACAGGAACGCCAGCGCCACGGTCAGCAGCTTCGATTTGCCGCGCGCGGACGGCGCGGCGAGCGGAGAGGCGTGGTTGGCTGGCGTGGCTGCGGGCATGGTCGGAAAGATGGTTTCAGGCCTGGGATGCAGGCCGGCGTTGCGCCGGCACGGAAGTGGCGGCACAAGGGTACCGGCCGGCCCACATTGTACGCCGGCAGTCAGCGCAGGGAAGGGAGGTGCGTCAAAAGGCGCAGGCAGCGGCGCTAATGCCAGCCGCCGGCAATCAGGCCGCGGATAAAGGCGGAAGCGTGCTCGCTGATATGGGTTTCGCTGTAGAGAACCAGGGTCAGGATGCCCATGAACAGGATCGACAGCGAGAGCTGGCCCGCGTGTTCGGCCAGGTCGCTAAGCAGGGGTGACATGACAAAACCTCACAGAATTATTGTCATTCTGGAGGCTGCGCCCGGGCCGTCTTGGTCGGGTCCCGGCAGGAGGTGTCGGGCAGAGGCAGGTCAGTTCGATTGCCGTCCGCACATGACGGCACGCTGTGAGCCCCGGACAGCGCCGGGCGGCAGCCTGTGCGCGCGCCCGGAAGCGGGGCACACACTTAAGTAGAGACAGGCCGGGCGGGGGCGGAGTTCCGCAGCGAGGGGCGCGGCGCGGTATTCGGCCGCCAGGGAAGCGGCGTCGGCTGCTATCAGCGGCCGTGGTCGCGGCCGCGCGCCTGCCAGCCAGGCCCGATCTGGCCCTGGCGCGGCTCGCTGCGGGCCTCGTTGGGGGGATTGCGTTCCGGGCCGCGGCCGCGGTTGTCGTCGCGGGCGCCGGTCAGCGCGGCGCGGCGGCCGCTGAGGCGGTCGTCGGCCCGGGCGCGCGCCTCCATCCGGTCGATCTGCGCCTGCACGTGTTCACGGCTTTCGGCGCGCACGCTGGCCATCTGCCAGCCATCTCCGGTCTGGATCCGGGCGGGCCGGCCATCGGAACGGACTTGTTGCCAGAACGCGACCTGGGCATGGCTGGCGGCTACCGCGCCGACCAGGCCCGAGGCCACCAGGATGCCAGCCACCAGGTCGCGCAGGAGAGAGCGGGTGAGCATGCGGATTCCCAGGGTCCTGTCGCGCTGTGTTGCTGTTGGAAGATGGGTTCATGGTACGCATGGGGCATCGGGGCGCCTATGCCAATCCCGTTACCGGTGTAACGGATTGTTTCGCCTGCACAAAGCCCCGCCGGACGGGGCTTTCAGGCGGATTCAGGGCTGGTAGCGGATGCGGTAAATCGCCCCCGCATGGTCGTCGCTGACCAGCAGCGAACCGTCCGGCGCGACCAGCACATCGGCGGGGCGGCCCCAGGCCCTGCCGCCGCGCAGCCAGCCTTGCGCGAACACCTCCTGGCGTACCGCCTTGCCCGCGCTGTCCAGCACCACGCGGACCACCCGGTAGCCGGATGGCTCGCTGCGGTCCCAGCTGCCGTGTTCGGCGATGAAGACGTTGTTGCGGTAGTCCGGCGGGAATTGCGTGCCGGTGTAGAAGCGCATGCCGAGCGCGGCGACATGCGCGCCCAGGCGGGCCACTGGCGGCACGAATTCGGAACACGGGCGCTTGCTGCCGTATTCCGGGTCGGCGACGTTGCCGGCATGGCAGTAGGGGTAGCCGAAATGCTGCCCGGGCGCGGTGACGCGGTTCAGTTCGTCGTCGGGCACGTCGTCGCCCATGCGGTCGCGGCCGTTGTCGGTAAACCACAGTTCGCGCGTGGCGGGATGCCAGTCGAAGCCGACAGTGTTGCGCACGCCGCGCGCCACCACCTGCAGTCCGGTGCCATCCGGCTTGATCCTGACGATATTGGCGTAGCGGCTTTCGTCGGGCTCGCACACGTTGCAGGGGGCGCCGGTGGCCACATACAGGTAGCCGTCAGGGCCGAAGCCGATGAATTTGCCACCGTGGTGGCCGTCCGACGGGAAGCGGTCGCTCACCACCCTGGGCGCGGGCGGCTGGTCGAGGCGGGCCTCGATCTGGTCGAGCCGCACGATCTTCGACACCGAGGACGCATACAGGCTGCCGTCATGGAATGCCACGCCGAGCGGATTGCGCAAGCCGGTGGCGACGGTGCGCACCCGCGGGCGCGTGCCGAGCGCATCGCTGACCGCATAGAGCTTGCCCTCGCTGCGCGATCCCACGAACAGCGTGCCGGATGGCGACATCGCCATGGCGCGCGCGCCCGGCACGTCGTCAGTCAGCACTTCGATGCGGAAACCCGGCGGCAGGCGCAGCTGGTCCAGCGGCAGCGCCGCCAGCGCGGGCTGGCTCGCTGCCAGGACCATGACGGCCAGCAGCGTACGCGGTACCATGCCAAGCATGAAGTGCAGAGCGGGGCGCATGTGTGGCCTCCTGTCGCGGTTTTTGCCACGATGCCTGCGCCGCGTTCACGCGTCAACTGCCTAAGTGTTTGTTTGGCCTCGGGAATTGGGCTATACTCTTGCGTTTCGTGTTCGAACGCCCTTGAACACCCCGTTTTCTGAGGAATCATTCCATGGTCGTTATCCGTCTGGCTCGCGGCGGCAGCAAGAAGCGCCCGTTCTTCAACATCGTCGCCACCGACTCGCGCAACCGTCGCGATGGTCGTTTCATCGAGCGCGTTGGTTTCTACAACCCGCTGGCTGCCGAAGGTGAAGAAGGCCTGCGCCTGTCGCAAGACCGCCTGGCCTACTGGCAAGGCGTCGGCGCCCAGCTGTCGCCGACCGTTGCCCGCCTGGTCAAGCAAGGCGCCAAGGCTGCTGCCTGATTGCCGCCTGCAACGCGCCCTGCCGTAACCGGCGGGGCGCGTTTGCATTGGACCACGCGCACCCGTGACTGAGCGAAAGCAGGACGCCGGGCGGCCGACGCGGCCGCCACTGAACCGGCCCATGAGCCGGCCGCAGGGCGAGCCCGCCAAGGCGCTCAGGTTGCTTGCGGCGCTGCTGTACGCCGAGCCGCTGCCAGAAGACCTGGTGGAGGTGGGCTATGTCAGCGCTGCCTATGGCATCCGTGGCTGGATCAAGGTCCAGCCGCATGCCGACGACGCGTCGGCGCTGCTGCACGCCCGCCGCTGGTGGCTGCTGAGCCCGCCCCAGTCAGGGCTGGTGGCGGCCGACGCGGCGCGGGCCGAGCCCGTCTGCGTGAAGATCGCGCAGTCGCGCGAGCACAGCGGCACCGTGGTGGCGCAGGCTGCCGGCGTGGCCGACCGCAATCTTGCGGAAGCGCTGCGTGGCCGTCGCGTGTGGATCCGGCGCGCGGATTTTCCGGCGCCGGAAGACAATGAGTTTTACTGGGTCGACCTGATCGGCTGCAGCGTCAGCAACGAGCAAGGCGAGTTGCTGGGCGAAGTGTCCGGGCTGATCGACAACGGTGCCCACCAGATCCTGCAGGTTGCCTTCGTGCAGCCCGACGGCAAGGCCGGCGAACGGCTGATTCCCTTTGTCGACGCGTTCCTGCGCACGGTGGATACCGCCGGCAAGCGCATCGTGGTGGACTGGGGGCTCGATTACTAGCAGTTGCGAAATAAGGAAGGGAGGGAGCGGATGCAGTTCGACGTGATCACGCTGTTTCCCGAAATGTTTCGCGCGCTGACCGACTGGGGCATTACCAGCCGGGCGGCCAAGCAGCAGCGGTATGCGTTGCGCAGCTGGAATCCGCGTGATTTCACCGTCGACAACTACCGCACCATCGATGACCGGCCCTATGGCGGCGGTCCCGGCATGGTGATGCTGGCCAAGCCGCTGGACGACGCCATCGATGCCGCGGTGGCGGCGCAGGCGCAGGCCGGCGTGCCGCAGCCGCATGTGGTGCTGATGTCGCCGCAAGGCAAGACGCTGACGCATGCCAAGGTCATGGAGCTGGCGCAGCGGCCGGGCCTGGTGCTGCTGTGCGGCAGGTACGAGGCGATCGACCAGCGGCTGATCGACCGCCGCGTCGACGAGGAAATCAGCCTCGGCGATTTCGTGCTGTCGGGCGGCGAACTGCCGGCGATGGCGCTGATCGACGCGGTGGTGCGCCACCTGCCTGGCGTGCTGGGCGACGCGCAGTCGGCGGTGCAGGACAGCTTTGTCAATGGCCTGCTGGATTGCCCGCATTACACCCGGCCGGAAGAATACGAAGGCGTGCGGGTCCCCGACATCCTGCTTGGGGGCCATCATGCCGAGATTGAAAAA